>NZ_JBEZIQ010000007.1:0-225228 GCF_040651155.1 Kitasatospora sp. NPDC048545
TCGTCGGCGAACTCCCCAAGACCCGCTCCGGCAAGATCATGCGCCGCCTCCTGCGCGACATCGCCGAAGGCCGCGAAGTCGGCGACACCACCACCCTCGCCGACAGCTCGGTGATGAGCCAGATCCAGGCCCAGCTGCCGCCCTCGGACAACGGCAACGGCTGAGCCCGGCGAACGGGCCGCGCGGGCCCGACGGACTGCGCGGGCCTGACGGACTGCGCGGACTGAAACGGCGGCTGTGCCCCGGGCGATCGTCATCGCCCGGGGCACAGCCGTGCTCGGCCGCACCCAGGACCGCGGAGGCACCCTGCGGCAGGCCCCCGCCCGGGCAACGGACCGCGCTCCGCCCGCACCGCCCGCCCCACCGGGGTCTGAGCGCGGTGCCCACCGGGCCGAACGGCCCGAAGCCAAGGCGGGGCTGCCCACCGGCGGGCGGGGCGGTCCATCGGAGAACGGGGCAGGCCACCGGCGCGCGGGACAGGCCCGAGGTGCGGCCGGCCGGGTGGAGCGGGTGGTCGGCCGCTCGCACGAGGACCCGGGATCGGGTCCGCCGGGGGGTGGCCGTCGACCGGGGCGCACCGTACGTCGCCTGCGGGCGAGGACGGGAACGGGTTCACCCGAACACCTGCGGCCGGGCCGTTCGGGCGCCCGGCCGTTGCTCGTCCGGAGTGCGAAACCGCCCCGCAGGGCTTAAGTCCTTTATCAAGACAATCCGGATGTCACCCGAACGTCCCGTTAGACTGCTAAGGACGCGTCAAGACCCCCTGTCGGGGATCCGGGCGTCACAGGGCGCGCCGGGAAGTCTGGTCGGCAACTGCACCACCCGTGTATCCGTTGCCGCTCCCAGCCCCTCAGGAGGTCCCCCGTGACCGACCAGCCGCCCGTCCACGAGCCGACGACCCGCCGCCGGCAGTTCCTCGGCCGGCTGCCACTGCCCGAGCGCACCTTCATCACCGACGCCCTGCGCACCGAGACGGTCGGCGGCGTGCTGCTGCTGGGCGCCGCCGTCATCGCGCTGATCTGGGCCAACGTCTGGCCGCAGGCGTACGAGAGCGTGCTCGACTACACCGTCGGCCCCTCCGCCCCGCTCCACCTCGACCTCTCCCTGGCCACCTGGGCCCAGGACGGGCTGCTGACGATCTTCTTCTTCGTCGCCGGGATCGAGCTCAAACGCGAGTTCGTCGCGGGCGAGCTGCGCACGCCGAGCGCCGCGCTGCTGCCCGTGATCGCCGCCGTCTGCGGGGTCGCGCTGCCCGCGATCGTGTTCGCCGTGGTGAACTCCGGCAGCGGCGGGCACCCCGGCGGCTGGGCGATCCCGACCGCCACCGACATCGCCTTCGCCCTCGGCGTGCTGGCCGTGGTCGGCAGCCACCTGCCCTCGCCGCTGCGTGCCTTCCTGCTCACCCTGGCCGTGGTCGACGACCTGATCGCGATCCTGATCATCGCGGTCTTCTTCAGCTCCGGCATCAAGTTCTGGGCCCTCGGGCTGGCCTTCGCCGGGCTGGTGCTGTTCTGGTTCCTGCACCGGCGCGGGGTGCACGGCTGGTACCTGTTCGTGCCGCTGGCGCTGGTCACCTGGGCGCTGATGCACGAGAGCGGCATCCACGCCACGGTGGCGGGCGTCGCGATGGGCCTGATGCTGCGCTGCCACCGGGAGGGCGACGAGCAGCACTCCCCCGGCGAGCACATCGAGCACCTGGTCCGCCCGCTCTCCGCCGGACTGGCCGTCCCCCTGTTCGCCCTGTTCTCGGCCGGGGTGACGATCTCCGGCCCGGCGCTGCGCGAGGTATTCACCCAGGCCACCCCGATCGGCATCGTGGCCGGCCTGCTGATCGGCAAGTCGGTGGGCATATTCGGCGGCACCTGGCTGGCCGCCCGGTTCACTCGGGCCGAGCTGAACCCGCAGCTCAAGTGGGCCGACATGGTCGCCGTCTCGGTGCTCGCGGGCATCGGCTTCACCGTCTCGCTGCTCATCAGCGAGCTGGCCTTCCCGGACGACCCGGAACTCGCGGACCTGTCCAAGACGGCCGTCCTGGTCGGATCGCTGCTCTGCGCGGTGCTCGCCACCGTGCTGCTGAAGCTGCGCAACCGGCACTACCGCGCGCTGTGCGAGGAGGAGGACCGGGACCTGGACGGGGACGGCATCCCGGACGTCTACCAGGAGGACGACCCGGCGTGGCGGGCGCGGATCTCGGAGCGGGCCCGGGCCTCCGAGGCGACCCGGCCGCTGCCCGGCGCCGGCCCCGAGGACTCCGGCGCCGCCGGCACCACCGACGCCTCCGGGAACCGGAAGGCCACCGGGGACCCCGGGAGTCCCGACACCTCCGGGACGGACCGCTGACGGTCCCTCCGGAAGCTCCGCACACCGACTCCGGCCGCAGCCCGGAAGCCCCGCCCGGGAGGCGGCCGGTGGGCCCGCCGACGACCGCGCGCAGGCCTTCCCCGGCCGGGACACGTCCCTCCGGCGGGGCCCCGGAGTGGTGTCCGACTGACCGGTAGGGGCATGATTCTGAGCTGTCGACAATCCACTGACGCCTCCGGACCCCCACCGGCCCCGGAACCGCGGACCCGCGGGGCGTCACGCCGTACAGCCGCAGAGGAGAACCGCTGATGCCCGCAGGAACCGCAGACCCGTCCAGCAACGGCCGGGCGCCCTACGAGGGCGAGCGTTCAGTGGGGCAGCTGTTCGCGGCGGCCACCGCCGATCTGTCCGCGCTGGTCCACGACGAGATCGCACTCGCCAAGGCCGAGATCCGGGCGGACGTCAAGCGCGGCGTCTCGGGCGGTGTCTCGCTGGCGGTCGCCGGTGTGGTGGCGCTGTTCTCGATCCCGATGCTGAGCGCCGCCGCGGCCTACGGCATCCACGCGCTGGGCCTGTCGCTGGGCTGGTCCTTCCTGATCGTGGCCGGCGCATACCTGCTGCTCGCGGTCCTGCTCGGGGTGCTGGCGTACCGCTCGTTCAAGAAGATCGAGCCGCCGCACCGCACCATCGAGGGTGCCCAGAAGACCGCCGACGTGCTGAAGAACGCCCGGCCGCGCCCGGCCACCAAGGAGGAGATCGACCGGGCCCTGGGCCGCATCCCGTAAGCGGTCGCGTCCGGGTGAGGGCGGTCCCGCCGCCGCGACGGCCTGCCGACGGCCCTGCCCACAGCCCTGGCGGCGGCCCCGGCAGCCCCACCGGCAGCCCCGCCGGCGGCACTGACGACGGGCACTGACGACGGGCACTGCCGCCGAGCCGTCGTCGAGCTGACGGGCGGCCCCGACGACGGACCGTCAACGGAGCCCGTCAACGGAGCCCGCCGGCGGTACCGGGAGCGGACGGCTCCGGTCAGCCGCCGTGCCCCGGGCGGACCCGCCGACAGTGAGTGCCGGGCACGTGTCCGGCACGCGGATGTGACACGCTCTCGGTATGCCGCTTGACCAGAAGCCCGTGCCCGCGCAGCCGTCCGCCGATTCCGGCCCCGACTCCGGCCCCGGGCTCGTCCCCGGGGGCTCCGGCCCGGTCCCCGGGCGGGGGCCCGTCGGGGCGACCGCCGAGGCCTGGAGCATCCGGCAGTCCGGCCCGTGGACGCACCGCGACCTCGCGGCCAACGGCGCCCGCTTCCACATCGCCGAGCTGGGCTCGGGGCCGCTGGTGCTGCTGGTGCACGGCTGGCCCGAGTACTGGTGGGCCTGGCGCCACCAGCTGACCGCGCTCGCCGAAGCCGGCTACCGGGCGGTGGCGCTCGACCTGCGGGGCATCGGCGGCAGCGACCGCACCCCGCGCGGGTACGACCCCGGCAACCTCGCCCTGGACATCACCGGGGTGATCCGCTCGCTCGGCGAGCGCCGGGCCCACCTGGTGGGGCACGCCTCCGGCGGCACCCTGGCCTGGGTGGCTGCGGTGATGCGCCCGTCCGTCATCCAGAGCCTGACCGTGGTCTCCGCGGCACACCCGAGGGACCTGCGCCGGGCGCTGCTGACCGACCGCCGCCAGTTCGCTGCCTTCGAGCACGTGCTGGGCTTCCAGCGGCCGTGGATACCGGAACGCCGCCTGGTGGCCGACGACGCCGAGTTGGTCGGCCGCTACCTGGATTCCTGGACCGGCCCGAACGGCCTGGACGAGGCCGCGGTGCACGCGTACCGGCAGGCGATCCAGATCCCGAGCACCGCGCACTGCTCGATCGAGCCCTACCGCTGGCTGCTGCGGTCGCTGGCGCGGCCGGACGGCATCCAGTTCGCACGACGGATGAAGAAGCCGATCACCGCGCCGACCCTGCACGTCCAGGGCGCGGCCGACCCGGTACTGCTCTCGCACACGGCGCTCGGCGGCGGCGAGTACGTGGCGGCGCCGTACCGCTGGCGGCTGCTGCCGGGGGTCGGGCACTTCCCGCACGAGGAGGCGCCGGAGGAGTTCACCGCCGAGTTGCTGGACTGGGTCGGGCGCCACAAGGAGTGACCTCGGGCGAGGCGCCCGGGGCCGGACGTGTCATGTCACGGAAGGGCCTTCGGACCCAACTCCCGTGATGTTTCGCTCATATGACAACCGCATAGGCCAATTTCGGCACACCCCGGGCGATTACCTCCACCGGCCCAGGGGCATCCATTCCGGTATGAGTTGGATGCCCGATCGCGGCGCCGCCCCGCGCGGCCGACGCCAGAACAGCCCGCAGCGTTCCGCCCACCGCCCCGACCGGGCGGACGACCTCGGCTTCGACGGCCTCGACGGCAGTCGCCGCGCGGACCCGCGGCAGCTCGGTATCCCGCGCATCCTCGGCCGGCGCGCCCGCTGGGTGGGCGCACGACTGCGGCGCGAGACCTGAGGCCTCGCGCCGCGTGGGTCCGGTGACACCCGGCGACCGGGCGGGCCGTCGAACGGCCGCCCGGAACGCGCCGCTCAGTTCGTGATCGGCGACACCGCGGTGAACCAGAGCAGGACGAAGGTCGCCACCGACATGATCGGCACCAGCACCTTGGTCTCGACGTCGTTGCCGCTGCGCTTGATCAGCACGACCTCGTAGCGCTCCTTGTGCGGCCAGAGCAGCGGCGCGCCCTTCTTGGTCAGGCAGTCGCCCAGCAGGTGCGCCAGCGTGCCCAGCGCCACCGCGTACGGCAGCCAGCCGGGCGAGTTGGGCATCCAGGTGTTCATCCCGAAGGTGCCCAGCGCGGACAGCCCGATGATGGTGATCCAGGCCTGCGGACCGTCGCCCGGCGGGCAGAGCCGCAGCGCCCTGATCGCCAGCGCCAGCAGGAAGAAGGTCAGCCCGAGCGTGAAGTTGCGGCCCAGGAAGGTCACGCCGGCCCAGGTGCCGGCGCCCATCAGCCCGACGAACAGCAGCGAGTGGGTGGCGTGCCGGTGACCGCCGGAGGCCCAGGCCACGAAGCGGCAGAGCGCCTTGGAGACCGGGCCGAGGAAGTTGGCGATCGAGCCGTCGTGGTGGTCGAGGTCCGGCAGCAGGGCCGCACCCGCGCACAGCACCGTGCCCATCAGTATGTCCGCCGGCTGCAGCGTGGTGTGCAGCAGCAGCGGGGGCAGGAAGGGGGCCGACGCCGCGTACAGCATCGCCCCGCTCACCGCGTGCGAATGACCCATCATCGGACTGCCACGACCTCCCGTCGGGCCCACTCCGGGACGGCGCCCGGTTGAGCCGAACGGGTGAGCGCGGCCGAGGCTATCAGGGCGGGCTGACGGTACGACGGATATCGGACGCCGCGGCCCGGCGCGGCCCGGGGCGGCATCCCCGGACAGACCGTCCCGGACAGGCTGCCCCTGCGGGCCCCGCCCGGGACGGCCCGGTCAGAGCGCGCAGCCCTGGGTGTCCACCCGGGCGGTCGCGGCGCCGCCCTGCTGGGCGTCCTCGCGCACCTCGGCCGCGGTCAGCACGTAGCCGGTGTCGGCGCTGTCCAGGGACTTGGCGAACACCACGCCGTACACCTGGCCGTCCGGGGTGAGCAACGGCCCGCCGCTGTTGCCCTGGCGGACCACCGAGCGCACCGAGTAGACGTCGCGCACCACCGGGCCGCGGTGGTAGATGTCCGGGCCGTTGGCCTGGATCCGGCCGCGGATGCGGGCCGGCTGGACGTTGAAGGCGCCGTTCTCCGGGAAGCCGGCCACGATCGCGCTGTCGTTGGTCTTCGCCTCGCCCGCGAAGGTCAGCGCGGGCGCGTTCAGCTTGGGCACGTCCAGGACCGCGATGTCGCGCTGCCAGTCGTAGCGGACCACCGTCGCGTCGTACAGCTGGCCGACGCCGCCGATCTGCACGGTCGGCTCGCTGACCCCGCCCACCACGTGCGCGTTGGTCATCACCCGGTGCGGGGCGAAGACGAAGCCGCTGCCCTCCAGGGTCTTGCCGCAGGACGTCGCCGTGCCGACCACCTTGACCAGGCTCTGCTTGGCCCGCGCCACCGCCGGGCTGGCGGCCAGCGCCGGGTCCGGGGTGTCGACCTGGGTGATCGGCTCGTGCTCGAAGGGGTTGAAGACCTGCGGGAAGCCGTTGCGGGCGAGCACCTTGGAGAAGTCCGAGAACCAGTTCGGCGCGTCCGAGGGCAGCGCGTTCTGCACCCCGCCGAGGATCGCCGAGGAACGGACCTGCTTGGAGACCGTCGGCAGCGAGGCCCCGGCCAGCGCCGAGCCGATCAGCCAGGCCACCAGCAGCATCGAGACCACGTTCACCACCGCGCCGCCGGCCGCGTCCAGCACCCGGGCCGGCCGGCGGTCGATGTGGCCGCGCAGCTTCCAGCCGAAGTGCGCGGTGACCGCCTGGCCGATCGCGGCGAAGACGATCACCACCACGACGGCCACCACCGAGGCCGTGGTGCCGGGGCTGAGGTGGTCGAGCAGCAGCGGCAGCAGCTCGACGGCCAGCAGACCGCCGCCGAGGAAGCCGACCAGCGACAGGACACCGACCACGAAGCCCTGCCGGTACCCCGACACGGCGAATCCCACGGCAGCGGCGATCAGCAGCACATCCAGCACGTTCACTCCGACACCCTCCCACGGTCCGGTGGCCGGTCGCGCCGGCGGTCGGTCACGAGGCTCCGGCGTCGCCGCCCGGCAGCGCGCGGGAGTGTTCGAGGTCGCCCTGGACCAGGGCCAGCGCGTCGTCCGAGAGGTCGACGATCCGGGACGGGTCCCAGGCCAGCTCCAGTCCGCTGTGGTGCAGCACCCGGTCGATCACCCCGGCGGTGAAGCCCCACACCAGCCGACCGGCGACCGCGAAGGCCGGGCCGACGTGACCGGAGGGGTGCCGCAGCCGCACCCGGTTCGCCGGGTCCGCCAGGTCGGCGATCGACACCCGGAACACCGCGCCGGTCTCGCCCTGGTCCACCGGGCGCACCGGCGACTCCTCGCGCCACCAGCCGAGCACCGGGGTCACCACGAAGCTGCTCACCGGGATGTAAAGCCGCGGCAGTGCCGCGAACACCTGCACCCCGGCCGGGTCCAGGCCGGTCTCCTCCCAGGCCTCGCGCAGCGCCGCCGCGATCGGGCCCGGGCCCTCCGGGTCCCCGTCCTCCGGATCGAGCGCGCCGCCCGGGAAGGACGGCTGGCCGGCGTGCGAGCGCAGCGACCGGGCTCGCTCGATCAGCAGCACGTCCGGCCCCTCCGGGCCCTCGCCGAACAGCATCAGCACGGCCGCCGCCCGGCCGCCCTCGACCGGCGGCAGAAAGCGGCTCAGCTGCTCCGGCAGCACCCGCTCGGCCGCCTCCCGGACCGGCTCCAGCCAGGCCGGAAGGTCGTCCCGCTCGATCCCGCGCGTGATCATCCGGCCACCGCCAGATCCGCGACCCGACCGTCGTGGCCGGCCGCGTCGGCCCGGGCGGCCGCCTCGCCGGGGAAGTCCGCCGGGGGCCTCAGCCGTTGCCCGGGCTGTCCGCCCATCTCGTACTTGAGCAGCGCGCGTGCCTTCTCCGGGTCGGTCTCCCCCTCGCCGTACGCGGGGCAGAGCGGCGCGACCGGGCAGGCACCGCAGGCGGGCTTCCGGGCGTGGCAGATCCGGCGGCCGTGGAAGACCACGCGGTGCGAGAGCATCGTCCACTCCGATTTCGGGAAGATCTCGGCGACGACCGCCTCGACCTTCACCGGGTCCTCCTCGGCGGTCCAGCCGAACCGCCGGGCCAGCCGGCCGAAGTGGGTGTCCACGGTGATCCCCGGGACCCCGAAGGCGTTGCCCAGCACGACGTTGGCGGTCTTGCGGCCGACGCCCGGCAGGGTCACCAGGTCGGCCAGGCGGCCCGGCACCTCGCCGCCGAACTCGTCCCGCAGCGCGATCGAGAGGCCGATCAGCGACTTCGCCTTGTTCCGGAAGAAGCCGGTCGGCCGGATGACCTCCTCCAGCTCCTCCGGGTTCGCCGCCGCCATGTCCTCCGGCGTCGGGTACTTCGCGAACAGCGCGGGGGTGGTCTGGTTCACCCGCAGGTCGGTCGTCTGCGCCGACAGCACGGTGGCCACCAGCAGTTGGAAGGGGTTCTCGAAGTCCAGCTCCGGGTGCGCGTACGGATACAGCTCAGCCAACTCGCGGTTGATCCGCCGGGCCCGCCGCACCATCGCCAGGTGCGACTCGGGCTTCCTCGGCTTCACGGCGGGCTTCTTCGCCGCCTTCTTCACCGCCGGCTCGGCCTTCGGCGTCGCGTTCCGGACCTTGCTCTCTGCCATGCACGAAGGCTACGCCGACCGGCGGGCAGGGCGGGCGTGATCAAGCGGAAGTGGGCTTGGCCAGGGCGTGTTGTCTAATGAGGTCTTCGTGTGGCGGTTACCTGACAGGGGGCGGGCTGATGATCAGGGTCCTGTTGGCCGAGGACATGAGCATGGTGCGCAGCGCGTTGATGGCGCTCCTCGCGTACGAGGACGACCTGGAGGTCGTCGCCGACGTGGACCGCGGGGACCTGGTGGTGCCGACCGCGCTGGAGGTGCGGCCGGACGTCGCGGTGCTGGACATCGACATGCCCGGGCTGGACGGACTGCAGGCGGCCGCCGAACTGCACGAGAAGCTCCCGGAGTGCGGGACCCTGGTGCTCACCGGGCTGGCCCGGCCCGCCTACCTGCGCAGTGCGCTCTCCGCCCACGTGCTGGGCTTCCTCGGCAAGGATGCCCCGGCCGAGGAACTGGCCGCGGCGATCAGGAAGGTGGCCGCCGGCGAGCGGGCCGTCGACCCGGAGCTGGCCCTGGCCGCGCTGGGTGCGCGCGAGAACCCGCTGACGCCCAGGGAACTGGACACCCTGCGGCTCGCCGCGCAGGGGGCCTCCGTCACCGAGATCGCCGCCCGGCTCTTCATCTCGCCCGGCACCGCCCGCAACCACCTGGCCGCCGCGGTGTCCAAGACCGGGGGGCGCAGCCGGGTGGACGCGATCCGGATCGCCGAGGAGATGGGCTGGCTGTCGGTCGGGCCCCGGCTCGGCTGACGCCCCGGGCGGGCCTGTGGCCGCCCGTTCAGCGGGCCCCGGCCGGGCGCCGCCAGTGGCCGGTGAGGTCGCGGTAGAGGGCGGAGCTCGTCAGCAGTTCCTCGTGGCTGCCCGCGACGGCGTCGGTGCCGTCCATGACCAGGACCCGGTCGGCCCGCAGCGCCGAACTCATCCGGTGGGCGATGACCAGCAGGGACCCCCGGCGGCGGGCGAACGCCTCCTCGGCCCGGGCCTCCGCGACCGGGTCCAGGTGGCAGGTCGCCTCGTCCAGGACGACCAGGTCGGCCGGGGACAGGTAGGCGCGGGCCAGCGCGATCTGCTGGCGCTCGCCGGCCGAGAGCGCGTCCGGCGCGATCTGCGCCCGGTGGCCGCCGAGGCGTTCGACCAGTCCTTCCAGCCCGATGGCGGCCACCGCCCGGTCCACGTCCCCGGGCCCGGCGTCGGGGGCGAGGTACCGCAGGTTCTCGTCCAGGGTGCCGGTGAAGACGTACGCCTCCTGGGGGATCAGGACGCGGTGGCGGGCGAGTTCGGCGGGGTCGGCGGGCAGCGGGCGCCCGCCGAGGCGCACCTCGCCGCCGGTCGGCCGGAGCAGTCCGGCGATCAGACCGGCCAGGGTCGACTTCCCGATCCCGCTCGGCCCGACCACCACCAGGTGCTCCCCCGGGCCGATCGTCAGGTCGAGGTCGCGGACCACCGGCTCGGCGCCGGGACCGTAGGCGAAACCGACCTTGCTCAGCTCGACGCCGTACGGGCCGTGTGTGCGCCCCGCGGGCCCGGGCGCCGGGGCGGCGGGCTCGGGCGGGGTGGACTCCAGGATGCGCCGCAGGGTGACGGCCAGCCGTACGCCGCTGCCGCCCAGGCCCTGGACCAGGGTCTGCAGGGCGGGCTGGAGCCCCTGCGTGATGTAGGTGACGGAGCCGAGCAGCCCGCCGGCCGTCACGCCGTGGCCGGTCAGCCAGGAGGCCGTGGACAGCAGCAGGACCAGCGGCAGCCAGCCGCCGACGGCCAGCACCAGGGTCCGGTCGGCGGTCAGCCGGGCGACCCGCCGCGCCGCCAGCGCCTGCCGCTCGACCGCCGTCGAGAGCCGGTCACCGGTCCACCGCTCGGCACCGGCCGCGGTCACGTCGCGCAGGCCGCCGATCACGGCGCCCGCCTCGGCGGCTAGGCGCTCGTCGGCGAGCAGCAGCTCCCGCTGGGCGTCGGTGGTGCTGCGGAGCATCAGTGCCAGCAGGCCGGCGGCGGCCAACAGCGGCGGCAGCACCACGACCAGGACCAGCGGCTCCAGGAAGCACATGCCCAGCAGGGCGCCGCCGACGCTGAAGACGAACCGGCGGACGACCATGGTGATCCCGGCGTACGCCTCGCGGACGATCTCCACCTGCTGGGTCAGCCGGGCGACGCCCGCGGTGTCGGGGCGGCCGGGGGCCGTCCGTGCCGCGTGCAGTCCGCCGGTGACCACCCGGCGGACCAGGTCGTCCCGCAGCGGTTCGACCAGGGCCGCCAGCCGCGGGTAGACCTGGCGGGTCGCCCAGGCGCCGACGAAGACGGCGACACCGAGCAGGGCCAGGTAGGCCATGCCGACCCCGGGGCGGCCGGCGCCGAAGCCGGAGTCCACCGCGCCGGCCACCAGGCGGCCGGCGGCGAACCCGGGCAGTGCCTCGACCGCCGACCACAGCGCCAGCCGGACGACCACCCGCGGACTGCGGCGCAGCGGGGCGAGGAGTTCGGTCCGGAGGGAGACCTCGGGTGTCCGGTTCACGTGCCCACCTCGGCGGGGCTGGGGCGGGCCGCGTCGGGCCCGGCGCCGTCGGCGGGGCGGTCCTCGTCGGCGGGGCGGTCCTCGCCGACGGGTTGATCGGGCCGGAAGACGGCCCGGTACTCGGGCAGGGCCCAGAGCTCGTCGTGCGGGCCGATCCGCCGGATGCCGCCGCCGTCCAGCCAGGCCACCAGATCGCAGCGGGCGGCGGTGGAGGCCCGGTGGGCGACGATCAGGCGGGTACGGCCGGCCAGTTCGGTGGTGAGCGCGGTGCTGACCTCGAACTCGGTCACGGTGTCCAGGCTGGAGGTCGCGTCGTCGAGCACGAGGGCCCGGCCCCGGTGCGCGAACGCCCTTGCCAGACCGATCCGTTGGGCCTCGCCACCGGACATCGGCACGTCCCGCAGGTCGGTGCGGTAGCCGTCCGGCAGGCGCTCCACGAAGGCGTCGATGCAGGCCGCCGCGGCGGCGCGGGAGAGCCTCGGCCGGTCCGCCTCCGCCACGTCGTCGAGGGCGATGGCCTCGCCGACCGTGCGGCCCAGCAGGGCCGGGCGCTCGAAGGCGTACCCGATCGCGCCGCGCAGTTCCTCGCGCGACAGCTCGGGCAGCGGCACCCCGTCGAGCAGGACGGTCCCGCCGTGCGGGTCCGTCAGCCTGCCCGCCACCGCGGCGAGCAGGGACTTGCCGGTGCCGGAGCGGCCCACGATCGCGAGCGAGGTCCCGCCCGGCACCGTGAGGTCGACGCCGTCCAGCAGGGCCCGTCCGTCCACCCGGACGGTGACCCCGCGCAGTTCGAGCCGGCCGGGGCCGGACGGGAGCGCCCGGACGCCGTACGCCGTGGCGGGCTCCGCGAGCACCTCCCGGATGCGTCCGCCGCCGGCCCTGGCGCGGGCGAGCCGGCCGAGGAACATCGCGGTCATGCCGAGGCCGGTGCCCAGGGCGGCGTACCGGGAGGCGGCCAGCATCTCGCCCGGGGTGACCCGGCCGGCGGCCAGCCCGAAACCGGCCACCGACAGCACCGCGACATCCAACAGCGGTGCCAGCAGGGCGCTTTGGGAGGCCACCCTGGTCTGCGCCCGCCAGAATCCGTGGCCCAGGCCGCTCAGTTCGGGGAGCGGGCGCAGCACGCGCTCCGCCTCCCGGTCCGTGGTGCCCGCCGCCGCGATGGTGCGCATGCCGCCCAGCGCCTCGACGAAGCCGGCCGCGATGGCGCCCTGGACCTTCTGGTAGCGGGTGATCAGGGCGGACATGTCCTGGGCGTAGGAGCGCAGGAAGTAGACCAGGGCGGGCATGCCGACCAGGAAGGTCAGGGCCAGCCAGGGGTCGATCAGCCAGAGCGCGACCACGCTGGTGAGGGTCGGCAGGACGGAGAGCGCCGCCCAGACGGCGGCCTCCGCGGCGGCGCCCGCGTCGGCGGCGCCGCCGATCAGCCGGGCGGTGAGGTCGCCGGGGTCGAAGCGGGCGGTGGCCCGGCCGCCGAGGGTGAGCAGGTGGGCCAGCTGGGCCCGGCGCAGCCAGGCCGTGCCGGCGGCGGAGCTGCGGCCCGCAGCGAGGTCGGACAGCACCTCGCAGACGATGAACACGGCGATCACCGCCGCGCAGGTGGTGATCCGCCCGTCGTCCGGCCGGCCGGACATCGCGCTGTCCACGGCGGAGCCGACCACCGCGGGCAGCAGCACCTGGGCCAGCACGCTGCCGAGGGCCGCGAGCACCAGGAGGCCGGCCCAGCCGCCGCTGCGGCGCACCGCGCTCAGCAGCAGCCGGTCGGCGTCGCGGCCGATCGCCGGCTCGGTACGGCCGATCCGGGGCCCGGTGCGGCCGTTCCGGGACTCGGTACGGCCGTTCCGGGACTCGGTGCGGCCGGCCGCCGCCGGGGTGTCGGTCGTCACTCTGCCCCTCCGGGTCGTCGCGATGGACTGTGGGTGCCGCGGCTTCGCGCGGTCGTGCGGGTGGAGCCGTGAAGCGCGTCGGCCTCCCGGTCCTGGGCGGGATCCCACCCAGGACCGGGAGGCCTAACCGACTAGTGGTTCAGTCGGCGTCAGTTGCACCACAGCCAGCTGGAGTTCGAGCAGTCGGTGCTCTTGCCGCTGTCCATCGGGGCCATCTCCTCGGCCTCGGGAAGCTCCATCGCCTGAAGGTCAAGCAGCGCCATGGTCCTGTCCTCTCTGGTGTGTCGTGCGGTGGTCAGTGAAGCCGTGCGGGGGTGTTCCGACCCGACCCGGAGGTCAGGGTCAGTTGCACCACAGCCAGCTGGAGTTCGAGCAGTCGGTGCTCTGACCGCTACCCATGGGGGCCAGCTCCTCGGCCTCGGCGGGCAGCTCCATCGTCTGCAGGTCAAGCAGTGCCATGGTTCTCTTCCTTTCCGTTGGATACCGGTTTCGCCCTGGCGGGCACCCTTCCGGGACCGGAAGGGCAGTCGGTGGGGGCGCACGGGCGGGTGCCGGTTCGGGCGGCGCGCGCCCGTGCGCCGGTCTTGCGGGCCGGCCGGGTCAGGGGGTCCGGGCCGGCCCGAGGAACGGCAGGTGGACCCGGGTGTCGCCGAGCGCCGCGCCGAGGGCGAACAGCACGCCCGCGGAGCCGGTGGCGAGGTCCATCGACAGCCGGAGCAGCTGCTCGCCGGGGTAGGCGAGGTGCCCCTGGTAGGCGAGCGCGTGCAGGGACAGCGCCCTGATCTGCGCCGCCACGTCCGGATCGTCGGCCGGCTGCGGGAGCCGGGACGTCTCGACGAGGTGCTGCATGATGCCGGCCCGGCCGTTGAACAGGCCGGACAGGACGTAGTGCTCGGACTGCGAGGAGATCCGCACGCCGTCGGCGGCGACGCGGAACTGCTCGTCCTCGCGGTGCGCCAGGTAGCGCTCCAGGACGATCCCCAGGCCCGCGCTGCCGGTCGCGAGGTAGGGCATCGAGCGCCAGCCCTCGTTGACGTGGACCGCGCCGTCGGCGCGGGTCAGGCAGCGGCGCAGGTCCTGCCGCAGGGCGGTGGCGGCCAGGTCCAGGTAGGCCCGGTCGCCGGTCCGTTCGTACATCCGGACGAACACCAGGGCCGGCCCGGCGGAGCCGCGCATCAGCCCGGCGTGCGGGTGGCGGCCGCCGCTGGTGTCGGGCACGTCCTCGGCGCCGCCGAGCTGTCCGGCGACCAGGTCGGCGGCCCGGACGGCGGCCTCGCCCAGCGAGGACTCCCCGGTGGCGTCGGCGAAGTGCGCGAGGTTGAGCGCGAGGCCGGACAGGCCGCTCTGCAGGTCGGTGCCCAGGCGCTCCCAGCCCTCGGCGAGGCAGAGCTCCAGGACCTTCAGCGCGTCGGCGCGGTGGCCGAGCCGGTCGAGCACGTGGGCCACGCCGTGCAGACCGTCGTAGAAGCCCAAGCGGGCCCGGGCGTCCTTGCGCAGGGCGCGGTCCAGCAGCCACTGCTCGTGCTCCGGGAAGCGGCCGGCACCGGTCGCGTCCAGCGCGTACAGCACTCCGGCGGCGCCGTGCGCGAGATTGAGCCCGCCGGTGCTGAACTGCTCGATGTCACCGGGGAACAGCCGGTCGTCGCGGTCCGGGGTGGCGCTCGCCAGGATGGCGCCGGCCAGTGAGTCACGGGTGGCGGCCCAGACGGACCGGTCCGGCGTCGGCAGGGGCAGGACGGCCGGGTCGAAGACCGTCGCGGGGGTGCCGGTGGACGGCCGCGCGGGCCGGCCGGATCCGTTCCCGTCGGCCGGGCCGAGGATGTCCCGCACCGCCGCGTCGAGGAACTCGCGCGGCACCGGGAACCGCTCGGCGATCTCGTCCGCCAGATGCCGGGCCTTGCCGAGGCTCTGGCGGAGCATCGCGGTCAGCGGCATGAACATCGCGAGCCTGATGCAGCCCAGGGCGTACTGGTCGACGGCGAAGCCGGTCCGGTCGCGCGGCGCCGCGTAGGCGGGGTTGCCGAGCGCGGGCTTGGTCTGCGCCTCCACCGGCGCCGCGACCTCGTAGTCGATCAGTGCGACGCTGCCGTCCGGGCGGACCATGACGTTGAAGGGGTGCAGGTCGCCGAAGACGACGCCGCGTCCGTGCACCGCGTCGACCGCCTCCTCGACGGCCCGGCAGATCCCGAGCGCCCAGTCCGTGTACTCGGCGATCTCGGCCCGGTCCGTCCGGGAGCCGTTGTACGGGTAGCGCCGGCCGAAGAACTTGTTCAGCGGCTGGCCGTCGAGGAACTCCTCGACCAGGAAGTGGTGGTCACCGACCACGAAGTAGTCGATCACCTTGGGCACGACGCTCAGCCCGGCGAGCCGTTCGAGGATGTCCCGCTCGTGCCGGAGCCGCTCGACCGCGTCCTTGCCGTCGTTGGTCAGGCCCGCGTAGGCCCGGGCCTCCTTGAGCACGATCTGCGCGCCGGTGCGGGTGTCCACGCCGGTGTAGAGGCCGCCGCCGTTGGAGAAGTGCAGCGCCTTCTCGATCCGGTACGGCAGGCCTTCGACGGTCTCCCGCTTCCGCGCCGCCAACTGCGGCGCCAGGAAGTCCGGCAGCTCCACCCACTCCGGGACGTGGAAGACCGGCTCGCGCCTGTCCGGCACCAGGGTGCCGTCGGGCGCCTCGATGGCCTGGACGAGCGCGCCCTGTTCAGAGACCATGTGCCGCTCGGTGAAGCCGCCGTACCGCACGTAGAGCGGGCCCTCGTTCCAGCGCAGGTCGCTCAGGATGTACGGGCCGGCCTCACCGCCGATGCAGGCGTCCAGCGCGTCCAGCACGGCCTTCAGCTGGGCCTCGTCACGCGGGTAGACGGTGACGAGCTTTCCGCTGGCGCCCCGGTGGGCGTACTTCATGTTCCGGGTCTGCAGGATGTGCCGGCCGGCGAGGTGCTTGAACGGGATGCGTTCGGCGTGGCAGTGGTCCGCCACCGCGTCGAGGATCAGGTCGGCGTTCTGCTGCCGGCCGGAGGTGTGGATCTTCCAGCCCTGCTTCGGCAGCGGATCCCCGCCCTCGGGGCGGAACAGCACCCAGTCGCCGTGCGGGATCCTGCTCCAGCCCTCGGGCACCGGCCGGCCGGAGAGGGCGAATTCGAGGCCCTCCTCCTTCAGCCCGGCGGGCGAGTCGAAGAACGTCGGATCGGCCATGCAGTACACGTCGTAATTCTTTGACATTCGCCACCCCCGTGACCGCTCCGAAAAACGTCGAATTGATCCGAATGACTCGGAAGGAATCGGCGGGAAATCTCGGCCGAAAACATCGGCCGTGCCGACGGAACTCCGGACGACGGCACGGGAGAGTCGATCGACCCGGTTCCCGGCGGTCCGTGTTTGATTACTTCGAACAAGGTCGATCCTTGCACCCGAACAGGACTTTGGCCACGCCGTACTCCATGGAATGCCCCATGCGATTCGCATGGGTCAGCCCGTGGATTGCCCATCCCCCGGCCGCCCGGGGCCCTTCCCCGGCGGCCGGACGGGCCCGTCGGCCGGTCCGGCCGTTACGCCGGTCTGCGGATTTGGCTAGGCTGGCCGGCGATAAGGGGCAGGGCGGCGCATCGAGGAGGGGATTCCCGTTTTCTCGCGGACTGCGGATTCCAACGATCCGGAACAGGACCATTCCGTTTCCGACCCGGACCCGGCGGTCCGGCTCGACGGGGTGAGCAAGGTGTACGGGCAGGGGGCGGGGGCCGTGCACGCCCTGCGCGGGGTGTCGATGGAGTTCCGGCGCGGCGGGTTCACCGCGGTGATGGGGCCGTCCGGATCCGGGAAGAGCACCTTCCTGCACTGCGCCGCAGGGCTCGACCGGCCGACCTCCGGCCGGGTCCGGCTGGCCGGCCGGGACCTGGCGGCGCTGTCCCCGAACGAACTGACGATCCTGCGGCGCCAACGGATCGGCTTCGTCTTCCAGGCCTTCAACCTGCTGCCGTCGCTGACGGTCGAACAGAACATCACCCTGCCGCTGCGGCTGGCCAAGCGCCGGGCGGACAAGGCCTGGCTGGCGGAGATCGTCGAACGGACCGGTCTGACCGAGCGGGTGCGGCACCTTCCCACCCAGCTGTCCGGCGGCCAGCAGCAGCGGGTGGCGATCGCCCGGGCCCTGGTGACCCGGCCCGAGGTGGTCTTCGCGGACGAACCCACCGGCGCCCTGGACAGCACCACCGGGACCGAGGTCCTGCGGCTGCTCCGGCACGTGGTCGACGGGATGGGCCAGACCGTCGTCATGGTGACCCACGACCCGGTCGCCGCCTCCTACGCGGACCAGGTCTACTTCCTGGCCGACGGCGCCTTCGCCGAGGTCCTGGACGGGCCCACGCCCGAACGGGTCGCCGAGCGGATGACCATCCTCGGAAGGCGCTGACGACATGCTCCTGCTGGCCTGGCAGACGGTGCGCGCGCGGAAGGCGGGCTTCGCCGGCGCCTTCACCGCGCTCGCCTTCGCCCTCGTCCTCACCGCCGCCTGCGGCGTCCTGCTGGAGTCCGCCCTGCGCACCGGCAGGTCCGCCGAGCGCTACGCCGCGGCCCCGGTCGTGGTCGGCGACCCCACCCGCGTCCCCGACGCCGGACCGCTGGTCGCCCGGCTCTCCCGACTGCCCGGCGTCACGGCCGCCGTCCCGGAGGTCTCCTTCCCGGCGGCGGTCATCACGGCGGACGGAAAGGTCCTGTCCGGTCCGCAGGGCGGCCCCTCGCTCGGGCACTCCTGGACGAGCGCCGTCCTGGCCCCGTTCCGGCTGACCTCCGGCCGCGCCCCGGCCGGGCCCGACGAGGTGGTCCTGGACGCCGCCACCGCCGCCCGCGCCGGGGTCACGGCCGGCGGCACCGTACGACTGGCCACCACCTCGGCGCCCCGCCCCTACACCGTGGCCGGACTGGCCTCGCCAGCGCAGGAGCTGTCCCGGCAGAGCGCACTCTTCTTCAGCCCCGAGCAGGCCGCCCGGCTCGCCGGGACGACGACCGGCGCGAACGCGATCGGCATCATCGCCGCGGAGGGAACCGACCTTCGGGCACTGGCCGAGCAGGCCGGACAGGCGGTGGCCGCGACCCGACCGCAGAACGGCGACGACGACGGGTCCGGACCCCGGGCGCGCACCGGCGACGACCGCGCCGAGCTGGAGTTCTACGGCGCTCCCGGGCCCGGGGACGGCCTGTCCTCGCTCGCCGGGACGATGGGCGTGCTGTCGCTGTTCGTCTCGGTCTTCGTGGTCGCCGGGGCGCTCGCACTCTCCGTCCAGCAACGGATGCGGGAGATGGCCCTGCTGCGGGCGGTCGGCGCCACCAGCGGCCAGGTACGGCGGATGATCGCGCTGGAGACGCTGGTGCTGACACTCGCGGCCGCGGTCGTCGGCGTCCCGCTCGGGGTCGGCCTGGCCGCGCTGCTGCGGGGCGAACTGGTCGACCGCGGGGTGGTCGGCTCGGACGTGCCGCTGCACGTCGGGCCGACCGCCCCGCTGATCGTCCTCGGCGTCGTCGTCGTCACCGCGCAGCTGGCGGTCTGGGCCGCCGCGCGCCGGGCCTCCCGGGTCGAGCCCACCCAGGCGCTGCGCGACTCCTCGGCGCCGCCGCCCGGCATCGGCCGGATCCGCACCGCGCTCGGGCTGGTGACCCTCACCGTGTGCGGCGCGGTGCTGGCCGGCTCGACGGACGGCCGCAGCGGCGCCGGCACGGCCGAGGGCATGGTGCTGGTACTGCTGCTCGGGGTCGCGCTGATCGGCCCGCTGATCGGCCGGGTCGCCAGTGTGGCGATCGGCGGGCCGGTGGGCCGGCTCTTCCCCGTCGCCGGATTCCTCGCCTCCGCCGCCCTGCGGGCCCAGCCCCGCCGGTTCGCCGCCGCCGTCACCCCGCTGGTGCTGGCGGTGGCCTTCACCGGCACCGTGCTGTTCGTCCCGGTCGTCAAGGCGCAGGCCAACGTGGCCGAGGACGGCCGACGGCTGCTGGCCGACCACGTCGTCCAGGCGGGCGACATCGGCCTTCCGGCCGAATTCACCGACGCCGTGAGGAAGTTGCCCGGGGTCGGGGCGGCCGGCGGCCTGGTGTCCAGCGTCGTCATGGTGTCCGGCAACACCTCGGACACCGCCGGTACCCACGGGGTGGACGCCCGGATCGTCGACCCGCAGGGGCTGGAGCAGCTGGTCGATCCCGGGGTGACGGCGGGCTCACTGGACCGGCTGCGCGGCGAGAGCATCGCGCTGGGGCAGCAGACCGCCTCCCGTCTCGGCGTCGGCGTCGGCTCCACGGTCCGGATCCAGTGGGAGGACGGCAGCGACGGCACCGCCACGGTCGTCGCCGTCTACGACCGTGACGCGCGGTTCGCCGGAGCGCTGCTGCCCACCGGCTTCGCCGCCGCGCACACGCCGGACCTGCTCGCACCGACCGTGCTGGTCCGCACCGCCCCCGGCGCCGACCCGCAGCAGGTGGGCCGGGAGCTCCAGGGCCTCCGGTCGGCCTACCCGATGGCCCGGATCAGCGACCGGGCGGACTACGACGCGGCGCGTCGGCACCAGCAGCAGGCGGCCACCGCGGTCGGCCGGCTACTGCTCGGCATGATCAGCCTGTTCACCGCCATCGCCGTCGTCAACACCCTGGTGATGGCCACGACCGAGCGGCTGCGCGAGTTCGCGCTGCTGCGGCTGGTGGGCACCACGCGCCGCCAGGTGCTGCGGATGATGGCCTGGGAGGGCGGGATCACCGTCGCCGTGGCGCTCGCCCTCGGCGCCGCGGTCACCGCGGCCGTCCTGGTGCCGGTCAGCCTCGCGCTCACCGGCACGGCCTGGCCGTCGCTGCCGGGGAGTTGGGAGGCCGCGGTGCTGGGCGGGGCGGCGCTGCTGGGGGTCGGCACCGTCCTGCTGACCACCCGGCTGGCGCTGCGGAGGGAACCGGTCGAGGCGATGGGGGTGCGCGAGTAGGCCGCACGCTCCCTGCGGTGCCGGGTGTCAGGCCGCGCTGGAGGCTCGCTCGGATCCGGCCTCCCGGGCCGCCCGGACCGAAGCCTTCGGGGCGGACGAGGCCTCGACGACCGCCGAGAGGTGGAACCAGCCGGAATCGTCCCGCTCGGCGGTCAGCCGACCGCCGACGGCCAGCAGCCGCTCGGTGAGGTTCTCCAGGCCGCGCCCGCCGCCCGGCTCCGCCGGTCCGCCGTCGGCCGGGACGCCGTCGTTGGACACCACCAGGCGCACGGTGCCGCGCTCGTCCCGGTCGGCCCGGATCTCGCAGTGCCCGGGCACGCTGTGCCGCAGCATGTTGGTGACCGCCTCCCGCACCACGGTGGCCAGCACCGCGTCCAGTTCGAGCCGCAGCACGCCGCAGTCCAGGTCGGCGTCGGCGCTGATCCCGGCCGCCCGCAGCGCCGCGACGGCCGACCGGGACTCCCGCGCCAGGGACATCTGGAGGTCGCCGCTGGAGATCCAGCGGGCGTCCGACATCGCCTGACGCACCATCACCAGCACCTCGGACATCTCGGCGCGGGCCCGCGCCGGGTCCTCCAGGGCCAGCCGCTGGGCGAGTTGGCACTTCAGCGCCGCCACCGAGAGGCTGTAGCCGAGCAGGTCGTGCAGGTCGCGCGCGAAGCGCAGCCGCTCCTGGTCCACCGCGCGCTCCGCCAGCTCCGTCCGGGCGGCCCGCAACTCGGCCGTCAGATCGGCGAGTCGGGCCACGCCGTACACGACGATGCCGCCCACGACGGTGGAGACGACGGCGTTGACGCACTGGCCGAAGTTCCCGTCCAGGGCCGCGCAGAGCGGGTACTGGCCCGCCGCCAGGGCGCCGAAGAGGATCCAGGAGCGGGGCGCGGCGACGGTCAGCAGCACCGAACCGGCGAAGGAGCCGGGGATGCCGACCCACGAGCCGTCGAACACCAGGAACGGCAGGTAGGTGAGCACCCCGTGGGCGAACAGGCTCCACGGCCACCAGAGCCGCTCCAGCCGCCACGGACCGGCGTGCATGATCTGGAAGCCGAGCAGCAGCAACAGGACGACGACGGCCGACAGTTGGTACACCAGGCCGTCGTGGTTGCGGACGGTGGCCACCACCGAGGCGACGAAGAAGCCGACCGCCACCATGACGACGATGCCCTGGGTGAGTCTCGACAAGGGGTCGCCGGCCATCCGGGACGTTCGACGCCCGGCCGGCCGCCGCGAGTGACGATCACCGTCGATTCGGTACGCACTGTGACCCAATGTCAGCTCCCGGTAGACGATTCGGCCCGCCATCGGCGCGCGGGGCCCGCTTCGCACGACGACGCGGCCCCCGCACGCCTCACCCAGAGCATAGTTCCCGTCAGCAATATCCCGTTAACACACAGTCATTGACCGGAAATGATGGATTTCCGCTGCCGGTCGACCGTCTCCGGACCGGCCGCAATCGCGGCCAATTCCCCGGACTCGTGGAATTGCCCCGGCCGGCGCACCGTACCGGGCAATCCGCGGCAGCGGCCGCGACCTGCGGCTCAGCGATCGGATCCGGCCAGTGCGCGGACGAAGGAGGGAACATCCACCGTGCCCCAACCACTCGCGGTGTCGAAGCCCGTACCGGCGGCGAAGCCGGGAACTCCGCCGTAGTCATTGCAACCCTCGGTGACATCGGTGATTCCGGCCGCCGCACCGTGCCGGCCGAGCCGGTACAGCAGGGGGTTGATGTCGCCCAGCCGGCCGCCGTGCTGCTGGACCGCGAGGGCCGCCACGCCGGCGAAGAGGGCCGCGGACTGGGAGCTGCCGCGGGAGCCCTGCATGGTGATGTCGGGGATCGAGCGGCCGTCCGCCTCGCCGCCGTCCACCGTCCTGCCGTCCACCGCCCTGCCGTCGGCCGTCCCGCCGTCCGCCACGGACCGCTGCCACCACGGCCGGGCGAAGGCCGACGAGTGGCCGGCGCCCGACCGGGGCCAGAGCGTGTCGGGCGCGGTCCGGTTGCCGTCGCGGTCCACGTGCAGCTGCACCGCGCCCACCGCCGTCACCCGCGGGTCGGAGGCCGGCCAGGCCACCACCCGCCGGTCGTACGTACGGTCGGGCGAGTCGCGCAGCGGCCCGGTCGGCCCGTGGTCCCCGGAGGACGCCACCAGCGTCACCCCGGCCCGGCCCGCGCGGGAGAAGGCCTGCCCGAGGCGGTGGATCGACCGGGGGTCGGAGAAGTTCTGCTCCGGCGTCCCGAAGCTCATCGAGACCACGTCGGCGATGCCGTGCTCGGTCAGGAAGTCGAGGGCCCGCATCATCTCCGGCATCCCGGTCTCGCCCTGGGTCTCGTCGACCGGGATCGCGGTCACCGCGATGCGGGCCCCCGGGGCCAGCGAGTGGATCATCGCCACGTCCGTCCTGGTCTCCTGTTGCCAGGCGAGGCAGTTCGCGGTGTTCACCCCGGGGTCGGTGCAGGACGGCACTTTCCCCAGCGGTTCGAGATTCACGATGTCGGCCGGCGGCAATCCGTACGCCTCGTCGTACTGCGCGATGAAATCGGCCAGTCGGGGATCTCCGTAGGAGACCAGTACGCCGACCGTCACGCCTTTTCCGGTGATTCCCCGCTGCCACAGTTCCGCGGCCTTGTACGGCACCGCGATGGACGGCTCCTTCGCGGGTTCCGCGGAATCGGCGCGGGCCGCGGCCGAGACCGACTGGGCCGGGGAGGCCAGAATTCCGCACAGCAGCGGAAATACCACGGCGGTTCTGCGCCACGATGCGATGCGCCGGAGCTTCGAGTCCGTTCCCACTTCCACGCTCTCCCTTTTCGTCGAGGGCTTTCCGCGCCTCATGATCCGGTCCGGGCGGCCGGAGGTCAGGGCCCCTCGGCGAGATCGTGGATTTTCCACGGACGGGAACGTGGACCACGCCCATGGTCGTCGCGCCGGGGTGCGTCCTATGGTTCCCACGGGGCTGTCGAGCAGGACCGCGGCCCTCGGCGAGGGTGGTCCTGGTCGTCCGGAGTGAGGCCGGCGGGCAGGAGGGGCCGTGGACGCCCCGGAAAAGATCTTCGGCGGGAGCGATGAGTTTCGCGGCGGACACCGGTCTACCCCTGCGACCGGATCGTCCGAACGAAGGAACACCCCATGAGCACCGTGGTCTCCACCGACGGCACCACCATCGCCTGCACCGTCACCGGCTCCGGCCCGGCCGTCGTCCTGGTGGACGGGGCGACCACCCACCGGGCCTTCGACCCGGGCGTCGCGGTCGCCGAGCAGCTCGCCGCCCACCACACCGTCTGGGCGTACGACCGGCGCGGCCGCGGCAGCAGCGGCGACACCGCGCCGTTCGCCGTGGAGCGCGAGATCGAGGACCTGGCCGCCGTGGTCGCGGCGGCCGGCGGCTCGGCCGCCGTCTTCGGCATCTCCTCGGGCGCCGCGCTCGCGCTGCGGGCCGCCGCCGCGGGCGTCCCGATGACCCGGCTGGCCGTCTACGAGCCGCCCTTCAGCACCGGGGCCGAGCAGAGCGCCCGCTTCGTCGGCTACGTCACCGAGCTGGAGGCGGCGCTCGCCGAGGGACGGCGCGGGGACGCCGTCGCGGCCTTCATGACCTTCGTCGGGATGCCCCCGGAGATGGTGGCCGGGATGCGCACCGCCCCGGTGTGGCCGCTGTTCGAGGCGATCGCGCCGACGCTGGCCTACGACGCGGCGGCGCTGGGCGCGCGGACCGGTGCGACCGTCCCGGTCGACGTCCTGGCCCGGATCGCCGTGCCGACCCTGGTGCTGGACGGCGGCGCCAGCCCGGAGCTGTTGCGGGCCCCGGCCGCCGCGGTGGCCGCGGCCGTGCCGGGCGCCGGGTACCGGACGCTGGCCGACCAGACCCACGAGGTCGCGGCCGAGGTGCTGGTGCCGGAGCTGGAGAAGTTCTTCGCCTGAGGTTCCGTCCCGGGGAGGGGTCGACCTCGCGCCCCGGGAACGGGCCTGACGTCCCGTCCCTGACGTTCCGTCCGGGGGAGGGGCGCCCGGCGTCGCGGGCGGTGGCCCTAGTCTTCCGACGAACCGATGATCGGAGAACGAGGACCCATGGACGTGGACTTCAAGGACATCCCCACCACCACCCTGGCCGACATCCTGGGCCGCGCCCAGGTCATGGACATCGGCATGCGCCCGCTCTGGGCCGGGATGCCCCGGGTGGCCGGCCCGGCCTTCACCGTGCAGTGCCCGCCCGGGGACAACCTGATGCTGCACGCCGCGATCCACCGGGCCGGGCCCGGCTCGGTGATCGTGGTCGAGTCCGGCGACCTGGACTACGCGCTGGCCGGCGGCAACGTGTGCGCCGTGGCGCAGCGCCGGGGCGTGACGGCCTTCGTCGCCGACGGGCTGATCCGGGACCTCGGCGAGGTCCGGGAGGCGGGCTTCCCGGTCTTCGCCCGCGGCGTCATCCCGATCCCCGGGGCGAAGAAGGCGCTGGGCACGCACGGCGCCCCGGTCCGCTGCGGCGGTGTCCTGGTGGCGGCCGGCGACGTGGTGGTGGCCGACGAGGAGGGCGTCGTGGTGGTGCCCGCCGCCGAGCGGGACCGGGTCCTGGACGCCGCCCGGGCCAAGCTGGCCAAGGAGGCCGCCGAGACCCTGGACGAGTGGGCGGCGGAGCACCACGCCCGGATCGAGCGGACCCTCGCCGAACTGGGCTTCCAGGGCTGAGGC
This sequence comes from Kitasatospora sp. NPDC048545, assembly GCF_040651155.1. Taxonomy (NCBI): domain Bacteria; kingdom Bacillati; phylum Actinomycetota; class Actinomycetes; order Kitasatosporales; family Streptomycetaceae; genus Kitasatospora; species Kitasatospora sp. NPDC048545. The sequence continues at coordinate 24,652 of NZ_JBEZIQ010000007.1, forward strand.
CCCGGGGCGGCCGGCGGCCCCCCGGACCGCCGTCAGCCCCGGTACAGCCCGTTCAGCTCGCCGAAGCCGAGCGCCCCGTCGAGTTCCGTCAGCGTCCCGGCGCCGAGCAGTTCGGCGGCGGCGCGGCGGGCCGCGGTGTACGCGAGCTGGGCGAGACCGGTGCCGAGGCTGATCCGCCGCACGCCCGTGGCGGCGAGTTCGGCGACGGTCGGCCCGCCCGGGACGGCCATCGCGTTCACCGGCAGCGCCGAGCGCCGGCACAGCTCGGTGAGGGCGTCGAGGTCCAGCAGCCCGGGGACGAACAGGCCGTCGGCGCCCGCCCCGGCGTAGGCCCCGGCCCGGGCCAGCACGTCGTCGAGCCCGCCCAGCCCGAACAGGAAGACGTCGGTGCGGGCGTTGACCACCAGCTCGGGCAGCCCGGCCGCGGCCGCCGCCGCACGGGCCGCGCGCAACCGCTCGGCCTGCGCGGCGACCGGGAAGAGCGGGCCGCCGACCGCCGTCGAGTCCTCCAGGTTCACGCCGACCGCGCCCACGCCGACCAGGGCGGTCACGGTCTCGGCCACGTCGGCGGGCAGCGGCCCGTACCCGCCCTCGGCGTCGACGGTGACCGGCAGGTCGACCGCCTCGACGATCCGCCGGGCCGCCTCGACCGCCGCCGCGCGGTCGAGCCGCTGGCCGTCGCCGTGCCCGAGCGACCAGGAGACGCCGCCGCTGGTGGTGGCGACCGCCCGGGCGCCGGCCGAGGCGATCACGGCGGCGCTGCCCGCGTCCCAGGCGTTGGGCAGGACGAGTGCGCCGTCCGTGACCAGTTCGCGCAGCCGCAACGCCCGCTCGCGGGACTCGGGGGTGGTGGACATGGGTGTCACCGGCTTTCGTACGGATCGGTGGGGACGGAGGCATCCTGCGCCCGGCCGCCCCGCCCGGACCAGTGATTAAGCTGGGGCTGAATCTTCCGCGGAGGGGGCCCGCATGCGCACCGAACTGCACTTCTCCGCACAGGACTTGGCGTTGACCCGGTTCGCCGTCTCACCGATGCAGGAGGTGGTGACCAGCCTGCGCGCCCTCGCCTGCTCCCCCGTCCCGGCGCTGCACCGCCGCTGGGCCGGGGAGGTCCGCGAACGGTCGGCCGCCGCCGGACCGGCACCGGAACGGCTGACCGCGCTGGTGCCGCCCACCGGCCACCTGCCGGACTTCCTCAACCCCGCCCCGGCCGGCTTCTCCCCCACACTCGCCGAGGAACTGGCCGCGATCACCGCCACCGGCGCCGAACAGGTCCGGGCCGACCTCGACGTCCTGGCCGCCGAGGCCGGTGGCCGGCTGCCCGCCGTCCTGGCGCCGCTGCACCGCGACCCGGCCGCGCAGCTGCCCCGGCTGGCCGCCGACCTCGCGGCGTACTGGGAGCTGGCGCTCGCCCCGTACTGGGCCCGGATCCGGGCGCTGCTCGCGGCGGACGTCTTCCACCGCTCCCGGCAGGCCGCCGAGCACGGGACCGCGCGGATGCTGGGAGAACTGCACGAGACGGTCCGCTGGGACGGCACCGCACTGCTGCTGGAGCAGCGGCACTGCGCGGTCACCCGGCTGACCGCCGGCGCCGGGCTGCTGCTCCTGCCCTCGGCCTTCGCCTGGCCGCGGGTGCTGACCCGAGTGCTGCCGCCCGACCCGCCGCAGCTGATCTACCCGGCGCGCGGCACGGCCACCCTGTGGGAGCGCCGGCCGGGCGCGGCGGCCCGCACCGACGCGCTGGCCGGCGTCCTCGGCCGCTCCCGCGCCCGGCTGCTGGCCGAGCTGGACTCCCCGGCCTCGACCACCGAGCTGGCCCGCCGCACCGGACTGTCCCCGGCCGGCGTCTCGCAGCACGTCACCGCCCTCCGCACGGCCGGCCTGACCAGCGCCCACCGCGCGGGTCACGCCGTCCTGCACGCCCGCACGGCAGTCGGCGATGCGCTGTTCGGCCAGGACGGGCCGACACTCGCCTGACCGGCCCGCCGTCGCCCTACGGGCGCGGGTTCAATGACGGCCCCCCGGAACCGTCCGGGGCCTCCCGCCACATGTCCCGGCCGATGACCCGCCGGTACGAATGGCCCCGCACGGCACACCTCGGCACACCCCCTCCTCATATGATCGGAGCGACATGCGCCATGCTTGGTGACGCAGAACACTGAACGGAACTTGCGCCGGACGGCCCACCCGCCGCACGGCCGAGAAGGAGGAAGCACGTGGACGACGTTCTGCGGCGCGCCGCACTCTTCGCGGCACTCGACGACGAACAGGCCGGCGAGCTGCGCGCTTCCATGACCGAGGTCACCCTCGCCCGTGGGGAGTCGCTGTTCCACGAGGGCGACCCGGGCGACCGGCTGTACGTCGTCGCGGAGGGCAAGGTCAAGCTGCACCGCGCCTCGCCCGACGGTCGCGAGAACATGCTCGCCGTGCTCGGCCCCAGCGAGATGATCGGCGAGCTGTCGCTGTTCGACCCGGGCCCGCGCACCGCGACCGCCAGCGCACTGACCGAGGTCAAGCTGCTGGGCCTGGGCCACGGCGACCTGCAGCCCTGGCTGCACGCCCGCCCCGAGGTCTCCATCGCGCTGCTGCGGGCCATCGCCCGCCGACTGCGCCGGACCAACGACGTGATGTCCGACCTGGTCTTCTCCGACGTGCCCGGCCGCGTCGCCAAGGCCCTGCTCGACCTCTCCCGCCGCTTCGGCGTGCAGTCCGAGGAGGGTATCCACGTCGCCCACGACCTCACCCAGGAGGAGCTGGCCCAGCTGGTCGGCGCCTCCCGCGAGACGGTCAACAAGGCGCTCGCCGACTTCGCCGGCCGCGGCTGGCTGAAGCTGGAGGCGCGCGCGGTGGTCCTGCTGGACGTCGAGCGGCTGTCCCGCCGCTCGCGCTGACGCTCCGAGCACCGCGAAGGGCCCGTCCGTCCGGACGGGCCCTTCGGCGTCGGTGCGGGCACCCGGTCCGGGCGGTCAGCTCCGTTCCGGGATCAGCCCGTGCTCCTCCAGGTACTCCAGCTGCGCCCGGACGGACAGCTCCGCGGCCGGCCAGAGCGCCCGGTCCACGTCGGCGTAGACCCGCGCCACCACCTCGGGCGCGGTCCGGCAGCCCGCCTCGACCGCGGTCTCCACCTGTGCGAGCCGGTTGGCCCGGTGCGCCAGGTAGTAGTCGACGGCGCCGAGCGCGTCCGCCAGCACCGGGCCGTGGCCGGGCAGAACGGTCCGCACGCCGTGGTGGGAGGCCATCGTGTGCAGCCGGCGCAGCGAGTCCAGGTAGTCCCCGAGTCTCCCGTCGGGGTGGGCGACCATCGTGGTGCCGCGGCCGAGCACGGTGTCCCCGGTGAGGATCGCGCCGTCGTCCGGCAGGTGGAAGGTCAGTGAGTCCGAGGTGTGGCCGGGGGTGCCCACCACCCGCAGGTCCAGCCCACCGACGTCCAGGCGCTGACCGCCCACCAGTCCCTCGGAGCCCAGCCGGTGCGCCGGGTCCAGGGCCCGCACCTCGGTGCCGGTGAGTTCGGCGAAGCGGGCCGCGCCCTCGGAGTGGTCGGCGTGGCCGTGGGTGAGCAGGGTCAGCGCGACCCGCTTGCCCCGTTCCTCGGCGAGGGCGACCACCCGGCGCAGGTGCTCCTCGTGCAGCGGGCCCGGGTCGATCACCACGGCGAGGTCCGAACCGGGCTCGGAGAGCAGCCAGGTGTTGGTGCCGTCCAGCGTCATCGGCGACGGGTTCGGCGCCAGCACGCACAGCGCCCGGGGGGTGGCCTCGCCGCCGACGACGGCGGCGGGGTCACCGGGAAGGAGACCGCTCACCGGCCGCCTCCGCCGTCGCGGTGCAGGGTCCGCAGCGGCAGCGCCCGGACGACGGCGCGCTGCGTCGGCTCGACGAACGGGACCTGGTCGTCACAGGCCGGGGTGCGGGGGGTCAGGCGGCGGGCGGGCATCTCGGGTGCCGTCCGGCGAGCCACCTCGTTGTGGGTCATCGGGCGTCGGTCCTTTCTCTGCGTGGTGCGGTTCGCGCGGTTCCGTGCGGTGGTGCGGTTCTGCGGTGGTGCGGTTCTGCGGCGGTGCGGTTCTGCGGCGGTGCCGGTAAGCCTCCTCCGCGGACGGTTCAGGAGCCCTCGGGGAACTCCCCGTCGATGGTCAGCTCGTCGTACCCGGGCCAGCGGACCGTCATGCGGTCGCCGCGCAGCTCGGCCCGGCCCAGCACGGGCTCCAGCGGACGTTCGGCGGCCGCGGCCAGCGCCTCGGCCGCGGTGCGGACCGACGACAGCTCGCGCAGCACCGTCACGGTCGGCGGCAGCATCCCGAACCGGCCCTCCTGGTGGCCCCGGACCGCCTCGGCCGGGCTCAGCCAGGCGACCCGGTCGGCCTCGCCGACCTCCAGGGCCGCCCGCTGGCCGGCCGGCAGGGCCGCCACGAAGAACCAGGTGTCGTAGCGGCGCTCCTCGAACTCGGGGGTGATCCAGCGGGCCCAGCCGCCCAGCAGGTCGCTGCGCAGCACGAGACCGTGGTCGCGGAGGAACTCGGCGAGGGACAGCTCGTGCGCCTCCAGCGCGGCCCGCTCGGCGGACCAGTCGCGCGGCTCGGCGACGCTCCCCGCGTCCGGGCCGGCCAGCAGCACGCCGGCCTCCTCGAAGGTCTCGCGGACCGCCGCGCAGACCACCGCCCGGGCCGTCCGCTCGTCCACCCCGAGCCGGTCCGCCCACTCCCGGGGCGAGGGCCCGGCCCAGCCCGGCTCGACCTCGGCGTCCCGCGGGTCCACCCCGCCGCCCGGGTAGGCGTACATCCCGGCCGCGAAGGCCATCGAGGTGCGCCGGCGCAGCAGGTAGGCCTCCGGGCCGGCAGCGGCGTCGCGCAGCAGCACGACGGTGGCGGCGGGCCTGGGCACCGGCGGGGTCAGCACGCCGGATTCGACCGCCCGGATCCGGGCGGGCCAGCCGGGCGGCATCGGGAGCGTCGTTGCTCGATGGTCCATGCCCGGATGCTAAGCGCACGGAGGCGGGGTCGGCCAGGGCCGGCCCCGCCTCCGTGATCGGACTCAGACCGTCTTGACGCGCACCTGGAGCTCGACCTCGACCGGGGCGTCCAGCGGCAGCACCGCGACGCCGACCGCGCTGCGGGCGTGCACGCCCGCGGGGCCGAGGACCTTGCCGAGCAGCTCGCTGGCGCCGTTGACGACGCCCGGCTGGCCGGTGAAGTCGGGGGCGGAGGCGACGAAGCCGACGACCTTGACGACCCGCTCGATCCGGTCGAGGTCGCCGATCACGGACTTCACGGCGGCCAGGGCGTTCAGCGCGCAGGTCTGCGCGAGCTCCTTGGCCTCCTCCGGGGACACCTCGGCGCCGACCTTGCCGGTGCTCGGCAGCTTGCCACCGACGACCGGGAGCTGGCCGGAGGTGAACACGAACTCGCCGGACTGCAGGGCCGGCACGTACGCGGCGACCGGGGCGGCCACCGGCGGCAGGGTCAGGCCCAGCTCGGCGAGCTTCGACTCGACGACGCTCATGCGTTCTTCTCCCGCTTGAAGTAGGCCACCAGCTGCTCCGGGTTCGGGCCGGGCACGACCTGGACGAGCTCCCAGCCGTCCTCGCCGAAGTTGTCCAGGATCTGCTTGGTGGCGTGCACGAGCAGGGGCGCCGTCATGTATTCCCACTTGGTCATGGCCAGACTCTAGACGAGCCGCCGCGGCGATCGGCGCCGCACGGGGACCGGCGTGTGAGGTGGAGCACAAAGAGGGCATGATCAGGCCTGGCACCCCCAGGTGCTCCGGGCATCCGGCGCGGTCCCTGGTTACCCTCGCGAGAGGGCACCCTGGTGAGGGGCACCCTCGTCAGGAGGGGACGCCCGTAGGACGGAGACGGACGGAGACGGAGCGTGGCACGCACCCCCGGCCAGGCGGACCGGCGCGATCCCGACTGGGAGGGCGTCCGGCTGCACGTGGTCAGCGGCAAGGGCGGCACCGGGAAGACCACGCTGGCCGCCGCGCTGGCCCTGGCGCTCGCGGCCGAAGGCGGCCGGGTGCTGCTGATCGAGGTCGAGGGCCGGCAGGGCATCGCCGAGCTGTTCGGCATCGCCGCGCTGCCGTACGAGGAGCGCCGGATCGCCTCGGTCTCCCGCCGGCAGCTGGGGCTGCCCGCCGCGGAGGCGTCCGCGGGCGGGGCGCGGCCCGGCGAGGTCTTCGCGCTGGCGATCGACACCGAGCAGGCGCTGCTCGAGTACCTGGAGATGTTCTACAAGCTCGGCCGGGCCGGCAAGGCGCTGCAGAAGGTCGGCTTCGTCGACTTCGCGACCACCATCGCGCCCGGGGTCCGGGACGTCCTGCTCACCGGCAAGGCCTGCGAGGCGACCCGGCGCAAGGACCCGGACGGCCGGCGCCGCTACGACGCGGTGGTGATGGACGCCCCGCCGACCGGGCGGCTGACCCGGTTCCTGAACGTCAACGCCGAGGTCGCCGGGCTGGCCCGGATCGGCCCGATACACACTCAGGCGCAGGCCGTGATGCGGGTGTTGAAGTCCCCGGAGACCGCGGTGCACCTGGTCACCCTGCTGGAGGAGATGCCGGTGCAGGAGACGGTCGACGGCATCGGGGAGCTGCGCGAGGCGAAGCTCCCGGTGGGCGGGGTGCTGGTCAACATGGTCCGGCCGCCGGTGCTCGACGCGGCGGCGGTGTCCGCGGTGGACGGCGACCACCGCGAGGACGTCGCCCTGGCGCTCGGGGAGGCCGGGCTCGGGGGCCGCTCGCGCAAGCCGGAGACGGTCCGGGCCGCGGTGGAGCCGCTGATCGACCCGTTGCTGGAGCAGGCCAGGGAGCACGCCGAGCGGGTCGAGCTGGAGCGCGCGCAGCGCGCCGACCTGCAGCAGCTGCGGATCCCGACGTACGAACTGCCACTGCTGAGCGAGGGCGTGGACCTCGGCGGGCTCTACCGGCTGGCGGGCGACCTGAAGCGGCAGGGGGCGGCATGACCTCGAACGGGGTGCGGAGCACCGGGAAGCGGCTCGCGGTGGACGAGCTGATCGACGATCCGGGGACCAGGATCGTCGTCTGCTGCGGGTCCGGCGGCGTCGGCAAGACCACCACCGCCGCGGCGATCGGCCTGCGGGCCGCCGAACGCGGCCGCAAGGTCGTGGTGCTGACCATCGACCCGGCCCGCCGGCTCGCCCAGTCGATGGGCCTGACCGAGCTCGACAACACCCCCCGGGTGGTGAAGGGCGTCACCGCGATGGAGGGGGCGCCGCTGCGCGACCCGGACGGGGACGGCGGGCGGCGCGAGGGCGAGCTCCAGGCCATGATGCTGGACATGAAGCGGACCTTCGACGAGGTCGTGCTGGCCCACGCCGAACCCGAACGGGCTCGCGCGATCCTGGAGAACCCCTTCTACCAGTCCCTGTCGGCCGGCTTCGCGGGCACGCAGGAGTACATGGCGATGGAGAAGCTCGGGCAGCTGCGGGACGCCGAGGAGTGGGACCTGATCGTCGTGGACACCCCGCCGTCGCGCTCGGCGCTGGACTTCCTGGACGCGCCCAACCGGCTCGGGTCCTTCCTGGACGGCCGGGTGATCCGGATCCTGACCGCTCCGGCCAAGGTCGGCGGGCGCAGCGCGATGCGGTTCCTGAACGCCGGGATGGGCCTGCTCACCGGCACCCTGGGCAAGATCTTCGGCGCCCAGCTGCTGACCGACGTGCAGACCTTCGTCAGTGCGACGGACTCGATGTTCGGCGGCTTCCGCGAACGCGCCGACCGCACCTACCAGCTGCTCAAGGCGCCGGGCACGGCGTTCCTGGTGGTGGCGGCGCCGGAGCGGGACGCACTGCGCGAGGCGGCGTACTTCGTGGACCGGCTCGCCGCCGACCGGATGCCGCTGGCCGGGCTGGTGCTCAACCGGGTGCACGGCACGGGCGCCCCGCAGCTGACCGCGGAGCGGGCGCTGGCGGCGGCGGAGGCGCTGGAGGAGAACGGCTCGGAGCACTCCTCGCCGGAGGCGGAGCTGCTCGCGGCCGGACTGCTGCGACTGCACGCCGAGCGGATGCAGATCATGGGGCGGGAGCGCCGCACCCGCGACCGCTTCGTCTCGGTCTACCCGGATGTGCCGATCGTGGAGGTCCCGGCGTTGCCGGGCGACGTGCACGACCTGGACGGACTGCGGGCCATCGGGGACCGGCTCAGCGGCGCGGCCCCGGGCGACGCCGCGCAGGACGGCGGCGACAAGGCGGTTCGACGGCGGTAGGAGGCCGCGGGCGGTGCGACGTGCGCTCCGCCCGGGGCCGGCCCGGCCCGGACCCCCCGGTTCGGCCGGTGCGGTGCTGCTCAGCCCGCCTGTGCGTAGTCCGTCAGTATCACACCGGTCGCGAGGGACTCCTCGTACTCGGTGCGGGCGGTCTCCAGCAGCCTCCGCCACGAGATGACCGTCGGGCGCCGGCGCAGCAGTGCCCGCCGCTCGCGCTCCGTCATCCCGCCCCAGACCCCGAACTCCACCCGGTTGTCCAGGGCGTCCGCGAGGCACTCCGTCCGCACGGGGCAGCCGCTGCACACCGCCTTCGCGCGGTTCTGCGCCGCCCCCTGGACGAACAGTTCGTCCGGATCACTCGTGCGGCAGGCGGCCTGCGCACTCCAGTCGTCAACCCAGCCCATCCCGGCGCCGTCCTCTCCCGTATCGAGGCTCCCCCACGGCGGCAACGGCATATTCACCGTTGCCAGTTGAGGACGTTACGGAAGAACGACAGCTTGCAACAGCCCCTTCGGGCTCAATCTCGAATGACCCGATTGGACTATGGGTATCGGTCAGCTCACTCGTTGGAGTGATCGCAGGTCGCGCACCTTGCCAACGGCGGAGCCCCCACTCTCGCCACAGGAGCCATCACGGAGAGCAACCGTTCACGCGGGCACAGGAGGCCTCAGCCGCCTCAAAATCCGGATATCCGGGGGCAATTCGGGCAACTCTCTGCACTCACAAGAGTGAATGATGTTGACGCACCGAAGCTGTACCAAGCTTGTGACAAGCCTAGGGGAACACCTGCCCCTGTGTACGGGAATCCGCGACGTAGGGTTCTCCTCATGGCACCGAAGCGCCCACAGGCACCCCAGCCCCCAGGCAACACCGGAGCTCCGCGCGGCCGGGCCGGCGGATCACCGTTGGACCACGTCGGCAACGGCGTGAAGTTCCTGGGCGTCAGCGTGCTCTCCGGAGTCCTGCTGGCGGGGCTCGCCCTGCCGGCCGTCGGCGCCATGGGGCTGACCGCCAAGGACACGGCGGAGAGCTTCGACAACATCCCCGACGACTTCAAGACGCCCCCGCTCACCCAGGCGACCCAGATCTTCGACGCCAAGGGCGGGCTGATCGCCAAGGTCTACGAGCGCGACCGCACCGTCCTCACCGCCGACCAGATGTCGCCGTTCATGCGGCACGCCCAGGTCGACATCGAGGACGCCCGCTTCTACGAGCACGGCGCCGTCGACCTCAAGGGCATCCTGCGCGCGGTCAGCAAGAACGCCGAGAGCGGCACCGCCTCCCAGGGCGCCTCGACGCTGACCCAGCAGTACGTGAAGAACGTCAACGTGGAGAAGGCCGGCGACGACCAGGCCGCCGTCCTGGAGGCCCAGCGCAAGACCCTGGGCCGCAAGATCCAGGAGCTCAAGGTCGCCATCAAGCTGGAGGAGGACCTGAGCAAGGACCAGATCCTCACCAACTACCTCAACATCACCTTCTACGGCCACCAGGCCTACGGGGTCGAGGCCGCCTCCCAGCGCTACTTCAGCAAGAGCAACAAGGACCTGACCGTCGCCGAGGCCGCCACGCTGGCCGGCATGGTGCAGAACCCGTCGTCCTACGACCCGGTGCGCTACCCCGAGAACACGGTCAAGCGCCGCAACGTCGTGATCGACAAGATGCTGGAGAACAAGCACATCACCGCCGACGAGGCGAAGGAGGCGAAGGCCGCCCCGCTGGGCCTGAAGTACAAGGACCCGCAGAACGGCTGCATCACCGCCCAGGCCGGGATGGGCTTCTTCTGCGACTACGTCCGCCACGTGGTCAAGCAGGACCCGGCCTTCGGCAAGAGCGCCGACGAGCGCAAGAAGCTCTGGGACACCGGCGGCCTGAACATCTACACCACGCTGGACCCGGACAAGCAGGCCGCGGCCCAGAACGCCGTCACCAAGAAGGTCAACGTGACCGACACGGTGTCGGCGGCCGCGACCATGATGGAGCCGGGCACCGGCAAGATCCTGGCGATGGCCCAGACCCGCCCGTACGGCCTGGACCCGAACAAGAACCAGACCGTCGTCAACCTCAACGTGGACGCCTCGATGGGCGGCGGCAACGGCTTCCAGACCGGTTCGACGTTCAAGCCGATCCTGGCCGCGGCGGCGCTGGAGTCGGGCATGGCGCCCACCCAGGCGTTCCCCTCCCAGAACAAGATCGAGTACCCGCAGATGTCCACCTGCTCGGGCACCTGGAAGAACGTCCCGACGCCGGGCGAGGGCAAGGCGACGGTCAAGAACGAGTCGGACAGCGAGGTCGGCCCCTACCAGCTGAAGGAGGCCATGGCCCGCTCGGTCAACACCTACTTCGTGCAGATGGAGCAGCAGGTCGGCCTCTGCGCGATGAAGCAGATGGCGAACAAGCTGGGCATCACCCAGTCCGCCAAGGGCGACGCCTTCCGCGAGGTGCCCTCGATGGTCCTGGGCACCCTGGAGCTCTCCCCGCTGACCATGGCGAACGTCTACTCGACCTTCGCCGCGCGCGGCAAGTACTGCACCCCGATCGCGATCAACAAGATCAGCACGGTGGACGGCAAGGAGCTCCCGGTCCCGCAGACCCAGTGCAGCCAGGCCTTCTCCGAGGACACCGCCGACAAGCTCAACACCGTCCTGCTGAACGTGACCGAGAAGGGCACCGCGGCCGCGCTCGGCCTGGACGGCGGCCGCAAGATCGCCGGCAAGACCGGTACCACCGACGAGAAGAAGGCCGCCTGGTTCAGCGGCTACACCCCGTCGCTGGCCACCTCGGTCTGGCTCGGCGGCCCGGCCGGCGGCGTCAAGATGAAGAACATCAACATCGGCGGCAAGCACTTCGACGAGGTCTTCGGCGCCGACGGTCCCGGTCCGATCTGGCAGATGGCGATGAACCAGGCCCTCCAGGGCTCGCCCATGGAGCCGATCCAGACCATCGACATCCCGGACCCGCAGCCGGCCACCCCGCCGGCCGGTGCCACCGCGCCCCCGGCCGACCCGAACCCCCAGCCGCCGGCGGGCAACCCCCCGCCGCCGCAGGGCGGCGGCAACCCCGGCGGCGGCAACGGCGGCGGCAACGGCGGGATGATCGGCGGCGGGTTCACCTTCCCGCCGGGCATGATCGGCGGCGGCAACGGCGGCAAGCACGGCGGCGGCAACGGCTGACCCGGGCGGCCGGGCCCGGCCCGGCCCGGCCCGCAGAACGTAGCGAAGGGGCGTCCTCCGGTTCGGAGGACGCCCCTTCGGCGTGTTGCCGGGGTGACGGGCCGTCGGGGCCGCGGGAGCCCGTCAGCGGGCCCTACGGGCCGCTCGATTCCGGCCAGAGCCGGCTTGACCCGACGGCCCCGGGCCGTCCGCGATCAGGACAGCGCGGCCTTCACGGCGGCGGCGACCCGGCCGCCCTCGGCCAGGCCGTCCACCTGCGGCTTCACCAGCTTCATCACGGCACCCATCGCCTGCGGACCGGTGGCACCGGTCTCGGCGACGGCGGCCGCCACGATCGCGGTCAGCTCCTCGTCGGAGAGCTGCTTGGGCAGGTAGCCCGCCAGCACCTCGCCCTCGGCCCGTTCCCGGGCGGCCTGGTCGGTCCGGCCGGCGCCGTCGAAGGCCTCGGCGGCCTCCCGGCGCTTCTTCGACTCGCGGCCGATCACCTTCAACACCTCGGCGTCGGACAGCTCGCGCTTCTGCTTGCCCGCCACCTCCTCGCTGGTGACGGCGGCCAGCGTGAGCCGGATGGTGGACGACCGCAGCTCGTCCCGGTCCCTGATGGCAGCCGTGAGGTCCTCGTGCAGCTGCTCCTTGAGCGTTGTCATTTCCTCTTCTTATCCTTCGGCTGTGGGCGGTCTCAACCAGGTTTCCACCAGGTATCCACTGCGACGTGCGCAGGTGAACGAGTATGCCGTGTCAAGGGCGGCCGACCGTCGGGTGACGGCGCGTCAGCGCGGTGGCCGATCACGGCCGGGAAGGGGCAGTGGGATTCGGCCACCCTGGCCGATAATGCCTGCATTCTCTCGGCAGAACAGCCGGAAATTGCCGGAAGCGCCGACGAGTTGCCGGTGCCAAACGGGGCAAATCGAGCGTAGCGGCAGGTTCGCAGAAATAGTCCGCGTAGTACACTCGTTCGCACGTAGCTTGAGTAGCCTATCGGGCTGTGGTCACCTCACCGCCAAAGACCGCTCCCGAGCAGCAGCGACAAACCACCACCACGTCCTCGACTCATTTTTCCACGGTTCCGACACATTACGGCCCGGGTCCGGCGCGAGTGCTCTCGCATGGGCTCCGCCATGACCGCGCGGCCGACCGTGATCGTTTTGGAGTGATTGGCGCCGCATCGGCGTGTTAAGTTCTGACTTGGATTCTGCTCACAACAGCAGGAAGCGCGGGGGAATGGACAACAATCAGCTTCGCTCCATGTTAGTAACCCAACGGAAGATGGTCGGCTGGAGCCAGGAGCAGTTAGCCGAGCATTCCAATGTAAGTGTGCGCACCATTCGCAATCTGGAAACCGGCGCCATCAAGAATCCGCGGCGCAGTTCCGTGGAACTCCTGGTCGGCGCCCTGCTGTCCGCGGCGACCAGCCAGGACACCCTGATATCCCACGTTGCCAATGCGGGCGCCCCGGCCGGGATGCTGTCCTCCCGGCTGGAACCCGGTCTGCTGACCAACGTCGTCGAGGTTCCGGACAACGCCCGGTGGCAGGGGCTGCGCCCCAAGACGGACATCACCGTCGGGCGCCAGGCCGACCTGCTGCACGTGGTGACCACCCTGCGGCCGGGCCGGCCGCTGGTGCTCACCGGACCGGCCGGCGTCGGGAAGACCCGCCTGGCCCTGGACTCGGCCGCCCACCTGCTCGACCGTTTCCGCGACGGCGTGGTGGTCCTGGAACTCGGTTCGGTGACCCCCGAGAGCGTCGACGCCGCCGCGGCCTCGGCGGAGGTGCAGCGCTCGCTCGACACCCTGCTGCACGGCTACGACCGGGACCCGAGGACCAACCCCGAGCTGCAGATGATGGTCGTCATCGACAACGCCGAGCACGTCATCGGCGCGGTGACCAGGCAGGTCAGGATGCTGCTGGACCGGCACCCGGCGCTCCACATCCTGATCACCTCGCTGCGGGCGCCGGCCTCCATCCCGGCGGACCTGTGGGAGGTGTCGCCGCTGTCGGTCGACTACCCCGAGGGCAGCTACGGGTGCCCGCCCGCCGCCGAGCTGTTCTGCCGCCGGGTGCACTCGGTCGTCCCCACCCTGGACCTCAGCGACCAGATGCCGCAGGTCGTCGAGCTCTGCCGGCGGCTGGGCGGCCTCGCCCTCGCCATCGAGAACGCCGCCTTCCGGATGCGCTCGGTCCCCCTGCACGTCCTGGTGGACGAGTGCCAGGTCCTGCCGATCCTGGGACAGGACGAGGTGGGCGGACTGTCCCACCACCGCTCGCTGCACCGCAGCCTGGCCTGGGCCTACGGGCTGCTCGACGACCGGCAGCGCCGGGCCCTCAGACAGCTCTCCCGCTTTCCCGATGAATTCTCCATCGACGACGTCCGGCAGGAGCCGGTCGACGGCGGCCGGGAGCCCTCCCGCAATATCGATGTGCTGGCCGACCTCGTGGATTTCTCCGTCGTCCAGGTGAAGCGCGGCCACCAGTACGCGTACCGGGTCCCCCGGATGATGCGCGAGTACGTCAACGCCATTCCGGCCTGAGGCCGACCCACACTCACACCGTCCGCTCGTCGGGGCGTTCTCCGTCCACGCCAGCCGTACCGCCGCGCCCGGAATCCCTTCCGGGCCGGCCCGGCCGTCGGGCGATCATTCGATCGAATCGACCGGTTCGCCGTTCCGGCCATTCCGGAAAACGCCTCTGCGGTTCATCCAGCACTGCCCGGCGAAATGCCATGAGCGCAAATGGGGATCGATGACCACGATAGACTCCTCCCTCCGCAACAATAGAACCGACGAAACGTCGGACGAGAGCACTCCGCTGTCGGACACCGGTGTGGCGCCCCTGGTGGACAGTTCCAAACTGATCGGTGATCCCCGGGACGGCGCCGTCGTCCGGGCGTCACATCGCGTTTACGAACACTTGATCGCGATGTTCGCACCCGGCATGATCGAGGCCGCATTCGACCTCGGTGTCTTCGTCGCCCTGGCGGACGGCCCGGCCACCCCGGCCGACCTCGCCGAGCGGCTGGACGCCGACGCGCACGGCCTGCGGGTGCTGCTCGACGGCCTGTACTGCTACGAGATCGTCCAGCGGGAGCGCACCGAGGACGGTCAGGACGCCTACCGGCTGGTGGACGGCATGGCCGAGTGCCTGCTGCCCGGCGGCCTCTACAGCCTCGCCGGCCGGATCGGCTACGACCGGGCCATCGGCTGGGACGTCTGGCGCAACCTCGCCGACATCGTCAAGCGGCCCGCCCGCGGCGCCGACGGCGACTACCAGGCCAACCAGCTGTCCGCCGAGGACTACGAGCAGGTGGCCCGCGGCATCAACTTCTGGGCACCGCCGATCGTCGAGTCGCTGGCCAACCTCCTGGCGGAGGAGGAGGGCTGGAAGAGCGAGGCCGACCGGACGATGCTGGACGTCGGCTGCGGCACCGGCATCTACAGCCAGCTGCTCCTGCAGCGCTTCCGGGGACTGCGGGCCACCGGCCTGGACCACCCGCGGATCGTGCCCATCGCCCGCGGGCAGGCGGAGCGGCTGGGCGTGCAGGACCGGTTCGAACCGGTGGAGCGCAACTTCTTCACCGAGGAGTGGCACACCGGCCAGGACATGGTCCTGCTGGTGAACATCTTCCACCTGCAGACGGCGGAGGGCTCCGAGGAGCTCATGCGGCGGGCGACGCAGGCCGTGCGCCAGGGCGGCGTGGTCGCGATCGTCGACCACATCGTGGACGACGAGACCGACGCCCAGTCGATCCAGAACCGCTTCTTCCGCCTGTTCGCCGCGTCGATGCTCGTCACCGGCGGCGGGGACTCCTTCTCCCTGGCGGACTACGACCAATGGCTCGACCGGGCCGGCCTGGTGAGGACGGCGCTGGTCGACACCCCGATGCACCGGATCCTGCTCGCCCGGCGCCCGTGATCACCACCAGCCCGGCCGGACCTCCCGTCCGGCCTGCCGGATTCCATTCCTTAGAGGGGACAAGGACGTGACCGACAACCTCGTGCTCGGAGCTGCGAGAATGACCGCCTCCGACATCTTCAACGCTACCGTCGCCTCCTCGGCGATCGGCGCCGCCTGGGAGGTCGGGGCGCTCGACGAACTGGCGGACCAGGACAAGCTGGACGTCGCCGAGTTCTCCGAACGCAACGACCTCGACCAGTTCGCGGTCGAGGGGATGTTCCAGGCCCTGGCCAGCGTCCGCATCGTGCAGCGGCAGGGCTCCCTGATCGTCAGCGACGTGAACTTCGCCGAGGTCTACCGCGCCAAGGCGTTCTACCACTGGCTGTCCCGCGGCTGCGCGGCGCTCTTCGCCGACATGCCGGCCGTACTGAAGAACGAGAACCGCGTCGGCAACTTCTACCGCCGCGACTCCGCCGCCATCGCGATCGCCTGCCGCGACATCAACGCCAACTTCTTCGACCCGGTGTTCAAGAAGGCCCTGGGCTCGGTGGGCGAGTTCGGCAAGATCGCCGACCTCGGCTGCGGCAGCGGCGAGCGCATCATCAGCGTGCTGCGGGAGAACCCGAACGCGACCGGCCTCGGCATCGACATCGCCGAGGGCGCGCTGGGCGTGGCCCGGGCCTCCACCAAGGAGGCCGGCTTCGAGGGCCGGGTGTCCTTCGTCAAGGACGACGCCACCAACCCGCAGCCGCACCCGGAGTTCGCCGACGTCGACCTCCTGACCTCCTTCCTGATGGGCCACGACTTCTGGCCGCGGGAGAACTGCATCGCCTCCCTGCGCGGGCTGCGCAAGGCGTTCCCGAACGTCAAGCGCTTCCTGCTCGGCGACACCGCGATGACCACCGACATCCCGGACTCCGAGATCCCGGTCTTCACCCTGGGCTTCGAGGTCGCGCACCGCATGATGGGTGCCTACCTGCCGACCCTGGAGGAGTGGAACGGGGTGTTCGAGGAGGGCGGCTGGCGCCTGGTCGAGGCGCACCGCGTGGTGACCCCGGCGGACAGCGTGATCTTCGAGCTGGAGCCGCTCGCCGACTGACGGCACGCGAAGTGCTCCGGGGCCGCGGGCCCCGGAGCACTTCGCGCTACGCGCGGTGAATGCGGCGCGTGATCAGTTCGCGCGGGCGTCGCTGCCCTCGGCCGCGGGCATCGTGTACCCGGGGCCGGTGGGCCGCACCTCGGTGATGCCGGGAGCCCGGCGCATCATCACGGCCTGCTGGACGGCCAGCGTCACACCGACCCCGAGCCAGACCCCGTTGCCGTTGAACCGGCCGTGGAAGAACACCACTTCGACGCCGCCGACGATCAGCCGCTCGGCCAGGTTCGCCACCCACAGCTTGGCGGTGGTCCGGCCGCCCTTGCGCAGCAGCCGGCCGGTCTGGTCGCGCCACATGGGCATCGTCAGACCGCGGTAGTAGCCGAAGACCAGCGAGAACGCCAGGCCGACGACCAGGAAGACGATGCTGGTCGTCGTCGCCTCGGCCGGGCCCGGCGGCAGGAAACCGCGCAGCACGAGCATCGCGACCCACAGGAAGGTCTGGGCCCTGACGTCGCGGACGCTGAACTGGGAGACGAGGACGATCGCCGTGATCAGGACGATGAACGCCACGTTGAGAATCGCGAACGTCGTGTCGTCCGAGGGCGAGTGCTGAGCGGCCAGGGATCCCCAGGATGCCAACAGCGTCATTGAGCCACCTCAGTGGTGTTAAGGGTGATGGTCGGGCCAAGTGCCTTGTGGCAGAAGGTCTCTGAGCGAGGCCACCACGGCGTCCGGGGCGGTGCGCGGGAAGTCGTGGCCACCTTCCAGGACGGCCAGCGAGTACTCCCCCGCCGCGCAGGCGGACCAGTGGTGCAGGTGTTCGGCGGGCGCCACGGTGTCCTTGACGCCGCCGAGGACGTGCAACGGTGTGCGCACCGGGTCGGGGGCCGGCAGGACGTGGGCGTCGGCCAGTGCGAAGTCCTTCCGGATCCCGGCCAGCACGGTGCGCAGGAAGTCCGGGTACGCGAAGAGCTCGCGCGGGATCGCGTCCTGCCCGACCAGCCAGCGCAGGAGTTCGACGTCGCGCAGCTCGGACAGCTTCTCCGCCGGCGGCAGGTGCGGGGCGCGCGCGGCCGCCACGACGGTCGCCAGCGGCAGCGGGCCGCCCCGCCGCTCCAGGAGCAGGGTGACCTGATGGGCGATCAGTCCGCCCAGGCTGTGGCCGAAGAGCACGAACGGGACCTCGAACTCCCCGGCGAGCGCGGCGACCAGCTGCTCGGCGGTCTCCTCCAGCGAGTCGGGCAGCCGCTCCTCGGACCGGGTGCCGCGGCCGGGCAGCTCCACCGGTGCCAGCTCGACCCCGGCCGGCAGGTGCGCGCGCCAGCTGCCGAAGGCCCCGGCGCCGGCACCGGCCTGCGGCAGGCAGATCAGTCGCAGCCGGGTCGGCGACGTCGCAACACGGCCGACGATCCAGGGAGTTGACGACGAAGTCGCCGGAACACCGGTGTCCATGACACCGAGCATAGGGGGCAGACCGGACCGATCTCCAGGCAAACCGACGGCAATCCGTCACCCCCGGGGGTGGTCCGGTCACCGAACGTTCGATCTTGCCGAGTCGTTGCCGGAGCGGATGCCTGGAATGTCGGACCCCGGCGCGGCGACGATCCATGCATGACCGACATCGCCTCCGACCAGATCCCTGACGTGATCAGCCAGCTGGTCCTCCTCATCGCACCGACCAAGAAGGACCGGATCGGTCCGGACACCAAGCTCGTCAGCGAACTGAGCTACCACTCGCTCGCGATGGTCCAGCTGGGCCTCACCCTTGAGGACGTCTTCGAGTTCGACAGCCTCCCCCAGGAGCGCGCCTCGTCGTTGGAGACCGTCCACGAGATCGTCGAGCTCGTCCGGGAACTCCTGGACGAGGGCGAGGGCGCCCTGCCGACCGTCGACCACCTGGAGTCCATCGTCGTCCCGCTCGGCGGCGAGTGGCCGCCGGCGTCCTGACCGAGAGCCACCACCACCGATCCGACGCCGCGTCACCGCCCTCGGGCCAGGATCCGCCTGGCCCGGGGGCGGTGACGTGTCCCGAGTCGGTGGCCCGTCCGGGGGCGGTGACGTGTCCGGCGGACGCGGACACGGGCTCCGCGGCCGAGCGGGCCCGGGAGGGCGGATCAGGCCCCGGCGCGGAAGGCCAGCACGGTGTTGTGCCCGCCGAACCCCGCGCTCTGGGTGAGCGCCGCCAGCGGCCCGGCGGGCAGCGGGCGGGGCGTCACCCGCACCACGTCCAGGTCGATCGCGTCGTCCAGGTCGTCCACGTTGATGGTGGGCGGTGCGGTGCGGTGGTACAGGGCCAGGACGGTGGCCACCGCGGCCAACGAGCCGGAGGCGCCGATCAGGTGCCCCGCGGACGACTTCACCGCCGACACGGCCGGCCGCACGCCGCCGAGCGCGCTCCTGATCGCCAGCGCCTCCGCCGCGTCGCCCACCGAGGTCGACGAGGCGTGCGCGCTGACGTGGCCGACCTCGGCCGGCTCCACCCCGCCGTCCGCGAGGGCGCGCCGGATGGCCCGCGCCATGCCCTCGCCCTCCGGGTGCGGGCGGGTGATGTGGTGCGCGTCGGCGCTCGACCCGGCCCCGGCGAACTCGGCGTAGATCCGGGCACCGCGCCGCCGGGCGTGCTCACCGGACTCCAGCACCAGCACGGCCGCGCCCTCGCCCAGGACGAAGCCGTCCCGCTTCTTGTCGAAGGGCCGGGAGGCGCAGGCCGGGGCGTCGTTGTTGCGGGACAGTGCCTTCATCGCCGCGAAGGCGGTGATCGCCATCGGGTTGATCACCGCCTCCGTGCCGCCGGCCACCACCACGTCGGCCCGGCCCAGGCGGATCAGGTCCAGCCCGGCCGCGATCGCGTCGGCGCCCGCCGCGCAGGCCGTCGACGGCGCGTGGGCCACCGCCGTGGCGTTGAGCTCCAGCGCGCACAGCGCCGCCGCCGCGTTGTTCATCAGCATCGGCAGGGTGAACGGCGAGACCCGGCGGGTGTCCCCGGCCCGGATCAGGTCGTGGGCGGGCAGCAGGGTGCTCAGGCCGCCGATGCCGCTGCCGATGACCACCGCGAGGCGCTCGGACTCCGGGTGTCCCGGCGCGCCCGCGGCCGCGTCGAAGCCCGCGTCCTGCCAGGCCTCGCGCTGGGCGAGCAGCGCGAACTGCGCGGAACGGTCGGTGCGCCGGGCCTGGACCCGGTCGATCAGCGGGGCCGGCTCCACGGCGGCCGGGGCCGCGATCCGCACCGGCAGGTCCTCGGCCCAGGGATCGGTGATCGCGACCGCCGCCGAGACCCCGTCGAGCAGTGCCTTCCAGGTGGACCGGGCGTCGCCGCCCAGCGGCGTGGTGGCGCCGAGCCCGGTGATGACGACGTCGTCGCGCTGCGCAGGCACGCGGCCCCTCCGATTCGTTCCGGTCGTTCTCGTGACGGCGGTCTGGTGCGGGCCGCGCGCCGTACGGGCCGGCGGCACGGCACTCCCCGTGTCCGGGCCGCCGGCGGGTCCGTCCCGCGGGTCGTTCGGTGTCGGTGGACTGCGTGTCAGTTGATGCCGACGAAGGCTTCCGGCTTGGCGAGCTGCTCGCTCAGGAACAGGTCGCGCAGCTTCGGGCTGAGCAGGCCGACCTGCCGCAGGATGTGGATCACCTGCTGGAACAGCAGCTGGCGGTAGCCGAACATCATCGGGTCGTTCATGGCGAAGGTGATGCCGGCCTCGACGTCCAGCTCCATGCGCTCCCACACCTCGCGCAGCAGGAAGCGGCGGGACATCAGGAAGATCGACTCCAGCAGGAACTCCTCCCGCTCCGAGCGCTCCTTGCTGTTCATCTGCTCGTACATCCCGGTGAGCGAGACCACGCCGAAGCCGATGTGCCGCGCCTCGTCGCGGGCGATCATCCGGGTGATCTGGGTGATGATCGGCTCGCCGAAGCCGGTGCCCGCCAGCCGGGTCGCCGCCAGGGCGAGGCCCTCGACGATCACCTGCATGCCGAGGTAGACGATGTCCCAGTCGGACTCCGACAACAGGTCGCGCAGCAGCGACTTGAGGCCCGGGTTGATCGGGTAGGAGTTGCGCAGCTTCTCGTCGATGTACTTGGCGTACGCCTCGACGTGCCGCGCCTCGTCGGCGACCTGGGCGGCCGCGTAGATCTTGGCCTCCATGTCGGGCACGGTCTCCACCAGCCGGGCGGTGGTGACCAGGGCGCCCTGTTCGCCGTGCAGGAACTGACTGATCATCCAGGACAGGTACTCCCAGCGGAACTGGTTGATCAGTTCCTCGGGCACCGGGCTGCCCGCTCCGCGGAAGTTCTGCAGTCCGGTGCTCTGCCCCTCGTCCAGGACCGCGCCGAACCGCACCTCGTGGTTCCAGTCGATATCCGTGGCGGCGTTCCACTGCGCGATCTTGCTCTTCTCGTAGAGCGCCCAGAGACGATTGTTGCGCTCGCCGTAGTTCCAGTTGAGATTGGCCTTGAACGCGGCGTCGACCTCCATCAGACTCTCCCTGGTCCGGTCCAGGGTGAACAGCACGGTTTCCCGCTCGTCGTGGAATTCGGTAGTCATCGCCGCCGGGCCCCTTCGGATTGACGTACTGCCACACGGACACTCTCGGGCGGGAGTCACTCGAAAACCTAGGCACTCACTGGGCAACTTGCAGGCATGATGAGTTGCCTGCGCCCCTGCCTGGAACAGCGGAAGTCCCCCTGGCGACACTGCACCGGAACACCGCCGGACGTTCCGCAATCCCGTGCACAGGAGCCAGTCGTATGGAGCCGAATTCCGTTCCCCGTCCGACCCGGCAGCTCACCGCCGAACTCGAGGGGTTGCTGGGCGACCCGCTGGACCCGTCCGGCCCGTTCTCCTTCGCGGAGGTCGTGGAGCACGAGGAACTCGACGAGGTCCCGCCGGGCGCGGAGCGGCTGCTCCTGGACTGGGGGCTGCCGGAGCGGCTCGTCCCGGAGGTGGCCGGCGGGCGGATGCTCAACCTGGAGTCGGTCCTGGCGGTGACCCGCTCGCTGGCGCGCCGGAACCTCACCATGGCCGTGATGTTCGGCTCCAGCATGCTCGGCTGCCAGCCGGTGTGGCTGTGGGGGACGCCCGAGCAGCGGAAGCGGATCGCCCAGGCGGTGACCGCGGGGGACAAGCTGTGCTTCGGCATCTCCGAGGCGGAGGTCGGCAGCGACCTGACCACCACGGCCACCACCGCCGTCCTCGACGGCGAGCACTACGTCCTGGACGGCGAGAAGTGGCCGGTCGGCAACGGCAACCGGGCCCGCTTCTACACCGTCCTGGCCCAGGGCCCGCGCGGACCGGTGCTGCTGCTGGTCGACAGGCAGGAACTGGACCCGGAGAGCATCGAACCGAAGCCGATCGTCCGCGCCCTGGGCCTGCGCGGCCACGACGTCAGCGGTGTCCGCTTCACCGCCGCCCGGGTGCCCGCCGCCGGCGCGGTCATCGGCCGGCCCGGCCGCGCGATGATCGACACCGTCCGCACCCTGCAGATCACCCGCACCGCGATCGGCGGCATGTCGCTGGGCAGCATGGACGCCGCGCTGCGGATCGGACTGGACTACGCGCACGAGCGCAGGCTGTACGGCGCCGCGATCCACCGGATCCCGGTGGTCCGCCAGCACCTCGTCGACGCCCACCTGGACCTGCTGGTCTCCGACTGTGTGGCGATCCCGGTGGCCCGGGCCCTGACCCTCGCGCCGGCGCGGCTGGCCCTGTGGTCCTCCGTGGTCAAGTACCTGGTGCCGGTGATCGGCGAGGAGACCCTGGAGCAGATGTCCAAGGTCCTCGCCGCGCGCAGCTACCTGCGCGAACTGGTCGCCTCCGGCGCCTTCCAGAAGATCCGCCGGGACCACTGCATCACCTCGATCTTCGAGGGCACGACGCACGTCAACCTGTTCAACATCGCGACCCAGCTGGCCGCGCTGGCCCCGCTCGCGGACCGGCCCGCCGAAGGCTCCGGGGAGCTGCTGGCCCGGCTGTTCGACCTCTCCGCCGAGGCGCCGGTCTGGGAGCCGGACGGCAACAGGCTGGCCCTGGCGACCAACGGGCAGGACGAGATCACCCGGGGCTGGGGCGACGCCGTGGCGGAGCTGGCCCGGGTCGCCGCGGCCGAGTGCCCGCCGGGCCAGGCCGAGGACCTGGCCGGGGTGGTGGCCGAGCTGGGCCGCCGCCGGGCCGCGCTGTACGGCCGCGTCGCCGAGCACGGCATCGAGGCGTCCTCGGTGGCCGGCTCGCGCACCGCCGAGGACCACTGCGTCTTCCACGCCGCGTCCTCCTGCGTGCACGTCTGGCTGCACAACCGGGGCGCCGCGCCGGACGCCGGCTGGCTCGTCCTGGTGCTGCGGCGGCTGCTGCAGCGCCTGGACCGGGACGTGGTGCTGGACGAGCGGGAGGCGTACCTGCCGGGGCTGGAGGCCGTCATGGAGGAGTGCCGGGTCAGCCGGCGCTACTTCGGCCTGGAGGCCGTGCTGGAGCACGGCGCCCGGGGCTGATCCGGGAGCGCGGGAACGACGCGCTCGGCGCAGGCCGGGAAGCGCGGGGAACGACGGAAGGCGGCGCCGACCCGATGTCGGCGCCGCCTTCCGTCATCCACCGTTCCCGGCAGGTCAGTTGGGCACGAGGGTGACCGGCATGGTGGCGTAGCCGCTGAGGAAGTTGGAGTAGACCCGGGTCGGTTCCCCGGCCGGGCGGATCTCCGCCACGTGCTCCTTCAGTCCGTCCAGCATCCCGGCCAGCTCGGCCTTCGCCAGGTACGCGCCCATGCAGTAGTGCGGGCCGTGGGCGAAGGTCAGGTGCTTGTTGGCGTTGCCGCGGTCCAGCCGGAACTCGTCCGGCGCGTCGAAGACCCGCTCGTCCCGGTTGGCGGAGCCGTTCCACATCGTGACGATGTCGCCGGCCTCGATGAACTCGCCGTGCAGCAGCATGTCGGCGGTGGCCCGCCGACCGCTGTGCAGGGTGGGCGTGGTCCAGCGGAGGATCTCCTCGACCGCGGCGTCGGTGGAGACCGCGCCGCTGCGCAGCGCCTCCCACTGCTCGGGGTGGTGCGCCAGCGCGTGCACGCCGCCGACCATGGCGAGCCGGGTGGTCTCCAGGCCGCCGATGATGATGCTGTAGCAGTTGAAGATCACCTCCTCGCGGGTGAGCCTGCGGTCGCCGACGCTCTGCTCGACCAGCACGCTGACCACGTCCTCGCCCGGCTCTCGGGTGCGCAGCCGGGCCAGTTCGGAGATGTACAGCAGCAGGTCGTTGCGGGCCGCCCAGGTGCCCTCCTCGGACGGCGAGCCGTCGGTGGCGGCGAGTGCGCCGGAGGTCATCGGGATCAGCTTGGGGCGGTCCTCCCCGGGCACGCCGAGCAGGTCGCAGATGGCCGCCAGCGGGATGTCGGCGGCCACGTCCCGGCCGAAGTCGCACTGCTCGGACTTGGTGGCTTCGAGGACCAGCTGCCGGACGCCGTTGCGCGCGGCCTCCACGGTGGCGGTGAGCGCGCGCGGGGTGAACGGCCGGGTGAGGATGCCGCGCAGCGCGGTGTGGTCCGGGCCGTCGGTGACGGTCAGCATCTGGCCGACCGCCGAGTCGTTGTCCGCCTGCAGCGTCTCCAGCATGTTGCCGTGCGCCGAGGTGAACGAGGCGTTGTCCTTGTAGAGGGTCTCCATGTCCTCCCTGCGCGTGACGACCCAGAAGCCCTCGCCGCGTCCGGTCTCGCGGTGCCGGTACAGCGGGGCGTCGTCGCGCAGGTGGCGCCAGACCTCGGTGAGGTCGCGGGTGGCGTGCAGGACGGGATCGGCGAGGTCGATCCGGTCCAGCTCGTCGGGGTCCTGGACGGGACGGGTGTCCATGGTCACTTGCCGCCTTCGGGAGCGTCCTGGTCGGGCCGCGGCTGCGGCGCGAGGGGGCCGGGGAAGAACGCGGTGGTGGCGCCGGCCGTCTCGCCGCCGTCCACCACGAACTCCTGGCCGGTGACGAACGTCGCCTGGTCGGAGGCGAGGAAGTGGAAGACCCCGGCGATCTCCTCCGGGGAGGCGTGCCGGCGCGCCGGGATGCGCTCGTTGACCTCGTCGAGCATCGCGTCGGTGTACTCGGCGCGCTGCATCGGCGTCAGGACGGCGCCGGGGGTGACGCACGCGGTGCGCACCAGCGGGCTGAGCTCCATGGCGAAGGTCTGGCAGAGCGAGGCGACGCCCGCCTTGGTGGCGTTGTACGGCGCGTAGAGCGGGTAGCCGCGGCTGCCGTTGACCGAGGCGGTGGCGAGCAGCACGCCGTGGCCCTGCTCCAGCATGTACGGGGCCGAGTGCCGCCACAGGGCGAGCACGCCGACCAGGTTGACGTCGACGGCGCGCCGCACGTCGGCCTCGGTCAGCTCCAGCACGCTGCTGCGGATGCTGATGCCGGCGTTGGCGATCACCACGTCGAGGCCGCCCCGGGCGGCGTGCACGGCGTCGACGGCCTCCTTGACCGCCTGCCAGTCGGCGACGTCGACCTCGAGGAAGCTCACCGTGCCGGGACCGCCGTCCAGGTCCGCCGCCGGGGCCCCGGGCTTGCTGACGTCGAGGTTCACCACGTGGTCGCCGGAGGCGGCGAACCGCTCGGCGGTGGCCTTCCCGATGCCGCTGGAGGCGCCGGAGACGATGACTGTGCGCATGGGGAGAGGGCCTTTCGAGGGGCGCCGGGCCCGGCCGCCGGAGCGGCCGGGCCCCGGCTGGGTGTGCGGGGTGCGGGGTGCGGAGCCGGGGCCCGGCCCTCGGGATCAGACGATGACCCGGTGCCGGTCGGGGGCGTAACCGGCCAGGTTGCGGCGGAGGTTGCGGCTGACGGTGATCTTCTTCAGCCAGCGGTCGGTGCCGTCGTAGCGGGCCTTGAAGGAGCGTCGGCCGTGCGCGGCCTGGTAGTTGTCCACGACCAGCAGGGTGCCGGGGCCGACCACGACCTCCTGCTGGACCCGGGTCAGCTCGGCCATCAGCCGGTCCAGGGCCTCGACGGCCTCCCGGTCGTCCCCGGCGCAGCGCATGAACGGCAGGTCGATGCGCAGGTACGGGGAGAGGCCGTCGCCGAACAGCGCGCTGGTGGGCGCGGGGTCGTCGGCCATCCGGCGGAGCTTGGCGAGCGCCGGGTGGCCGGGGTCCGAGGTCTCCAGCTGCCGGATGTGCTCGGTGTCCGGGAGGATGTGGTACCGGTCCTGGGAGAGCACCTCCCGGGTGCGGTCGTCGAGTTCGACGTCCCGGACGGAGGCGACGATGGTCGGCACCGCGTCGGCGTTGCGCAGGCCGAGCAGGATCAGGTAGTCGCAGCGGTTGGGGTGGAAGCCGTCCTCGGTGTGGAACTCCAGGAGGGCCTCGCTGCCGTAGCCGCTCTGCCGGTCCTCGTCGCCGCGGATCGGCAGCACGTTCTGGATGATGCTGCCCTCCTGGAGGGTGGCCCAGCCGAAGGGCTCGCCCAGGGCCAGGCCGACCAGCGCGAGCATGGCCTCCTGGGTGCGGGCCGATTCCAGCGCGATGGCGTCGCGCCAGTGCCCGGGGGTCGGGCCGAGTTCGACGTCGTCCACCGGGAGGCCGTGCACCAGGCAGGCGGCGGCGGGCTCGCGGCGGCGGAAGTCGGCCAGGAAGGCCTGCAGGCCGACCGGCAGCATCCGGTCGAACTGCCAGGCGCGGTCGTAGAACTGCTCGTCCAGCGGGTTGCCGCAGTCGTCGGCGATCTTGTGTGCGGCGAGGGCCAGTTCGGCGGCCTCGTCCGCGCTCAGGGTGTACTCGGCCAGCCGGCCCCGGAACGGGGTCGGAGCGGTGGCAGTGGACGGTTCGTGACGGGTCATCGGGCGTTCCCTTGCTGTTCTCCGACCGGTTCGGCCGGGTGGCGGACGGATGGTCCTGTGCCGCCTGCCCGGGGCAGGCGGCGGGGCGGTGTCACGGGCGGAGGGCCGAGCAGGGTCCCGGCTGGCTCCGCCGCCCGGGTCGGTCAGTCCTCTTGGGCGAACTTGGCGATGAACTCGTCGAGTTCGTCCTGGTCGAGGTCGACGAGCGGCTCCTCGGCCTCCTCGTCGGCGCTCTGCGGCGCCGACTCGGTGACCACGGCGGCCAGTTCGGCGACGGACTTGTGGGTGAAGACGTCCCGCGGGGAGATCTCCAGCCCGGCCTCGCGCGCCGCGGTGACCAGCTTGATCGACATGATCGAGTCGCCGCCGAGCGCGAAGAAGCTGTCGTCGATGCCGATCCGCTCGACCTGGAGCACGTCGACGAACAGCTGCCGCAGCAGTTCCTCGCGCGGGGTGCGCGGCGCCCGGCTGCCCTCGGCCGCGGCGAAGCGGGGGGCGGGCAGCGCGGCCCGGTCCAGCTTGCCGTGCGGCGTGGTGGGCAGCTCGGGGATCTCGACCACGGCGGCCGGCACCATGTACTCCGGCAGGTGGGCGGCGACCCGCTCGCGCAGCGCGGCGGGGTCGGTGCCGTCCGGCCCGGCCGGGACCACGTAGGCAACCAGCTGTCGCGAACCGGGGGTGTCCTCGCGCAGCTGCACGGTGGCGTGCCGCACGCCCGGGTCGGCGGCCAGCACGGCCTCGATCTCGCCCGGTTCGATCCGGAAGCCGCGCAGCTTCACCTGGTCGTCGGCGCGGCGCACGTAGTCCAGCCGGCCGTCCGGCAGCCAGCGGGCGATGTCGCCGGTGCGGTACATCCGGTCGCCCGGCGCGCCGAACGGGTCGGCGACGTAGCGGCTCGCGGTGAGGTCGGGCCGGTGCAGGTAGCCGCGGGCCAGGCCGGCGCCGGAGATGTACACCTCGCCGGGCACACCGGCCGGCAGCGGGCGCAGGCAGTGGTCCAGGACCCGGATCCGGGCGCCGACCACCGGGACGCCGATCGACACGGCGACGCCGGGCTCCAGCGGTCCGCCGACGGTCGCGATGATCGTCGTCTCGGTCGGGCCGTAGATGTTCAGCATCCGCCGGCCCGGGGCCCAGCGGGCCACCAGTTCGGGCGGCAGGACCTCGCCGCCGGTGACGAGGGTGATCCCTTCCGGGAGGCTGCCGTCGGCCATCGCTGCCAGCGAGGACGGCGGGATGGTCAGGGTCTGCACGCCGGTGCGGGCCACCCAGTCGGCCAGCGGCTGCCCGGGCAGCATCTCGTCGTAACTGCCGACGACCACGCAGGAGCCGCTCAGCAGCGCGGTGTTGAGCTCGCCCATGGCGCCGTCGAAGCTGGGCGAGGCGAACCACAGCACCTTGCGGCCGGGGCCGAGGTCCAGGTGGCGCCGCTGGGTGGCGAGGAAGCTCGCCAGGCCGGCGTGGGTGACCAGGACGCCCTTGGGGCGGCCGGTGGAGCCCGAGGTGAAGATGATGTACGCGCCGCAGGCGGGCAGCAGCGGGCGGCCGCGCTCGGCGTCGGTGACCTCACCGGACGGGGTGTCCGCCGGGGCGGTCAGCCGGTCCGTGGTCACCACCCGGTCGCGCAGCTCCGCCGGGATCCCGTCCACGGCGTCGGGCGCGGCCAGGATCAGGTCCGGCCGGGCGTCCGTGAGCATGAACCCGATCCGGTCCGCCGGGTAGTCGGTGTCCACCGGCATGTGGACGGAGCCGCTCTTCCAGATCGCCAGGATGGTGGTGACCAGTTCGGCGGTGCGGGGCAGGAGGACCGCGACGACGCGCTCCGGGCCGGCCCCGTGCGAGAGCAGGACGCGCGCCAGCCGGTTGGACCGGCCGTCGAGTTCGGCGTAGCTCAGCTCCTCGGTGCCGGTCAGCACGGCGGGTGCCCCGGGGTGCTCGGCGACCCGCTCGGCGAACAGCGCCGGGATGGTGGCCGCGGGCGTGGCGGGGGCGGTCGCCGCCCACCGTTCCAGGACGGCCTCCCGGGTCGGCGCGGCCAGCAGGTCCAGCGCGGCGAGCCGGGTCCCCGGCGCCTCGGCGAAGGTCTCCAGCACCCGCAGTACCGAGGCCAGCAGGTCGCCCGCCTCGGCCTCGCCGTACAGGTCGGTGCGGTAGTGGAGCTTGACGTCCAGCTGCTCGCCCGGGCGCACCAGCAGCCGCAGCGGGTAGTGGGCGGAGCCGGGGACGGACGGCTCGCGCAGCCCGATGCCCAGGCCGGGGACGGGCTCGCGCGCCTCGGCGTGGTCGATGCCGGCGTTCTCGAAGCCGACGATGGTGTCGAAGAGTTCGCCGAGCCCGACCGCCCGCTGGATCTCGGGCAGCCCGAGGTGGTGGTGGGCGATCAGCTCGGACTGCTCGGTCTGCATCCGGACCAGGGCGGCGGACAGCGGCTCCGCCGGGTCGAGCACGGCCCGGAACGGCACGGTGTTCATGACCAGGCCGATCGCGTCCTCGATGCCGGGCAGCTCGGGGGAGCGCCCGGACACCGAGGCGCCGAAGACGACGTCGCCCCGGCCGGTCAGCCGCTCCAGGGCGATCGCCCAGGCGCCGTTCAGCAGGGTGTTCACGGTGATCCCGGCGGCCCGGGCCGCGGCGGTGATCCGGGCCGAGGATCCGGCGTCCAGGACCGCGTGGGCGGTGCCCTGCGCGGCGAGCACCGACAGGTCGGCGTGCGGGGCGACCAGCGTGGGCTCGTCCAGGCCCGCGAGGGCCCCGGCCCAGGCCCGCTCGGCCGCCGCGCCGTCCCGGCCGGCCAGCCAGGCGAGCACCCGGCGGAACGGCACCGGCTCGGGCAGCCCCTCGGCGGAGCCGCCGGCGGCGTACGCGGTGAACAGCTCGCGGTAGAACAGCGGCACCGACCAGCCGTCCAGCAGGATGTGGTGGTCCGTCACGACCAGGACGTGGCGGTCCCCGGCGAGCCGGACCAGCAGCGCCCGCAGCAGCGGGGCGGAGCCGATCGGGAACGGCCGGTCGTGCTCCTCTGCGACCAGTTCCCCGACCCGGCGGTCCTGCTCCGCGGGGGCCAGGGCGGCGAGGTCGACCTCCCGCCAGGGCACCTCGACCCGCTCGGGGATCACCTGCACGGCCCGGCCGGAGCGCAGCCGCGCGAAGCGGGCGCGCAGGTTGGCGTGCCGGCCGAGGACCGTGTCGAAGGCGGCGCGCAGGACGGCGGGCGCCACCTCCCCGTCCAGGTCGAAGACCTGCTGGGTGACGTACGGGTCGACCCGGTCGGGCGCGAGCAGGGCGTGGAAGCTCATGCCCTGCTGGAGCGAGGTCAGCGGCCACACCTCGACGGCGTCGGGATGGGCGGCGTCGACCTCGGCGCGTTCCTCGGCGGTCAGCTCCGGCAGCGGGCCGTCGGCCGGCGGTTCGGCGCCGGTGTCCCCGGCGTCGGCGGCCCGGGCGGCGGCGGCCAGGGCGGCCACCGTGCGGTGCAGGAAGACGTCCCGGGGGCTCAGCGCGAGCCCGGCCCGACGGGCCAGCGCGGAGAGCCGCATGGACAGCAGTGAGTCGCCGCCCAGGTTGAAGAAGTTGTCGTGGATGCCGATCCGCTCGACCCGCAGCACCTCGGCGAACAGGCCGTGGAGCAGTTCCTCCTGCTCGTCGCGCGGCTCGCCGCCCGCGCCGTCGCCCTCGAAGCCGACGGCGGGCAGCGCCGCCTTGTCCACCTTGCCGTTGACGGTCGTCGGCAGCTCGTCCAGGACGACCACGGCGCTCGGCACCATGTAGCCGGGCAGCACCTCGGCGGCCCGGGCGCGCAGCGCCCGCCCGTCCGCGGTGGCGCCGGGCGCGGCGACCACGTAGGCGACCAGCACCGGGGATCCGGGGCGGTCCTCGCGGGCCACCGCGACGGCGTGCCGCACCTCGGGCGCGGCGGCCAGCACGGCCTCGATCTCGCCCGGTTCGACCCGGAAGCCGCGGATCTTGATCTGGTCGTCGGTGCGGCCGAGGAAGACCAGGGTGCCGTCGTCGTCGCGCTGGGCGCGGTCGCCGGTGCGGTACATCCGGGTGCCCGGCGCACCGAACGGGTCGGCGACGAAGCGCTCGGCAGTGAGCACCCGCTGCCCGAGGTAGCCGCGGGCGAGGCCGGCGCCGGCCAGGTACAGCTCGCCGGTCACACCCGGCGGGACGGGCCGCAGCGCGTCGTCCAGCAGGTGCGCCCGCAGGTTGTCGGCGGGGCCCCCGATCACCGGGTGCTCGTGCGCCGCGAAGCGGGCGTACATCGGGTCGACGGTGCACTCGGCGGGCCCGTAGAGGTTGTACGCGGACAGGCCCCGGGTGTCGCGCAGCCGCCGCCACAGCGGCTCGTCGACGGCCTCGCCGCCGAGCGCGAGGACGCGGACCGTACGGCCCTCGTCGAGCAGTCCCTCGGCGATCAGCTGGCGGGCGAAGCTCGGCGTGGTGTCCAGCACCTCGATGCCGTGCCGGGTGACGTGGTCGAGCAGGGCGTGCGGGTCGGCCCGCAGCTCCTCCTCGATCATGTGCAGCTCGTGGCCGCCGACCATCCACAGCAGCTGGCTCCACGAGGCGTCGAACACCAGGGAGTTGGTCAGCGCGGCGCGCAGCGGACGGCCGGCCGCCGCCTGCTCCGGCTCGAACAGGTGGTTGCGGTGGCTGTGGAACATGTTGGCCAGCGACCGGTGTTCGATCGCGACGCCCTTGGGGCGGCCGGTGGAGCCGGAGGTGTAGACGGTGTAGGCGAGGTGGTCCGGGCGCAGCGGGGCGAGCCGGTCGGCGTCGGTGAGGACGGCGCCGTTCTCCTCCCGGGGGAGTTCGTCCGGCAGCACCCGCTCGGTGCCGCCGGGCAGCCGGGCGGCGGCCGCGGCGGTGGTGACGACGAGGTGCGGGCGCAGTTCGCCGAAGACGGCGGCGATCCGCTCGACGGGCTGTTCCAGGTCGACCGGGACGTACACCGCACCGGACTTGAGGATCGCCAGCAGGGCAACGACGGCCCCGGCGGTGCGCGGCAGGGCCATCACCACGGGCCGTTCGGGGGCGGCGCCGCGGGCGACCAGCTGCCGGGCGAGCCGGTTGGCGGCGGTGTCGAGTTCGGCGAAGGTCAGCTTCTCGGCGCCGCAGCTGACGGCGGGCGCGTCCGGGGTGCGGGCGGCCTGGGCCTCGAACAGGTCGACCAGGGTGCCGGGCGGTGTGGCGACCGGGGCCGGGGCGGCGGCCCGGTCGATGCGGCGGCGTTCCTCGGCGGTGAGCAGCGGCAGCCGGCCGACCGGGGTGTCCGGCCGGTCGACGGCGTGCCCGACGAGCAGGGCGAGGCGTTCCAGCAGGGCCTCGGCCCGCTCCTTCGGGTACAGGTCGGGGCGGTGGTTGAGCTCGAAGACGGTGGTCGGGCCGGGGAAGACGGCGAGGCTGAGCGGGTAGTGGGTGCCTTCCGGGACCTCGTCGACGGCCTCACCGGCAAGGGCGAGGCGCAGACCGGCAACTTCGACGCCGCGGGCGGAGGCCGGCAGCGGGAAGTTCTCGAAGGCGAGGGTGGTGTCGAACAGGCTGTCGTGGCCGCTGATCCGGTGGATGTCGGCGAGGCCGAGCCAGGAGTGCTCGCCGAGTTCGGACTGCTCGTCCTGGATGCGGTCGAGCAGGGCGCCGAACGGCTCGGTGGGGTCGATCCGGACCCGGGCCGGGACGGTGTTGATCAGCAGGCCGACGACCCGGTCCACGCCGGGGACGGCGGCCGGGCGGTCGGCGACGGTGCAGCCGAAGACCACGTCGTCGCTGCCGGTCATCAGGGCGAGCAGCAGCGACCAGGCGCCCTGGATCACGGTGTTGACGGTGAGGTTGCGGCCGCGGGCGGCCTCGGCCAGCGCGCGGGAGCGTTCCTCGTCGAGTTCCAGGCGGATCCGGCGCTGGGAGACGCCGCCGGCGGCCGGTTCGGCGCCGCGGCCGAGCAGGGTCGGGCCCTCCAGGCCGGCCAGTGCCTTGCCCCAGGCGGCCTCGGTGGCGCCGCGGTTGCGGGCGCCCAGCCAGCCGAGGTAGTCGCCGACGGAGACCGCCGGGTCCAGGGCGGTGGCGTCGCCGCCGTGGGTGAGGATCCGGAACAGGTCCTCGACGACCACCGGCATCGACCAGCCGTCCAGCAGGATGTGGTGGTTGGTCAGCACGAGGACGTGCCGGTCGGCGGCCAGGGCGACCAGGGTGAAGCGCAGCAGTGGCGGCTGGGTCATCTCGAAGCGGCGGTGGCGCTCCTCGGTGAGCACCTCCCGGAGCCGGGCCTGCTGTCCGGCCGGGTCGAGGCCGGTGAGGTCGGCCTCGGTCCACGGCAGTTCCACCTGGGACGCCACGGCCTGGAACGGCTCGCCCGAGCGGCGCTGCAGGAACCCGACGCGCAGGGCGGGGTGGCGGGCCACGACCAGTTCGCAGGCGCGGCGCAGCGCGGTCCGGTCGAGCGGTCCGGTCAGCTCGATCGGGAGCTGCATGTTGTAATGGTCGACGCCCTCCTGTCCGCCGTCGTACAGGGCGTGGAAGAGCATGCCCTCCTGCAGCGGCGTCAACGGCCAGATCGCGTCGAACGAGGTCGGCTTCATTTCCCACTTCTCCAGTGCGCTTCGAGTTCGGCGAGCTCGTCGGCGTCGAGTTCGATCCGGGGCGCCGCCGGCGGGGCGACGGCGGCCTCGGGCTCGGTCTCGGTGGCGACTTCCGCCAGAGCCGCCACGGTGCGGTGACGGAACACGTCCCGTGGGGTGAGGGACAGGCCTGCGATCCGGGCCCGGCCGGCCAGCCGGGTGGAGGCGATGGAGTCGCCGCCCAGGTCGAAGAAGTTGTCGTCGATGCCCACCTGCTGTCCGTCGAGCACCTCGGTGAAGAGGCGGCAGAGCAGGCGCTCGCGGTCGGTGCGCGGCTCGCGCCGCTCCCGTCGGCCCGCCTGCGGGGCGGGCAGGGCGGCCCGGTCGAGCTTGCCGTTGGGGGTGAGCGGCAGGGCGGCGAGCGACACGATCGCGGACGGGACCATGTACTCGGGCAGTTGCTCCGCGACCTGCTTGCGGGCGGTGTCCAGGTCGGGCACCGCGCCGGGCCGGGGCACGGCGTACGAGACGATGCGCGGGCTGCCGGGGACGTCCTCGCGGACGACCGTGGCGACCTGCCGGATGCCGTCCACCGCGGACAGTGCCGAGTCGATCTCGCCGAGTTCGATCCGGTGGCCGCGGATCTTCACCTGGTGGTCGGCGCGGTCGAGGTAGCGCACCGCGCCGTCGGGGCGGCGCACGCCGAGGTCGCCGGTGCGGTACATCCGGGTGCCGGGCCGGCCGAAGGGGTCGGGGACGAACCGTTCGGCGGTCAGCAGGGGGCGGCGGGTGTAGCCGTCGGTCACGCCGGTGCCGGCGATGTAGATCTCGCCGGGCATGCCGGCCGGGACCGGACGCAGGGCTCCGTCCAGCAGGTACACCCGCAGGTTGTCGGCGGGGCTGCCGACCGGGACGTCGGCGGTTCCGGTCTCCGACCCGGCCTGCCAGGTGGTGGTGTAGACGGAGACCTCGGTCGGGCCGTACAGGTTGTGCAGGTCGGCGTCGGTGGCCGTGCGGAAACGTTCCACCAGACCGGCGGTCATCTTCTCACCGCCGCAGAACACCTGGCGCAGGCTGTCGCACCCGGCGGCGCCGGGCTCCAGCAGGAACAGCTCCAGGGTGGACGGCACGAACTGCGCGGTGTGGATCCGCTCGGTGCGGATCAGCTCCGGCAGGTAGCCGGGGTGCTGGTCGGCCTCCGGCAGCGCGACCACCATCGTCGCGCCGACGTGCAGGGTCCAGAAGATCTCCCACACCGACGGGTCGAAGCTGATCGAGGTGCGCTGCAGCACCCGGTCGCCGGGCGCCAGCGGGAAGCGCCGCTGCATCCAGCGCAGGTAGTTCACGATGCCGCGGTGGGCGACCACGATGCCCTTGGGGCGACCGGTGGACCCGGACGTGAAGATCACGTACGAGGTGTGCACCGGGTCGACCGCGCGGTCCGGCGCCGGGCCCGCGTCCTCCCGCGCCGACAGCTCGGCGAAGCTCCGCCCGTCCAGGGTGAGCGCCGGACGGGCGTCCTCGGTCATCGCCCGCACCCGCTCCGGCGGATACTCCGGGTCCAGCGGGAGGTAGGCGGCGCCGGTGCGCAGCACCGCGAGCAGCGCCACGACCAGGTCCACCCCGCGCGGCAGGGCCACCGCGACCACGTCACCCGGGCCGATCCCGTCGGCGGCCATGGCCGCGGCCAACCGGCCGGAGAGCGCGTGGAGTTCGGCGTAGCTGACCCGGCGCTCGCCGTACACCACGGCCTCGGCGTCCGGTGTGCGGCGGGCCTGCGCGGTGAACAGCCCGTGCAGGGTGCCCTCCTCGTGCGCCACGGCGGTCTCGTTGCACGCCCCGACCAGCTCCCGGCGCTCCTCGGCGTCGACCAACTCGACGCGCCCGAGCGGAAGTCCGGGCTGCGCGACGAAGGCCCGCAGGTACCGCTCCAGCCGCTCCAGCAGTGCCTGCGCCTGCTCGGCGGTGTACAGGTCGTCGCGGTAGGTCAGCTCCAGCCGCAGCTGCGGGCCGGGGTGGACGATCAGGCTGAGCGGGTAGTGGGTGACGCCCGTGCGGTCGGACTCCGCGACCGCGATCTCCAGCCCCGGCAGGGTGCGGCGGATCGCCTCGCGGTCGGCCGGCGCGTTCTCGAACACCATGGTGGTGTCGAAGAGTTCACCGAGGCCGAGGCCGCGCTGGATGTCGGCCAGGCCCAGGTGGTGGTGCGCGCCGAGCCCGGCCTGCTCGGCCTGGACCTCGGTGAGCAGCTCGGACAGCGTCCGCTCGGCGGAGAGCCGGACCCGCACCGGGACGGTGTTCATCACCAGGCCGACCAGGTCCTGCATCCCGGCCAGCTGCGGCGGCCGGGCGGAGACCGAGGCGCCGAAGACCACGTCGTCCCGGCCGGTCAGCTGCCCGAGCAGCGCCGCCCAGGCGCCCTGGAGGACGGTGTTCACCGTCAGACCGGCCGTACGGGCGCTGCGGCCCAGGTCCGCGGAGAGCTTCCCGGACAGCGACCGGCGGATCAGCGCGGGCATCTCGGTGGTCAGCGGCGCCCCCGGGGCGACCAGGCAGGGCTGCTCGATCCCGGCCAGCGCGCGCTTCCAGGCGTCCGCGGCAGGCCCCTTCGGCTGGCGGTCCTGCCAGCGCAGGTAGGCCGCGAAGGAGACCTTCCCGGACGGCTCGGAGACCTCGGAGTAGGCCGCGAACAGGTCCTTCAGCATGATCCCGACGGACCAGCCGTCGAACAGCACGTGGTGGCTGGTGAAGACCAGCAGGTGCCGGTCGTCGGCGGTGCTGATCACGGCGAACCGCAGCAGCGGCGGCTTCGCCAGGTCGAAGCGGGTCGCCTTGTCGGCGGCCAGCAGTTCGGCGGTGCGCGCCTCCTGCGCGTCGGCGCCGAGTGCGCGCAGGTCGTGCTCGGCCCAGGGCACCGCCACCGCGGCCGGAATGGTCTGCCGGGCCTCGCCCAGGCCGTCCAGCTCGAAGTGGGCGCGCAGCGCGTCGTGCCGGGCGACCAGCGCGTCGCAGGCGGCGTGCAGCCGGTCGAGCGCGACCTCGCCGGTCAGCTCGAACACCATCTGGCCGATGTACGGGTCGGCGCCGGTGTCGTCCGCGTACAGCGAGTGGAACAGCATGCCCTGCTGCAGCGGGGTCAGCGGCAGCCCCGCGGCCGGGCCGCCGGCGTCGGTCAGCAGCGACCGGTCGAGGTCCGCGGCGCGGCCGCCGTCGGCGACCGCGGCCATGGTGGCGGCGGTGCGGTAGGTCAGGACGTCCTGCGGGGTGAGCGCGAGCCCGGAGTTGACCGCCCGTGCGGCGAGCTGGACGGCGGTGATGGAGTCGCCGCCCAGGTCGAAGAAGCTGTCGTCGATGCCGATCTCGTCCGCGCCGAGCACCTCGTGCAGCAGCTCGCACATGACGGTCTCGGTCCGGGTGCGCGGCGGTCGGCGGGTGGCGCCGCCGCGGATGTCGGGCTCGGGCAGCGCGTCCCGGTCGATCTTGTTGTTGGAGGTGAGCGGGAAGGCGTCCAGGGCGACGACCGCGGCGGGCACCATGTGCTCCGGCAGGGTCCGGCCGACCCAGGCGCGCAGTTCGGCGGGCTCCACCCCGGCGTCGGGCGCGGGCACCACGTAGGCGACCAGGCGGCGCGCACTGCCCTGCGCGGCGCGGGCCACCACGGCGGCCCGGGCGACCGAGGGGTGCGCGGTGAGTCTGGACTCGACCTCCCCGAGCTCGACCCGGAAGCCGCGGATCTTCACCTGGTGGTCGCTGCGGCCGACGAAGTGCAGCTTGCCGTCCGGCCCCCAGGAGCCGTTGTCGCCGGTGCGGTACATCCGGCTGCCGGGCGGGCCCCAGGGGTCCGCGACGAAGCGCTGCGAGGTCAGGTCGGGCCGGCGGTGGTAGCCGACCGAGACGCCGGGGCCGGCCAGGTGGATCTCGCCGGTCACGCCGGGCGGCACCGGGCGCAGCAGCGCGTCCAGGACGTACACCCGGGCGTTGTGCAGCGGGGAGCCGATCGACGGCGTGCCGGGGCCGGTCAGCGGGCCGGTCATGGTGGTGAACACGGTGCTCTCGGTGGCGCCGTACACGTTGTGCAGCCGGTGCGCGCCGCCCCAGCGGCGGACCAGCTCGGCCGGCAGCGCCTCCGCGCCGACCGCGATGATCAGGTCGTCCGGCAGCGAGCCGGGCGGGAAGGCCGCCAGCACCGACGGCACGGTGCCCACGCAGCTGACCCGGTGCTCGGCGATGAAGTCGGCCAGCTGCGGGCCGGGCATCAGCCTCGGCGGGGCGATCACCGCGCAGCCGCCGCTCATCAGCCAGACCGACAACTCCCACATCGACGGGTCGAAGCTGGGCGAGCTGATCATCAGCACCCGCTCGCCCTCGCGCAGCGCCAGCACGCCGGGCTGGGACTCGGCGAAGTCGGCCAGGCCGGTGTGCGGCACCAGCACGCCCTTGGGGCGGCCGGTGGAGCCCGAGGTGTAGATCATGTACGCGATGTCGGCGGGGGTCGGCGCGGTCGGCGGCGCCGGCTCGGCGGGGTCGGCGGCGTCCAGCGCGGCGGCCACCGCGGCGTCGTCGAGGTGCACCGCGGCCAGGCCGTCGCGGGCCGGGAGCCCGTCGGCGTGCCGGGTGAGCATCAGGTCGGGCCGGGCGTCGGACAGCATCCCGTCCACCCGGTCCGCCGGGTAGCCGGGGTCCACCGGGAAGTAGACGGCGCCGGCCTTCATCACCGCGAGCAGCGCCACCAGGTTGTCCAGGCCGCGCGGCAGGGCGACGGCGACGAAGCCGCCGCGGTGCACCCCGCGCTCCACCAGCATCCGGGCCAGCCGGTTCACCCGGGCGTCGAGTTCGCGGTAGGTGAGGGTCCGGCCCTCGAACTCCACCGCGTCGGCGTCCGGGGTGCGCGCCGCCGAGCGCTCGAACAGCTGCGGCAGGGTGACCCGCTCGGTCGGCCACTCGGTGTCGTTGAAGTCGTTCACCACCCGGTCCTGCTCGACCGCCGTCGCCAGTTGGAGGCGGGCCAGCGGGGTGTCCGGGTCGGCCTCGGCCAGGCGGTGCAGGAAGGCCAGCAGCCGGACGGTGTGGGCGTCCAGGTCGGCCTGGTCGTAGCGGGCCTCGTTGCCCTCCAGGCGGACGTGCTGCCCGCCGGCCGGATCGGGGAACAGGGTGAGGACCAGGTCGGGGACCTGCCCGGCGTTGAGGCCGGTCACCGTGGCGGGGAAGCCGGCCAGCTCGGTGCGGTCGCCGGTGGGCACCAGGTTGAGCGCCGCGTGGAACAGCCGGTCGCCCGCGTCGCGCATGCCCAGCTCGCGCCGGATGTGCTCGTGCGGGAAGCGCTGGTGGGTGAGCAGTTCGCCGAGCCGCGTGGAGGTGTGGTCGATCAGCTCACCCACCGTCATCCCCGGGTCCAGCCGGACGCGCAGCGGCAGTTCGTTGGCGAGCATGCCCGGGGTGGTGCGGGCCGCGTCGGTGCGCCGGACGGTGGCGGTCAGCCCGAGCACCAGGTCCTGGTGGCCGCTCAGGCCGCTGAGGTAGGCGGCGACGCCGGCCGCGACCACGGCCGTCCAGTCGGTGCGCCGGCGCCGGCCGAGCTTGCGCAGGGCGGTCGCGTACGTCGAGGTCAGCAGGGTCTGGGCGCGCAGCACGTCGCCCACCCAGTCGGCGGCGCGGGCGGCCACGGTGACCGGCTCGGGCCGGTCGGCCATCCGCTCCAGCCAGTACGCACGGTCCGCCCCGTACTGCTCCGAGGCCAGGTACGCGGCCTCCTCCACGGGCAGCAGCAGGGAGGACGGCAGCGGGCGGCCGCCCGGCTCCTCGCCGGCGACCATCGCCTTGTAGAGCGCGTTGATCCGCTCGGTGAGGATGGCCAGGCCCTGGATGTCGGTCAGCACGTGGTGGTAGCTGCTGTACCAGAACCAGTGCCCGGGACCGAGCCTGAGCAGCACGTCCTCGCCCACCGGCCCGTGCCGCAGGTCGTACGTGGTGCTCATCCGGTCGGCGATCCACCGGTGGGCGGCCAGCTCCGGGTCGGCCCGGTCGGCGAGGTCGACGACGTCCCAGCCGGCGTTCGAGCGGCCCAGGTACTCCTGGTACGGGCCGTCCGCGTCCTCGCCCAGCCGCACCTCGAAGACCTGGCTCTCGGCGTGCGCCTGCCGGATCGCGCGGTGCCACAGCTCCGGGTCGAGCGGGCCGCGGATCTCGAAGCGGCGCACCAGGTTGAACCGCGGCGAGTCCGGCGCGAACTGCTGGGCGAGCCACAGCGCCCGGCCGGCGGCGGTCAGCGGCGTCCGGTCCCCGGCCCGGCGGACCGACGGGTGCGGACCGGATCCTTCTTGATCGCTTGCCCGGTACACACCTGGCTCCTCTCCGCGGCGGTCGGCCGGCGGCCCGGGCGGCCCCCCGGCCGGTGGCCCGGGACCGCGCTCACAGTTCTCGCCGCCGATGCTTGCGCGCGAGCAGTGAACCGACCAGGAAACTGACCGGCAATCGACCTTGCTGGTCCGGGCCGCGCGGCGGACCGGAGTTGCCCGCTCGATTCCTGGCTTCCTGCCCGTACGAACCGGAGGATGCGGCCTGGGCGGCAGCCACGTTGCTCCGAAGAATGCAAGGATCTGGGAGGAATCGGTCAATGAGCATCCCCGACAGGGCCCTGCTGGACTGGGTCGAGGAGGCCTCGGAGGAGCGCGGCCTGCACTTCGCCGGTCCGGGTGACTCCTGGGAGTTCCACAGCTACGCCGAGCTGGCCGACAAGGTGCTGCGCACGGCCGAGGCCCTGCGCGCCGCCGGTGCCCGGGACGGCGACGTGGTGGCCGTGGTCCAGCGCTGCAGCCCCGGCTTCGTCGCGACGTTCTTCGGCGCCATCGCGGCGGGCTGCACGCCCTGCTCGATCGCGCCGCCGTTCGCGTTCCAGCGTGGCGGCGAGTACGCGGAGCACGCGCGGGCCCTCTTCGACACCGCCCAGCCCCGGGTGATCGTCTGCGACGAGGAGTCGCGGAGCTCCGTGCGCACCGTCACCGAGGGGCTCGACCTGCCCGAGCCGGTGGTCTTCGACGCCTTCATCGCCGACGTCGAGCCGGCCCCGAAGCCGTACCCCCCGGCCGAGTTCGCGCTGCTGCAGTTCACCTCCGGCTCCAGCGGCCGCTCCCGCGGCGTCCTGGTCGGCCACGAGGCGCTGACCAACGACGTGAACGCGATGCACCGTTGGCTGGAGTGGCTCCCGGAGTACTCGGGCGCCTCCTGGCTTCCGGTGCACCACGACATGGGCCTGATCGGCTGCATGGTCAACTTCGTCACGATGAGCTGCGACGGCTGGATGATGCAGCCGGAGGACTTCATCCGCTCCCCGCTGCGCTACCTGCGCTGCATCAGCGACAACAAGGTCGGGCTGACCGCCATGCCCAACTTCGGCCTGGCGTACATCCTGCACCGGGTGAAGCCGGCCCAGCTGGAGGGCCTGGACTTCTCCTCCTTCCGCTCGCTGATCCTCGGCGCGGAACGGATCGACCCGCAGGTCCTGGAGGGCTTCGAGGCGCTGCTCGGCCCGCACGGCTTCGACCGGCGCGCGCTGCTGCCCGCGTACGGCGGCGCGGAGGCCACCCTGGCGGTCACCGGCCTGCCGATCGGCGAGGGCTGGAGCGAGGTCACCCTGGAGGGCGACCAGGCCGGGCGCTTCGTCGGCTGCGGCCGTCCGCTGCGCGGTGTGACGGTCACCGTGGTGGACGACGAGGGCGCCGAGGTGGCGGACCGCGTGGTCGGCGAGGTGCTGGTGAGCGGGAACACCCTCGGCACCCGCTACCAGGGCGCCGCGGGCACGGCCTCCGGCACGGTGCTCGACGGCGGCGTGCTGCACACCGGCGACGCCGGCTTCCTGCACGAGGGCCAGCTCTACGTGGTCGGCCGGCTCGGCGACGGCGTCAAGGTCCGCGGCAAGATGGTCTTCGCCGAGAGCCTGGAGGCCAAGCTGCACGAACTCGGCATCCCCCAGCGGCGGGTGGCCGTCCTGCTGGGCCACCGCGAGGACCGCGCGACCGGCGTGGTCGTCCTGGAGAAGCCCGACCCGCAGTGGCAGGCCGCCGCGCACGCGGTGCTCTCCGAGGCCCTCGGCAACGAGGCCGACCTGCTCGCCGTCGAGGTGCCGCGCGGCGGCCTCGCCGTCACCTCCAGCGGCAAACCGCGCCGCCGGGTCATGTGGGCGGCGCTGACCGCCGGCGACCTGGGCGGCGACATCCGGAGCCTGACGCCGGCCTGACCGGCCTGACCGGCCCCGGAAGCGCCGCCCTGCCGCCTCAGGCCGCCGAGCCGGCGGGTACGCGCTTCCGGGACCGGACCGTGACGACCAGCGTGCGCGCCAACAGCATCGCGCCGAACGAGATGGCCAGGAAGCCGAACCCGGTCCGGATGTCCTGGTTCTGACCGACCTTGAAGAAGGCCGTCCGGGAGACCAGCAGCCCCGCCCAGACCGCCACCGCGTACAGGCCGCCCTTGAACACGGCGTACCCGGCGGCGTCCCGGGTCAGCGGGAGCAGCGCGCCGTACGCCACGCCCAGCACCAGACCGACCCCGGTGATCGCCGCACCGAGCCCGATCGAGGCGCCGCTCCGGTGCTGGTCGATCAGGTCGTCCTGGAGGGCTCCGACCGCGATCGGAATCAGCGGAAGCACCCACAGGAGAGCGGTTAAGCGCTGGTCCCTGAACTCGCGGACAAGTCCGAACAGCAGAACGGCTGCGGTCAGAATCTCGACCATGTTGTCTTTCACGGGGAAATCCCATCGTGTGTGAGGCGCCCGCGTCGGCACCGGTGCCGTGAGCACGGGCGCGGCCTCGTCAGATCGGCGCAGAGGCACCCTACTGCAGCCCCCGCCGGCGGAATAGGGACGTCTTCCGGACGCCTCCGCAGAACCGAATTCCCCTGGTGGAGACCGTTACACGCGATCGGCAGCTGGAATGCAATTTCGATTGCCGGGCACTTGCCTGGCCGGGCCGCGCGGCAGCCGGAAGCATGGCCGACGCGGGCCTGCCGGACGGCCCCGGACACCTCTGATGTGCCCCAGCCCCACTGCCCCGGCGATCCCGGCCGATCCCGGCCGGTCCGCGCCGGACGTCGCCCGCGGACCGCGCGACCGCAACCCGCCCCGGTTGGAGACCACCCAGTGCCTGCCCACGACTCACCGCTGGAAGCGGTCCTTCCGCTCGCGCCCCTGCAGGAGGGGCTGTTCTTCCACTCGCTGCTCGGCCAGGACGGCGTCGACGAGTACGTCAGCCAGGCCGCGCTGCGGCTGGACGGCCCGCTCGACCGGGACCGCCTGCGCGCCGCCTGCCGGGCCGTGGTCCACCGGCACGCCGCGCTGCGCACCTCCTTCCAGCAGCGGAAGAACGGGCAGGCCGTGCAACTGGTGCACCGCAAGGTCACCGCGCCCGTCACCGAACTCGACCTGGACGGCGCCGCGGACGCCGAACTGGCCCGTCACCTCACCGAGGAGCGACTGCGCGGCTTCGACCTGGGCGCCCCGCCGCTGATCCGCTTCTCGATCGTCCGGACCGCTCCCGAGTCGCACGTCCTCACTCTGACGCATCATCACATCCTGCTGGACGGCTGGTCGTTGTCGACCGTGCTGCGCGACCTGGTGACGATCTACGCGGCCGGCGGCGACGACAGCGCCCTGCCGAAGGCCGTCCCCGCCACCGGCTACCTCGCCTGGCTGGCCAAGCGCGACGCCCGGGTGTCCGAACAGGCGTGGCAGCTGGCCCTCGCCGGGCTCGAAGCGCCCACCGTGACCGGTCCCGAGCACACCGGCGCGGCCGAGGAACTCCCCGACCTGGTCACCGCCGAACTCACCGCCGACCTCACCGCCGCCGTCCGGGACGCCGCCCGGGCCCGCGGCCTGACCCTCAACACCGTCGCCCAGACGGCCTGGGCGCTCACCCTCGCCTCGCTGACCGGGAAGACCGACGTCGTCTTCGGGCAGACCGTCTCGGTGCGCTCCGCCGCGGCCCCCCGGGTCGAGGAGATGGTCGGGCTGCTCATCAACTCCGTTCCGGTGCGCGTGCGCCTGGACCCGGCCGAACCGCTGCACGCCCTGCTGGACCGGGTGCAGCGCGAACAGTCGGCGCTCACCGAGCACCACCACCTCCCGCTGCCCGAGATCCAGCGGACCGCCGGCCACGGCACCCTCTTCGACACCTTCCTGGCGCTCGCCGACCCGGGCGGCGACGACGGCGCCGCCCAGCCGGTGGCCGGACTGCGGATCTCCCCGGTCGCCGACGACCTGGTGGCCGCCGACCCGAACGGCGCCCGCGGCTCCACCCACTACCCGCTCAGCCTGGTGGTCGTCCCCGGCGACCGGCTGATCCTCGAACTCACCCACCGCCGCGAGGTGTTCGACGCCGACCTGGCCCGCGGCGTGCTGCGCCGGCTGGAGGCCGCGCTCACCGCCCTCGCCACCGCCCCGGACGCCCCGGTGGCCGCCCTCGACCTCCTCGACGACGCCGCCCGGGCCGCCCTGCCCGTCCCCGGCGTCCCGGCCCGCGGCCCCGCACCCGTGACCACCGTGCCCGCACTGTTCGAGGCCAGGGTCGACGCGGCGCCGGACGCCGTCGCGCTCTCCGACCGGCACCGCACGCTCAGCTACCGGGACGCCAACGCCGCCGCCAACCGGATCGCCCGCGCCCTGATCGCGCGCGGCGTCGGCCCCGAGTCCGTGGTCGCCGTCCTGCTCCCGCACGACGCCGACCTGGTCGTCGCCCTGCTCGGCGTGCTCAAGTCCGGCGCCGCCTACCTGCCGATCGACCCGGCCCTCCCGGCCGAACGGATCGCCTTCATGCTCCGGGACGCCCGGCCCGCCGCGGTGCTCACCGACCGCGCCCCCGGCGACCTCCCGGCCGAGGCACTGCGGCCCGCCGACCTCCTGGCCGAACCGCACCCGGACGGCAACGTCACCGACGCCGAACGGACCTGCCCGCTGCGCCCCGGAAACGGCGCCTACCTGATCTACACCTCCGGATCCACCGGCCGCCCCAAGGGCGTCCAGGTCGAACACCGCTCCGTCGGCGTCTACCTGGAGTTCGCCCGGAACACCTACCCGGGGCTCGCCGGGACCGCGATCGTGCAGTCCCCGATCTCCTTCGACTTCACCGTCACCGGCGTCTTCGGCGGCCTCACCGCCGGCGGCCGGGTGCACATGGCCGAACTCACCGAGACCGCCCCGGCCGGCCTCGGCCCGGCCACCTTCGCCAAGGTGACGCCCAGTCAGATGCCGCTGCTCGCGGACACCCACGCCTGGCTCTCGCCCACCCGCGACCTGGTGGTCGGCGGCGAACAGCTGTCCGGTGCGATGCTGCGTGCCTGGCGGGCCGGCAACCCGACCGCCACCGCCGTCAACGAGTACGGCCCGACCGAGGCCACCGTCGGCTGCATGGAGTTCCGCAGCGGCCCCGACGACCCGATCGCCCCCGGCGCCGTCCCGATCGGCAGGGCGATCCCGGGCGCCGCGATGCACGTCCTCGACACCTGGCTGCGGCCCGTCCCGGTCGGCGTGCCCGGCGAGGTCTACATCGCCGGACCGAGCCTGGCCCGCGGCTACGTGCGCCGCCCCGGCGTGACCGCCGAACGCTTCGTCGCCGCCCCCTTCGGCGCGCCCGGCGAGCGGATGTACCGCACCGGCGACATCGCCCGCTGGGGCGCCGACGGCGAACTCGTCTACCTCGGCCGCGCCGACGACCAGGTCAAGATCCGCGGCCAGCGGGTGGAGCCCGCCGAGATCGAGGCGGAACTGTGCCGGCACCCGGCGGTGCGGCACTGCGTGGTCGTCGTCCAGGCCGGTCCGCCGGCCGACCGGCTGGTCGCCTACCTCGTCCTGGACGGCGCCGCCGAAGCCGCGGAACT
Source organism: Kitasatospora sp. NPDC048545 (assembly GCF_040651155.1). Classification (NCBI taxonomy): domain Bacteria; kingdom Bacillati; phylum Actinomycetota; class Actinomycetes; order Kitasatosporales; family Streptomycetaceae; genus Kitasatospora; species Kitasatospora sp. NPDC048545. The sequence continues at coordinate 69,236 of NZ_JBEZIQ010000007.1, forward strand.
GCGCGAGCACGTCGCCTCCCGGCTGCCCTCCGCCATGGTGCCGGACGCCTTCGTCCCCGTACCGGAGATCCCGCTCACGCCCAACGGCAAGCTGGACCGCGCCGCGCTGCCGCCCGTCCCCGACCGGGCCGAGGACCGCGCCGGCGGCCGCCCGCCGCGCAACCGGATCGAGGAACTGCTGGTCAGGCTGTTCGGCGAGGTGCTGAACCGCGACGTCCGCTCCGTCCACGACGGCTTCTTCGAACTCGGCGGCGACTCGATCACCTCCCTGCAGCTGGTCGCCAGGGCGCGCGGCGCCGGCCTCGAACTGACCGCCAAGCAGGTCTTCGAGCACCGCACGGCGGCCGCGCTCGCCACGCTGTCCGGCCCCGCGGCCGGGACGGCCGTCCCGGTCACCCACGACGCCGGGGAAGGCGACTTCCCGGCGCCGCCCATCGTCCACCGGCTCCGCGAACTCGGAGGCCCCGTCGACGAGTTCAACCAGTCCACGCTGCTCACCGTGCCGCCCGGGCTCGGCCTGGAACAGCTGACCGGCGCGGTCCGCGCCCTGCTCGACCGGCACGGCGCGCTGCGCATGCGGCTCACCGAGGACTGGTCACTGACCGTCCCCCCGGCCTGCACCGGCGACCCGGCCCACCACGTCCGCCGGATCGACGTCGCCGGGCTCACCCCGGACGCCCTGGCCGCGGCCGTCACCCAACACGCCACCGAGGCCGCCCACCGGCTCGACCCCCGCGCCGGGAACCTGCTCCAGGCCGTCTGGTTCGACGCCGGCACCGCCTCCGGCCGCCTCCTCGTCGTCGTCCACCACCTCGCCGTGGACGCCGTCTCCTGGCGCGCCCTGCTCCCCGACCTGCACGCCGCCTGGCAGGCCGCCGGCACCGGCGAACCCGCCCGGCTCGACCCGGTCCCCACCTCGCTGCGGCGCTGGTACGAGACCCTCGCCGACGCCGCCGGCCGCCCGCACGTCACGGCCCAGCTGGACCACTGGCGGCGCACCCTCACCGAGGCCGGCCCGCAGCTCACCGACCGCGCCGCCGACCCGGCCCGCGACGTGCACGGCGCCGCCCGCAGCCTGACCGTCGAACTCACCCCCGCCGAGACCGAGGCACTGCTCACCACCCTGCCCACGGCCTTCCGCGCCGGCCCCGACGAGGTCCTGCTGACCGCCCTCGCCCTGGCCGCCGCCCGCTCCCGGGGCACCGGCGGACTCCTCGTCGACCTGGAGGGCCACGGCCGCCGGGACCTCGACGGCCTGGACCTCAGCCGCACCGTCGGGTGGCTCACCACCCTGCATCCGGTCCTGCTCACCCCCGGCACCGCCGCGCTCGACGACGCCGACCTGGCCCGCGCCCTCAAGGCCGTCAAGGAACAGCTGCGCGGCGTGCCCGACCACGGCCTCGGCTACGGACTGCTGCGCTACCTCGACGACCACGGCCGCGCCACCCTCGGCACGCTCCCCCACCCCCAGCTCGCCTTCAACTACCTCGGCCGGTTCACCGCCGGCCCCGAGGCGCACTGGCGCCCGGCCGGCGAGACCGCCGCCCCGCCCGTCCACCCCGACCAGCCGATGGCCCACCCGCTGGAGGTCAACGCGGTGGCCGAGGACGGCGGCCGCGGCCTGCGCCTGACCGCCACCTGGTCCTGGTCCCCCGGTCTGCTCGCCGAACACGAGGTCCGGTCCCTCGCCGAGGAGTGGACCACCGCGCTGCGCGCCCTCGCCGCCTTCGCCGCCCGCCCGGCGGCCCACGGACTCACCCCCTCCGACGTGCCCCTGGTCCGGATCACCCAGGACGAACTGGACGCCCTCGCCCAGGACGGACCGGTCGCCGACGTCCTCCCGCTCACCCCCACCCAGCAGGGCCTGCTCTTCCACGCCCGCTACGAACACGGCGCCCCCGACCTGCACACCGTCCAGACCGTGCTGGAACTCGACGGCGACCTGGACGCGGACCGGATGCGCACCGCCTTCCGGACCCTGGTCCGGCGCCACGAGGCCCTGCGCGCCCGGTTCGACCTGCTGCCCTCCGGCGAACCCGTGCAGGTCCTGGACGAACGCGTCGAAGCCCCCTGGCGCGAGCTCGACCTGCGCCGCGCCGACCAGGCCAAGCGGCGCGAGACCCTCGCCGAGGAACGCCGGGAACCGTTCGACCCGGCCCGCTCCCCGCTGGTCCGCGGCCTGCTGGCGCGCCTCGGCAAACGGCGCCACCTGCTGGTGCTGACGCTCCACCACATCCTCGTCGACGGCCGCTCCAGCGCGATCCTGCTGCGCGACCTGGCCCACCTGTACCGGCACGACGGCGACGACACCGACCTGCCCGACACCGTCCCGTACCGCCGGCACTTCGACTGGCTGGCCCGGCAGGACGCCGAAGCCTCCCGCGGCGCCTGGCAGAAGGCGCTGTCCGGCGCCGACCCGACCCTGCTCGTACCGGACGGCGACCCCGCGCGGGTCCACGCCCAACCGCTGCGGCGCACCGCGGAACTCCCCGAGGAGACCACCGAAGCCCTCCGCCGGGCCGCCCGCACACACGGCGTCACCCTCAACACGGTGGTCCAGGCGGCCTGGGCGCTCACCCTGCACCGCCTCACCGGGGTCCCCGAACCGGTCTTCGGCGCCACCGGGTCGATCCGCACCCCGGAACTGCCCGGCCACGAGGACCTGGTCGGCCTGCTCGTCACCACCGTGCCGGTCCGGGTGCGGCTGGACCCGGACACCGGGCTGGACACCCTGCTGCGGGACCTCCACCGGGAGCAGACCGAACTCGCCCCGCACCGGCACCTGGCGCTCGGCGAGATCCTGCGCGCCGCCGGCCGGCGCCGGCTCTTCGACAGCTGCCTGGTGTTCGAGAACTACGCCGCCGCCGAGGCGGTCGGGACGGCGCCCGCCCCCGGGCGGTCGTCCGGCGACCTGCGGATCGCCGACACCTTCGGCCAGGACCCGTACCACTACCCGGTCCGGCTGACCGTCACCCCGGAGCAGCGGCTGCACCTCGCGCTCAGCCACCGGCCGGACCTGGTCCCGGCCGCGGTCGCGGAACGGGCCGGCGAACTGCTGGTCACGCTGCTGCACGCGATCGCCGAACGGCCGGCGGCGAAGGTCGGCGAACTGCTGCCCGACTCCGACGCCCTGCGGGCCGCCCGGGACACCCTGGCGGTGCTGGCCGCCGAGGCGATCGGCGCGGCGGGCCGCCCGGCCGGGCCGTCGGGCGCGTCGGGGTCGTCGGGGGCGTCCGGGTCGTCGGGGGCGTCCGGGTCGTCGGGCCCTGCCGGCTCGTCCGGCGGCACCGAACCCGAACCCCTGGACGCGGACGACGACTTCTTCGCCCGCGGCGGCGACTCACTGGCCGCGCTGCGGCTGTCCGGCCGGATCGAGGCCGCGTTCGGCCACCCGGTCGACATCCGCGCGATCTTCCAACAGCGCACCCCGCGGCGCCTGGCCGCACTGTGCGTCCCGACCACCACCCGGACGGTCTTCGCGGACCCCGACACCCGCTGACCGCACCCTCCGGCCCGACCGGCCACGGGACCCGACCGAACCGATACGGCCCCATGGCCTCCGCAACCTCCGCGGCCCCCGCGGCCCGACCCACCGAGCGACCCACACACCGCCCCACAGAACGACCCACCGAGCGCCCCGCAACGAAAGGCACGAGTCTGATGCAGAACCCCTTCGACAACCCGGACGGCACGTTCCTGGTGCTGCGCAACGATGAAGGGCAGCACTCCCTCTGGCCGTCGTTCGCCGAGGTCCCGGCGGGCTGGACGGTCGCCCACGAGAAGGCCGGCCGCCAGGAGTCGCTGGACTACATCGAGCGCAACTGGACCGACATCCGGCCGCTGAGCCTGGTCGCCGCCATGGAGTCCGAGTCGGCATGACGGACGACCGCAGCGGTGACACCGTCGTGGTGACCGGCCTCGGCGCGGTCACCCCCCTCGGAGCGACGGCCAAGGACACCTGGTCGGCGCTGCTCGCCGGGCGCGGAGCCGTTGCGGCCCTGGACGAACCCTGGGCGGCCGAGCTCCCGGTCCGGATCGCGGCACGGGCCGCGGCCGAGCCCGGCGAGCTGCTGGACCGGGTGCTCGCCCGCCGGGTGGACCGGGTCGGTGCCTTCGGCCTGGCCGCCGTCCGCGAGGCCTGGGCGGACGCGGGCCACACCGGGCCGGCCGGCACCCCCGGCGCCCCGGACCCGGAGCGGGTCGCGGTGGTGCTCGGCACCGGCATCGGCGGCGTGCACACCGTCGTGCACAACCACGAGGAACTGCGCACCCGCGGGGCCCGCCGGGTCTCGCCGCACGCCGTGGCGATGCTGATGGGCAATCACACCGCCGCGCTGGCCGCCCTGGAGGTCAACGCCCGCGCGCAGGCGTCGGCCCCGGCCACCGCCTGCGCGGCCGGCGCGGACGCCATCGCCACCGCGCTGGACCTGATCCGGCTCGGCCGCGCCGACGTCGTGGTGGCGGGCGGCGCGGACTCGGGCGTCCACCCGCTGGTCGCCGCCGCGTTCGCCTCCATGCGCGCCCTCTCCGGCCGCCACGACGAGCCGCACCGCGCCTCCCGGCCGTTCGACCGGGACCGCGACGGCTTCGTCCTCGGCGAGGGCGCCGGGGTGCTGGTGCTGGAGAGCGAGCGTCACGCCCGGGCCCGCGGGGCGCACCGGTACGCCGTCCTCGCCGGCGCCGGACTGGCCTCCGAGGCGCACCACCCGACCGGCCCGCGGCCGGACGGCGGCGGCCCGGCCGCCGCGCGACGCCGGGCCCTGGCCGACGCCCGGCTCGACCCGGCCGCGGTCCGGCACGTCCAGGCGCACGCCACCTCCACCCCGGCCGGCGACGCGGCCGAGGCCGCGGCGCTGCGCACGGTCTTCGGACCCGACGCCGTCCCGGTCTCGGCGATCAAGTCGATGACCGGCCACCTGCTGGGCGCCGCCGGCGGGCTCGCGGCGGTCGCGGCCGTCCTGTCCCTGTCCGACGGCGTCGTCCCGCCGACCCTCAACCTGGAGCACCCGGAGGAGGGCCTCGGGCTGGACGTGGTCCGGGACACCCCGCGCGAACTGCCGGCCGGCCCCGCCGCCGTCCTCTGCAACGCCTCGGGCTTCGGCGGGCACAACGTCTCGCTCGCCTTCACCCGTTCCACCCGCTGAACCGACCCGTCCGCTCACCCGCTGAACCGACCCGTCCGCCGCATCGCCCGTACTGCCGCACCGCCGAACCGCCCGCACCTCCGCACTTCCGTACGTCCGTACTGCCCTGTCGAAATCCACACCTGTGAGGTTGAGAACGTGCGACGCACCATGCTGAAGTCGAAGATCCACCGCGCCACCGTCACCCAGGCCGAGCTGCACTACGTCGGCTCGCTGACCCTGGACCCGGTGCTGATGGAGAACGCCGACCTGCTGCCCGGCGAGCTCGTCCACGTCGTCGACGTCGACAACGGCGCCCGCCTGGAGACCTACGTCATCGAGGGCGAGCGCGGCTCGGGCGTGGTCTGCATCAACGGCGCCGCGGCCCGTCTGGTCCACCCGGGCGACACCGTGATCATCATCGCCTACGCCTCGGTCGAGAACGACGAGGCCGCGGACCTGAAGCCGGCCGTCGTCTTCGTCGACAAGGCCAACGCGGTCGTGAAGGTCGGCGTCGACCCGGCGTCCTGACCGGCGCCCCCGGGTGCCCGCCGGCCCGTACCGGCGGGCACCTGCCGTCCTCCCCGGTCCACCTCCCGCGGCCCTCCGCCGCCCTCCGCGGCCCTCCGCGACCCTCCGCGACCCGTCCAGGCCCGTAACCTGCTCACCCGGTTACACCTATCCTGACCGCATGACCGACGGAGACGACCGGAGCACCACCCCGCCCGGGCTGGTCCTCACCACCCGCGCGGGCACGGGCTTCCACTTCGACCCCGGCGCCCTCTGCCTCGAACTGCTCACCACCGGTGGCCCCGGCGAGTACGCCCGCTTCGAGGCGCTGCACCGGCCCGACGACCTCACCGCCTGGCTCCCGCGGTCCCGCCTGCGGCTGCCCCCCGACGCCGTCCGGGTCACCGTCCCCGAGCTCGCCGCCACCCGCGCCCTACGCGACGCGCTCTGGCGCCTCGCCGCCGCCCGCGCCCACGGCGCCCCGGGCACCGCCGAGGACCACGCCACCCTCAACCGCGCCGCCGAGCACCCCCCGCTGGTCCCCCGGATCGCCCCCGACGGCACCGCCGCCGCCCCCCTGCCCGCCGACGGCTCCCAGCTGGCCTCCACCTTCGCCCGGGACGCCATCGCCCTGCTCACCGGCCCGCACACGGACCGGGTCCGCGAGTGCGGCGCCCACGACTGCCGGCTGATCTTCGTCGACACCTCCCGGCCCGGCCGCCGCCGCTGGTGCTCGATGGAACGCTGCGGCAACCTCCACAAGGTCCGTGCCCTGCGCGCCCGCCGCGACTCCGCGGGAACGCCCCCGCCGGCCCCCGCCCCCGCCGGCACCGGCCCCTCCACCGCCGCCCCCTCCGGACGTCCCCCGGCTGATCCACCGTCTGAGAGCATGGGCTGATGCGACCGCTGTACTCCGTTCCCCTCGGCATCGCCGCCGCCGGCGCCGCCTGCCTCGCCTACTCCGCCGGGTACGAGGTCCGGGCCTTCCGCCTCCGCCGGGTCGAGGTCCCCGTCCTCCCCCGCGGCGCCCGGCCCCTCCGGATCCTGCAGGTGTCCGACATCCACATGGTGAGCGGCCAGGGCAAGAAGCAGCGCTGGCTGAAGAGCCTGGCCGGCCTGCGCCCCGACCTCGTGGTCAACACCGGCGACAACCTCTCCGACCCGCTCGGCGTCCCCGCCACCCTCGACGCCCTCGGCCCCCTCATGGACTTCCCCGGCGTCTACGTCTTCGGCTCCAACGACTACTACGGCCCGGCCCGCAAGAACCCGGCGCGCTACCTCCAGGCCATGCGCAGCGGCGTCCACGGCATGAACAACCCCGACGGCACCGCCGGCCGCGGCATCTCCGGCGCCGTCCACAACCCGTGGGAGAAGCTCCGCGACGGCTTCGACGCCGCCGGCTGGCTCGACCTCACCAACACCCGCGGCCGCCTCACCGTCAACGGCCTCGACCTCGAATTCACCGGCCTCGACGACCCGCACATCCGCCGCGACCGCTACAGCGCCGTGTCCGGCGGCCCCTCCCCCGACGCCGACCTCTCCCTCGCCGTCGTCCACGCGCCCTACCTGCGCGTCCTCGACGCCTTCACCGCCGACCGCTACCCGCTGATCCTGGCCGGCCACACCCACGGCGGCCAGCTCTGCATCCCCTTCTACGGCGCCCTCGTCACCAACTGCGACATCGACACCCGCCGCGTGAAGGGCCTCTCCACCCACACCGCCGGCGGCCACCGCTCCCACCTCCACGTCTCCGCGGGCTGCGGCACCAACCGCTACACCCCCGTCCGCTTCGCCTGCCCCCCGGAAGCCACCCTCCTCACCCTCACCCCGGCCCCCCGCTGACCCCCACCGGACGCCCGCCCGAAACCGGATTTCGTGTCTCGGCGAGCGTCCGGTAGAGTTCTACTCGTCGCGAAGGAGACAGAGCGACAAACCGCAGGACCGGGGTGTGGCGCAGCTTGGTAGCGCGCTTCGTTCGGGACGAAGAGGCCGTGGGTTCAAATCCCGCCACCCCGACCCAGTAGTACGAGTTCAGGGCCCTGCCGGAGAGATCCGGTAGGGCCCTGATTCGTTGTGCGTGACCAACTGCGTGACGATCCCTCAGAGCCGGGCCTGAACAGGTCGTCCATCCGTCAGGATCCGCAGACGACGGTGAAGCGAACCGTGATTCAGCTGTCCCCGCCTCTGGGCTCAAGGTCGCCGATCACTCCGACCCGGATGCCGAACCACGGGTAGGTGAGGTTGAAGAACACGTTGTCCTGGGGCTGGAGGCCGACCGCGGAGGGCCACATCTGGAACGCGCCCGCGTTGGACACACCGCCGTGCGCACGGCGCCAGATTCGAGCGGAGTCGCCTCCGGTCGGTGGGGGTGTGATCGTGTCGGTCCACTCGACCGCATTGCCGCCCTGGTCGAGAGTGCCCCACGGTGAGGTGGTCCTCGCCTGGCCGACCGTACTGAGGCTGCCCTGGTAGAGACTGGCGTAGCTGACGGCGTCGAGGCCGAACGGGTTGACGGTGGCGCAGACGTCGGGCCGCACCTCGCCGGGGCACCAGCTCGGCACCGGCCGGCCGGTGGCGTGGTACGAGGCGAGTGGCTGGACCGCCCCGTTGACGACATCGCCGTTGGTGGGGTTGAGGACCGTGGGGGCGGGGGCGGTCGCGTCGCCGTCGCCGAAGACTCCCGGGTTGGTCGGGTACTTCCAGTAGGAGTAGGTGCCGCCGCCGTTCGGGTCGTAGTAGGCCGCCTTGATCCACTCGTCCTGGCTCGGTACGACGAAGCCGGAGTCATGGGCTCGGGTCGCGTCCGGCCGGGCCAGGTCGTACATCCCGCGCTCGGTCTCTGGCGACAGTTCCACCTGGTAGGTGACGTAGTTGAAGCCGTTGTTGCTGCTGTCCTGCTTGGAGACCAGTCGGCCGTTGTAGAGCGAGTTGACGAAGCGCGCGGCCTTCAGGAAGTTCGCGAACCCGTACGGCTTGTCCGCCCATTCCGGATACGCCACGGAGTAGTGGCAGCCGTCGCCGGCATCGGCGGAGAAGTTGATCGAGCCGTACTTCGGCCACGCCGACGAGCTCTCGGTCCGGTCGTAGAGGCCGTGGGGATCGCGGCCCCCGGGATCAACCGTGTTCAGGAACGCCACCCACTCGCCGACTGTGACCTCCAACTGCCCCATCTCGTAGGGATCTCGGACGGCACCGACCGTGAGACAGTCGCTCGACGTCGTGGGGGCGTCGGCGCACGTGCGGTAGACGGCGTCAGTGAACGGGACGACGCCTACCGCTGGATTGCCGGGCGCACCGACTTTGGCGGTCGTCAAAGTGATGACCGTGCCCCTGCCATGGCCGGGGGGAGGCGGTGCGGCGGCCGCTGCCCTGGAATCGACCACCGCCTGCGAGGTAAGCAGGACCAATACTCCGCACGCCGCCAGGACGGCTCTGCTGAAACGAGTGCGGCTGGAAACGATGTGCATGGGCAAACCCTTTCGGCCCTGCGGCTCACCCGTGGCCGCAAGCAGCGCGGAGTGACCCGACGATCACAGCAGTGGGTAATCGAAAGCTACTCCATTCGTCACTCTCCGCACTTGCGACATGGCGGGGCCCTAGCATCGCGTCCTCCGACCGGTCGTCGGCACAGCGGCGAGGTACGGCAGCGAGGTACCGCAACCGCTCCGACCGGAGACGACCACCAGCGCCCCTCGCACGACCTATGACCTGCGCAGATGACCTCAGCGACCACCCTGCCCGTGATTCGGGACGAAGAGGCCGTGGGTTCAAATCCCGCCACCCCGACCCAGTGCAGAGGGCCTGCCGGAGAAATCCGGCAGGCCCTCTGTCGTTGTGCACACCCACCGGGGTGACTCCTCCTCAGGCGGCCGGGCCCCAGGACGCGGCGCCGTTCGAGAAGCGCACCCGGGTGAACGGCCCGCCCGCACCGCCGGCCCGATCCCCGGACCCTCACCGACGCGCCCGGAAGCGATGCTCCGGGCCCGGTCGGACCACCACCCCGCGTCCGCCGGAGGACGCCCCGCTCCGGCCTGGTGGTCCCGGCAGCCGTTCGTCACCCCCGGAGGTTCCTCGCGGCCGCCGGGACGGGGCGGAAACGCCGCGGCGCGGGCGTCCGGCGTCCACCCGATGTGACGGCGACTCGGACCGCGCCCCTCGGACGCCGAGGACCGGACGTCACCGGGCCCTGCCGGATGCCGGTCGGCGGGCCTCGTCCGCGTCCGGGTTGCTGCCCTGGGCTCAGAGGACCGTGGTGAGTTCGGTGCGGGAGGTGATGTCGAGCTTCGGGTAGGCCTTGTAGAGGTGGTGGGCGACGGTGCGGGGGCTGAGGAAGAGCTGGGCGGCGATGTCGCGGTTGGTGAGGCCCCGGGCGGCGAGGCGGGCGATCTGGAGTTCCTGGGGGGTGAGGGGGGACTGCGGGGTGCCCGTGGGGGTGGCGGTGGGGGCCGGGGTGCCGGTGGCGGAGAGTTCGGTGCGGGCGCGGGCGGCCCAGGGGTGGGCGGCGAGGCGGTCGAAGGTCTCCAGGGCGGCGCGCAGGTGGGGGCGGGCGTCGGTGCGGCGGCGGGTGCGGCGCAGCCATTCGCCGTAGAGGAGGGCGGTGCGGGCCTGTTCGAACGGGCGGTGGCCGGGTTCGTGCAGGTCGAGGGCGGTGCGGTAGGCGGCTTCGGCGAGTTCGTCGGGGCCGAGCAGGGCCTGGCAGCGCAGTCGGAGGGCTTCGGCCCAGGGGCGGTCGGTGGCGGCGGCCCAGCGGGCGAAGCGTTCGTACGGTTCGGCGGCGCGTTCGGGTGTGCCGAGGCGGACGGCGGCTTCGACCAGGTCGGGGACGGCCCGGGTGGCGCTGACGTGGTGCCGGTGGGGGCCGGTGGTGAGGGTGTGCAGGCGGTCGGCGGCGGCGCCGGCGCGGCCTTCGCCGAGGTCGAGGAGGGCGAGCGCCCACTGGGCCCAGGGGAGGCCGGCCGCGGGGGCGGCGGTCTGCGGGCCGGTGGTGGCGAGGGCGGTGGCGGTGAGTTCGGCGCAGTGGTCGGTGCGGCCGTCGAGTGCGGCCAGGTAGGCGAGCAGGGCGCTGAGTTGGCTGACCCACTGGTGTTGGCCGGTGTCGCGGGCGAGGCCGAGGGCTTCGGTGGCGGTGAGTTCGGCGTCGCGGTGGCGGCCGTGGAAGAGTTCGGCTTCGGCGAGGAAGAACTGCAGGGTGGGCATCACGCCGACGGTGCCCTTGGCGCGGGCTTCGGCGATGAGTTCGGCGCCGAGTTCGGCGGTTTCCTCGTCGCGGCCGAGGACGAGGGTGGCGCCGCAGAGTTGGACGAGGTCGGCGGGGCTCTCGGCGCCGGCCCGGCGGGCGGCATCGGCGGCTTCCCGGACGGGTGGTGGCGGTGCGGCGGGCCGGCCGAGGGCGGGGAGGACGGCGGCGGGCAGGTGGCGGGCGAGCGGGGCGAGGGGGTCGTCGTCGGCCAGGGGGAGGGCCGCGAGGCGGTCGAGGACGGCGATGACCGGTGCCTCGCCCGCGTACCAGGCGGTGTGGAAGGCCTGGAAGAGCATCCGGGCGGCGTACCCGGGGTCGATGCCGGTGCCGGCGGCGTCGAGCAGCAGCCGGTAGGCGGTCGGGTAGGAGCCGCGCCAGAAGTGGGCGGTGGCCCGGACCTGGTCGAGCAGGGCGTGCGCGAGGACGTTGTCGGTACGGGCGGCGGCTTCGTCGGCGAGCGCCTCGGCCCTGATCAACTCGCCTTCTTCGGTGGCGGCTTCGGCGGCCAGGACGAGTCGGCGGGTGGCGTCGTCGCGGTCGGGGGTGAGCCGGGCGGCGCGTTCGTACGCGGCGGCGCCGCCGTGGCCGCCGCCGCGTCCGGCGCGGACGGCGGCGCGTTCCAGTGCGTCGGCGAGCTCGGCGTCGGGGGTGGTGGCGGCGAGGGCGAGGTGCCAGGTGCGGCGGTCGCCGGCGGGCAGGGCTTCGGCGATGGCCCGGTGGACGGTCAGCTTCTGCTGGTGCGGTGCGCGTTGGAGGATGGCTGAGCGCAGCAGCGGGTGCCGGAAGGTGATCCGGCGGCCGTCGGCGACGGTCACCAGGCCGGATTCCTCGGCGGGGGTGAGGTGTTCGGCGGTGACGCCGAGTGCGGCCGCGGCGGGCAGGACGACGTCGAGTTCGCCGCGTTCCTCGCCGGCGGCGACCAGGAGCAGGGTCTGGGTGGCTGCGGGCAGGCCGGTGACCTGGCCGTGGAAGGCGATCAGCAGTCGGCTGGTGAGCGGGAGGCCGCCCGACAGCGGGCCGCCCGGGGACAGGCCGCCCGGCGTGTGGGCCTGCGGACCGGTGGCGACGGGGAGTTCGGTGAGTGCGAGCGGGTTGCCGGCGGCCTCGGCGAGCAGCCGGTCGCGGACGGGGGCGGGCAGGTCGGGGCCGGTCCGCCGGGCCAGCAGCCGGCCGGCGTCGGCCGCGCCGAGGGCGGTCACCTCCAGTTCGGGGAGGCCGAGTCGGCGTTGCGGGGGGACGCCGGTGTCGTCGCGGGAGGCGAGGAGCAGGGCCACCCCTTCGGCCTGGAGCCGCCGGGCGGCCAGCAGCAGCGCGTCCAGCGAGGCACGGTCCAGCCACTGCACGTCGTCCAGGACGCACAACAGCGGCTTTTCGGTGGCGAGTTCGGCGAGCAGGGCGAGTGTGGCCAGTCCGACCAGCAGCCGGTCGGCCGGCCTGCCGGGGGCCTCCCCTCCGTCGGGAAACTTCCCCTCACCGGGGCCGTCCGCGCCGTCGGCGAGCCCGAACGCCGCCTCCAGGGAGCGCCGTTGGGGACCGGGCAGGGTGTCCAGCCGGTCGAGTCCGGGTGCGAGCAGGAGGCTCAGGCCGGCGTACGGCAGCTCGGCCTCGTACTCGACGCCCGCGGCCCGGATCACCCGGAACGCCTCTCCCGCCCGTGCGACGGCGTCGTCCAACAGCGCGGTCTTGCCGATGCCGGCCTCACCGCGGAGCAGCAGCACGCCGCTGCGGCCGGACCGCGCCGCGTCCAACAGTCCCTCCACGGAGGCCTGTTCGTCTTCCCTCCCGTACAGCATGCCCCGACCCTACCCATCGGGCCCGCGCCGCCGCAGCGCATGTCCTCGGCGCCGGCCCGCCTGCGCGGGGCGGCGGCTCGGCACCGGGCCGGCACCGGGCCGGCACCGGCAGCCCCGCCCCGGGCGTACGTACCCCCATGCCCATACGTGACGGATTCGCCGCCGCCCGGTCCTCCCTACCTTGGTGAGCACCGGGAACGACCGGCCAACACCCCACCTGAACACGGGAGATGACGATGACCGAGATCACCACCGCCGCCCTTCAGCAGCTCGCCGAGCGCTACCTCGCGGTGTGGAACGAGACCGACCCGGCGGCCCGCCGCAAGCTGGTCGACGAGGTGTGGGCCGAGGACGGCCGCTACACCGACCCGCTGGCCGCAGTCGCCGGCCGGGACGCGATCGACGCGCTGATCGGCGCCGCCCAGGCCCAGTTCCCGGGGCTGGAGTTCACCCTCGGCCCGGTGGACGCGCACCACGACATCGCCCGTTTCACCTGGAACCTCGGCCCGGCGGGTGCGGAGCCGGTGGTGATCGGCTTCGACGTGCTGGCGGCCACCCCGGACGGCCGGATCGGCGCGGTGTACGGCTTCCTCGACCGCGTGCCGGGCGCCTGAGGCCCACCGGCCGGAAGCCACGACGCCGCAGGGCCAGGGCCCGCCACCGCCCCGCGCGGGGGCGGGCCCTGCCCCACCCGGCCCGCCCCTCCCCGATGCCCGGCCCACTCCCATGCCCGGCCCACCGAACGCCCGCACCGCCCCGACCCCGCGACCACCCGACCTGCCCGACCGCCAACGCCCCTGAGGAGAGCCCGAGATGAGCACCGCCCTGAACGCCCGGCGGCCCACCCCGGCCCCGCCCGCCACGAAGGCGGCGCCGGCCGCACCGGCCCCCAAGGGCCTGCTGCCGGTCGTCCTGACCGCCACCTTCATGACCGCCCTCGACATCTTCGTCGTCAATGTCGCCCTCCCCTCCCTCCAGGCCGACCTCGGCGCCGGCCCGGCGGCCGTCCAGTGGGTGATGGCCGGGTTCAGCCTGGCTCTGGCGGCCGGGCTGGTCACCGCCGGCCGCCTCGGCGACCGCTACGGCCGCCGCCGGGTGTTCGCGCTCGGCCTGGCGCTCTTCACGCTCGCCTCGGCGGGCTGCGGCTTCGCCCCTTCCGCCGGCACGCTGGTCGGCGCCCGGGTGGTGCAGGGCTTGGCGGCGGCGCTGATGGGCCCGCAGGTGCTGGCGATCCTGCGAACGGCGTTCAGCGGTGCGGCGCAGGCGCGGGCCTTCGCCCGGTACGGGCTGACGATGGGCGTCGGCGCGGTGTTCGGCCAGCTGATCGGCGGGCTGCTGATCCGGGCGGACCTCCTCGGCCTCGGCTGGCGCAGCTGCTTCCTGATCAACCTGCCGATCGGTCTGGCCGCTCTGGTGATGGTCCGCCGTTGCCTGCCGGAGTCGCGTTCCCCGCAGCGGCCCGGTCTGGACCCGGTCGGCGTGCTGCTGGTCTCCACCGCCCTGACCGCGCTGGTGCTGCCGCTGATCCAGGGTCCCCGGCTGGGCTGGCCGCTCTGGACCGTGCTCTGCCTCGGTGCCTCGCTCGCCCTGCTGGCGGCTTTCGCCGTGCACCAGCACCGCAGCACGCCGACCGACACCGCGCCGACCGGCAGCACCCCGACCGGCACCACCGGGCCCGCCACCGGCACCACCGGAGCCACCGGAGCCACGAGGGCCACCGCCGGAGCCGCCACCGGCACCCCGCTGGTCGACACCCGCCTCTTCCGCGACCGCGCCTTCAGCGCCGGTGTGCTCGCCCAACTCGCCTTCTGGCTCGGCCAGGGCTCCTTCTTCCTGGTGCTCGCCCTGCACCTGCAGTTCGGCCGCGGCCTGGACGCGCTCGGCGCCGGCCTGGTCTTCACCGCGATCGGCCTCGGCTACCTGATCACCTCCAACACCACGCACCGGATCACCGCCCGCCTGGGCGTCCGCCGGACGATCACCGTCGGCGGGCTGCTGATGGCCGCGGGGCTGGCCCTGCTCGCCCTCGCCGCGTACGAGGTCTCGGACGGCAGCGTCTGGTGGCTGGCGCCCGGCCTGTTCGTGGACGGCCTCGGCATGGGCCTGGTGATCGCCCCGGTCACCGCCGTCGTCCTGGAGGGGGTCGAGCCGAGTCTGGCCGGCTCCGCCGCCGGGGTGGTGTCCACCGTGCAGCAGGTCGGCGGGGCGCTCGGGATCGCGCTGATCGGTCTCCTCTACTACGGCGCCGGTGACCCGACCGCCGCCTTCGGCCACAGCGTCCTGGCACTGGCGGTGCTGGAGCTGGTCCTGGTGGCCCTGGTCCGGCTGCTGCCGCGCACGAGCTGACCCACCCCGCACGAGCCGCCCCACACGGACCCACCGCAGGCAGTCCCGCCGTACGCGAACCCGCCCCGCACGGACCCGGCGCACGGAAGCCCGGCAGGCTCGAACCCGGCGGGCACGCCCCCTCAAGGACCGTACGCGAAACGCCCTCGCGCGCCCCGCAGCCGCTTCGCGCACTCCCCCGAACCACCGGGCGGGTGGCCCCGGGCCCACCCGCCCGTTCCATTCCCTCCCCCCGATCGGGTTGGATGGTCGGATGAGCGAGGAGAAGAGCGCCGTACCGGCGTGGGAGCAGCGGTTCAGGGCGGCCCGGGTGTCGCTGCCCGACTGGGCCGAGGACGCCCCGGACCGGGCGCTGTACGTGTCCAACGCGACCGGCACCTACGAGGTCTACGCCTGGGACCGCGCCACCGGCGACCACCGCCGGGTCACCGACCGTCCGAACGGCACCACCGACGCCGAGCTGTCCCCCGACGGCGCCTGGGTCTGGTGGTTCGACGACCACGACGGCGACGAGTTCGGCGTCTGGCGCCGCCAGCCGTTCGCGGGCGGCCCGGACGAGGAGGCCGTGCCCGGCCTCGCCCCCTCCTACTCGGCCGGTCTGGCCCTGGGCCGCGACGGCACCGTGGTCGTCGGCCGGTCCACGGACGAGGACGGCACCACCCTGCACCTGCGACGCCCCGGCGACGCCGAGCCCGTCGAGATCTACCGGCACGCGGAGTACGGCGGCATCGGCGACCTCAGCCACGACGGCACGCTGCTCGCGATCGACCACACCGAGCACGGCGACGCGATGCACTCGGCGATCCGCGTCGTGCGCCTCACCGGGACCGGCACCGGCACCGCCGGCACCATCACCCCCGAGACCGTCGCCGAACTGGACGAGGTCACCGGCCGGGACGAACCGCGCGGCGTCGCCTGCCTGGGCTTCGCGCCCGTCGAGGGCGACACCCGCCTGCTGGTCGCCCACCAGCGCACCGGCCGCTGGGAGCCGATGATCTGGGACGTCGCCACCGGCGTCGAGACCGCGCTGCCGCTGCGCGACGAGCAGGGCCGCGAGCTCCCCGGTGACGTCTCCGCGCAGTGGCGTCCCGGCGCCGGGGAACTGCTGGTGGAGCACGAGTACGAGGCGCGCAGCGAGCTGTTCTCGTACGCGCTCGCCGACGGCCGGCTGACCCGTCTCGACACCCCGCGCGGCACCGTCGGCGGTGCCACCGGCCGTCCGGACGGCACCGTCGAGTACCTGTGGTCGTCCGCCGCCGAGCCCTCCGCCGTCCGTTCCACCGCGGGGACGGTCGTGCTGCGGGCGCCCGGCGCGGTGCCGCCCGCTTCGGTCCCGGTCGAGGACGTCTGGGTCGACGGGCCCGGCGGGCGGGTGCACGCCCTGGTGCAGCGGCCGGCCGGGACCACCCCCGGGGACGGCCCGCTCCCGACCGTGTTCGAGATCCACGGCGGTCCGACCCACCACGACAGCGACTCCTTCGCCGCCGGCCCGGCCGCCTGGCTGGACCACGGCTTCGCGGTGGTCCGGGTCAACTACCGCGGCTCGACCGGATACGGCCAGGCCTGGACCGACGCCCTGCACGAGCGGGTCGGTCTGATCGAGCTGGAGGACATCGCGGCGGTCCGCGCGTGGGCGGTCGACAGCGGCCTCGCCGACCCGCGCCGACTGGTGCTCACCGGCGGCAGCTGGGGCGGCTACCTGACCCTGCTCGGCCTCGGCGTCCAGCCCGACGCCTGGGCGGTCGGCGTCGCCGCCGTGCCGGTCGCGGACTACCACACCGCGTACGCCGACGAGATGGAGGCGCTCAAGTCGCTGGACCGCACGCTCTTCGGCGGCACCCCGGAGGAGGTCCCGGACCGCTTCACCGCCTCCTCGCCGTTGACCTACGTGGACCGGGTGCGGGTGCCGGTGTACATCAGCGCCGGGGTCAACGACCCGCGCTGCCCGATCCGGCAGATCGAGAACTACGTCGAGCGGCTGGAGCAGCTCGGCAAGCCGCACGAGGTGTACCGGTACGACGCCGGGCACGGGTCGCTGGTCGTCGAGGAGCGGATCAAGCAGCTCCGGCTGGAGATCGACTTCGTCCGGCGGTACCTGGACGCGGCCGCGGGCGACGCTGACGGGGAGTCGGCGTGAGACGTGTGCTGATACTCGCGGGGGCGGTGGTGGCCGGGGCCCTGGTGCTCACCGGCTGCTCCGGATCGCACAGCGACAACGCCTCCTGCCCGCCCCCGGCCGGCCCGCCCGCGCCGACCCCGTCGGCCGTCAAGCCGAGCGCCCCGCCCGCACCCACCACCGCGCCCCCCGTTCCCGCCACGCCGCTCGCCACGGCGACCCGGGCGAGCCTGGACGGGGCGGGCAGGGACGAGGCGACCACGGACGGGGCGGGGGTCTCTGTCGTACCGGCGGCGTTCGTCGCGTACGAGCCGCCTCCCGGGGACGGCACGGTCCAGCTCGCCAAGGGCTCGAAGGGGTCCAAGGGGTCGAGCGGTTCCAAGGGGTCGTCCGGCTCCTCCGGCTCCTCCGGCTCCTCGGGCTCCTCCGGTTCCTCGGGCTCAGGGTCCAAGGGCTCGAAGACCGGGCGCACCGTGCACCACCACATCGACCACTACGACTCGGACAACACTTCCGGCAACGGTCACAGTCACTGCTCCGGCGGCCCGACGCAGGTGCCGATCGGATCGACGACACCGGCCCAGCCACCGTTCCCGACACCGACCCCGGCCGTGCCGACCCCGGCTCTCCCCAGCCCTGCTCCGCCGGCGCCGACCCTGCCGCCGGTCAAGCCGACGGCGGTGCCGCCGCTGCCGACCAAACGCTGAGCCAGGAACGCCGGACCCCGGTCCGGCGTCACCAACCGGCCGGTCCAGCCGGTCCGGTCAGTCCAGGACCGGGTCCAGTCCCAGGGCCCGGTCCTGCTCCGCCTCCGCCTCCCGGCGCACCAGGCGGAACCACATGAAGACGACGAAACCCGCGAAGACGAACCACTCCAGGGTGTAGCCCAGGTTCTGGAACGCGCGCAGGGTGAGCCCGTCCCCGCCCTGCGGCTGCACGGTCGGTACGGTGGTCAGCCCGGCGGGGGCCTCGTCGACGGCCACCCAGCCGTCGTACCAGCCGTCGTACGCGAGCACGTTCAGCAGCGAGGCGCGGTTGATCATGCCGAGCTGCCCGGCCGGCAGCCCGCCGGCCACCGCACCGTTGGTGCCCACGGCCTCGTTGGCCTGCAGCCGCCCGGTCACCGTCACCGGCCCGCCCGGCGGCGGCCCGGCGGGTGCCCCGGCGGCGGGTGCCCCGGGCGCCCAGCCGCGCACCACGGCGACGGCGTGTCCGTCGGCGGTGCGCAGCGGGGTGAGCACGTAGTAGCCCTGCTTGCCGTCGACCACGCGGTTGGGGACGAGGAGCTGGTGCTCGGCGTCGTAGCTGCCGGTCACCGTGACGGGCTTGCCGACGGTCTCCGTGGTCACCTGCGGGGTCGCCGGGTCGAGCAGCGCGTCGATCGGCCTGGCCTCACCGGTGGCGGCGGTCGCCTGCTTGGCCTCGTTGTGCGTGGACACCCGGTCCTCGAACCGGCCGAGCTGCCAGGAGCCCAGCCACAGGCACACCGCCACGGCCGCCACGGCCAAGGCGGTGCCGCTCAGCCATCGCGGAGTCAGGAGGAACCGGTACACACCCCCACGGTAACCATTCCTCACACCCGTCCCGCCCCCAGGGCCGGGTCGAGTCCCTCACTCCCGTCGACGGCGCACCCGACGGCGCACCCGACGGCACACCCGACGGCACACCCGGGGCGTCGGCCCGGTGCCCGTCCCCGGCGGCCCGGAACCAGCTGATGTGGTCGGCCTCGCGTCCGGCCTCGCGTCCGACCGCGCTCGCGACCCGCACGTCCGACCGCACATCCGAGCGCGCTCGCGACCGCACATCCGACGGCCCGTCCCCTCGGCAGCGGGCGCCTCTCACCCCGCCGAGGGCGAGCCGGAGGGCTGCGGTGCCGAACCGCCCACCGCCTGCACGCCGCCCCGGTACAACGTCCCGCTGCAGGCCAGCGGCAGCGTCGCCGTGGCGGCCGTGGGGCTGCCCGGGGCGGGGGTGTGGGCAATGGTGGCGGTGGGGGGCGCGGTGGTGGGGTTTCCGGTCGGGGTGGCGGTGGGGCTGGGGGCCGAGGTGGGGCCCGCCGAGGGCGACGAGGTGGCCTGGGGGTTGGCGCTGGGCGCGCCGCTGGCCCCGGCGGCACCGGCGGCAGGGACGCCCGAGGACACCGGGGCCTGGGAGGTCAGCGCGACCTGGTTGGGGCCGGTCGGCGCGCTGGTGGCGCCGCCGGTGCAGCTCTGGTCGGGGATCCAGGCGAACGGCAGCCGGTACCCGGTCTGCGGGGCGAGCACCGGCGGTTCCGCGTCCATCGCGGTGAGGCCGCCGGCCGCGTCGCCCGGGGCGTGGTCGGCGGTGCGGATGCGGCTGCGGTCGCCGCCGCTGACGCCGGTGACGGCGACGGCGCCCGGTCCGCCGAGGCGGCAGCTGTGGCCGGAGACGTTGTAGACGGTGAAGGAGCCGTAGATCCGCCCCGTCGCATCGGCCGAGCCGACCTGCGCGGCGCCGTCGCCGAGGTCGGTGCGGGTGCAGAGCGGGATGATGCCGCCGTCGCCGGCCCCGGCGGTCCCGGTGGGCGGGACGGTGCCGTCGACGTGCACGGCCCCGGTACCGGGGGTGTGGGAGACGGTGGCGGTGCCGGCGGCCGTCGAGGTGTCCCCGGTGCTGCCCGGGCCCGCGGGCGGGACGCTGCCGTGGCCGGTGGTGCCGGTGGCGGTGCCGCTGGGGGCGGTGGCGGCGGGGCTCTTGGCCTCGGCCGATCCGGGGCCGCCGGAGAGTCCGAGGTGTTCTCCCTCGTGCAGGACCGGCAGGGCGATCGCGACGGCGAACGCGAGGGCGGCGGCCCCGGTCCAGGCACCGCGCCGGGCGGCCCTGCGGCGGGGTACGGCCCGCCGGATCCGGGGCAGTCCGCCGGCCGAGGGCTGGATCCCGGCGACGGCGTGGTGCATCAGCTCCCGCACCGCCCGTTCGTCGGTCGACAGCCCACCCGGTCCCGAGAGTTCCGGGTCCTCCGGTGTCGTGTCGTCCACCGCCCGCCGCCCGGCGCCGTCATCCTCAGCCATGACCGGCCTCCATCTGCGTGCGGAGGGCGGCGAGTCCGCGCGATCCGTAGGCCTTCACCGAGCCGAGCGAGATGCCCAGGGTTTCGGCGGCCTGTGCCTCCGTCATGTCCAGGAAGTAACGCAGCACCAGAACCTCCCGCTGACGGCGTTGCAGTCCACGCAGCGCGGCCTTCAACTGGTCGCGCTCCAGGGCATCGTAGGCACCTTCTTCTGCACTGGCCATGTCAGGCATGGGCTTCTGCAGCAGTCTCAGACCGAGGATCCGGCGACGCAGCGTGGAGCGGGACAGGTTGACGACCGTCTGCCGCAGGTACGCCAGGGTCTTCTCGGGTTCGCGCACCCGCCGCCGGGCGGCGTGCACCCGGATGAACGCCTCCTGGACGACGTCCTCGCAGGTCGAGAGGTCGTCCAGGAGCAGCGCGGCGAGCCGCAGCAGCGAGCGGTAGTGCGCCTGGTAGGTCTCGGTGAGCAGGTCCTCGCTGGTACCTGCGTCGGTACCCGCGCCGGAGTCCGCCGCACCGCGTGCGGCCGCCGTCATCTGGTCGTCTTCCGGCCTACTCGCAGGCCTCGGGGCGCGCGAGGGGAACGACACCGCGGCCCTCGCCGGGATGCCTGCCCTTGCCCCCACCATCACGTTCGCCACGCCCGTTGGACACTCGATCCCCTGTCATGGTTGCCCAGCCCGGGGCCCATTCTTCCGTATGGGCGGAAGCTGCCTCCAGGGGATTCCCCCGGGATTCCGGACAGATTGTGTCGAGGAGCGGACACAGGTATGGACACAGGTGTGGACACAAGCAGACACATCGGAAGCGGCGCAGGGGACTTGAGCCCCCGTTCGACGGCCGGCCACGGGTCCTACTCCACCGTCAGTTCGCCCGCCACCAGCTCCGCGATCTGCAGCAGGTTGAGCGCCGACCCCTTGCGCAGGTTGTCCCCGCACAGGAAGAGGTCGAGCGCGTCCGGCTCGTCCAGGGCCCGGCGCACCCGCCCGACCCAGACCGGGTCGGTCCCGACCACGTCGTTCGGCGTCGGGAACTCGCCGGCCGCCGGGTCGTCGTAGAGGACCACGCCGGGAGCGTCCCGCAGGATGTCCTGCGCGTGCTCCTGGGTGACTTCCCGTTCGAACCGCGCGTGCACGGCCAGCGCGTGGGTGCGCAGGACCGGGATGTGGACGCAGGTCGCGGAGACCTTGAGGGCGGGCAGTCCGAGGATCTTGCGGGACTCGTCGCGAATGCCCAGTTCCTCGGCGGCCCAGCCGCCCTCGCGCAGTCCGCCGGTCCAGGGCACGGCGTTGAGCGCGAGCGGGGCCGCGAACGGCCCGTGGTCGGCGATCACGGGCCGCAGGTCGCCGGTCTGCCGGCCGACGTCGGTGCCCGCCACCAGTGCGGTCTGCTCGCGCAGGGCGGCCTCCCCGTCGCGGCCCTCGCCGCCGGCGGCCTGGTAGGAGGCGACCACGAGCTGCGTCAGCCCGTACTCGGCGTGCAGCGCGCCGACCGCCGCGATCATCGCGAGGGTGGTGCTGGCGGGGCTGGCGACGATGCCGCGCGGACGGATCCGCAGCGCGGCCGGGTTGATCTCGGGGACGACCAGCGGCACGTCCCCGGCGGCGCGGAAGACCGCGGAGTCGTCGACCACCACGACGCCCTTGGCCACCGCGATCGGTGCCCACTGGGCGGAGACACTGTCGGGGACGGCGAACACGGCGACGTCGATCCCGGCGAAGGCCTCCTCGGTCAGCGGGACGACCTCGACGGCCTCGCCGCGCACGACCGGCTTGCGGCCGGCCGAGCGCGGGGAGGCGACGAGCCGGACCTCGCCCCAGACGTCCTGACGGAGTGAGAGCAGGCCGAGCAGCACCTCGCCGACCGCGCCGGTGGCGCCGACGACGGCGAGGTTCGGCCGCCGGGTCATCGCCCGGTGCTCCCGCTCCGCTCCCGGGTCATCGCCCGGTGCCGCCGTAGACGACGGCCTCGTCGGTCTCGCTGTCCAGACCGAAGGCGCTGTGCACGGCGCGGACGGCCTCGGGCACGTCCTCGGCGCGGGTGACGACCGAGATGCGGATCTCCGAGGTGGAGATCAGCTCGATGTTGACGCCCGCGGCGGACAGCGCCTCGAAGAAGGTCGCGGTGACGCCCGGGTTGGAGCGCATGCCCGCGCCGACGAGCGAGATCTTGCCGATCGCGTCGTCGTAGCGCAGCGACTCGTAGCCGATGCCCTCCTTGACCCGGCCGAGCGCGTCGATGGCCTTCTGGCCCTCGGTCTTGGGCAGGGTGAAGGAGATGTCGGTCAGGCCGGTCGACGCGGCGGAGACGTTCTGCACCACCATGTCGATGTTGACCTCGGCGTCGGCGATGGCGCGGAAGATCCGGGCCGCCTCGCCCGGCTTGTCGGGCACGCCGACGACCGTGACCTTGGCCTCGGAGGTGTCGTGGGCGACTCCGGAGATGATGGCCTGCTCCATCTCGCCCCCTTCGGGCTTGTTCGGGTTGTCGTTGCTGACGATCGTCCCGGGGAGACCCGAGAAGGACGAGCGTACGTGAATCGGGATGTTGTAGCGCCGCGCGTACTCCACGCAGCGGTCGAGCAGCACCTTGGAGCCGGAGGACGCCAGTTCGAGCATGTCCTCGTAGGCGATCCAGTCGATCTTGCGGGCCTTCTTCACCACGCGCGGGTCGGCGGTGAACACGCCGTCCACGTCGGTGTAGATCTCGCAGACCTCGGCCCTGAGGGCGGCGGCGAGGGCGACGGCGGTGGTGTCCGAGCCGCCCCGGCCCAGCGTGGTGATGTCCTTGCTGGTCTGGGAGACGCCCTGGAAGCCGGCCACGATCGCGATGTTGCCCTCGTCGAGGGCGGTGCGGATGCGGCCCGGCGTCACGTCGATGATGCGCGCCTTGTTGTGGACGGAGTCGGTGATGACACCGGCCTGGCTGCCCGTGAAGGACTGGGCCTCGTGACCCAGGGATTTGATCGCCATGGCCAGCAGCGCCATGGAGATGCGCTCTCCAGCGGTCAGCAGCATGTCGAACTCACGGCCGGCAGGGATCGGTGACACCTGCTCCGCGAGTTCGATGAGCTCGTCCGTCGTGTCGCCCATCGCGGACACCACGACGACGACCTCATGGCCGGCCTTCTTGGCGTCAACGATTCGACGGGCCACGCGCTTGATGCCCTCGGCATCCGCAACGGATGAGCCGCCGTACTTCTGCACGACAAGGCCCACGTGCGCTCCTCGACTTGTGTCGTTTTCCGGGGGCTCCAGGCCCCCGTACCCCCGGGGGAGGGGGGTGTGCGGTCCGCGTCAGTCTACCGAGCAGGGGTGCCCCGACCGGCGCTTTCCATATGATGAGACGCCTGTTTCAGCAGGTGATCGGCCGGACGGGCGGCCCCACCGGCAGGTCTGCGGGCGATTCGGTACGGCCCCGAAGAATCGGCGGACCGGCGGACGGCGATCCGGCCGGATTTCCTTCCGGGCGGATCACTGAGGTGTCCGTCACAGTCGACGGCGCGGCGGCGATCCGTCCGCCGCGGCCCGGACGCCACGGCCCCACCGCTGCAGCCGCACCACCGAGGCCCCACCACCGAGGCCCCACCGCCGCGGCCCTACCGCTGCACCCCCAGCTCGGCCGCCATCAGGTCGCCCGCCTGCTGCTCCAGCTGCTCGTCGGTGAGCCCGTCGTCGTCGGTGTCCGCGCCGTCCGGCACCGCACCGATCGGGCTGTCCAGCCGGACGTGCGCGATCAGCGACTGCAGCGCCCGCAGCACCGCGGTGCAGGTCGTGCCCCAGTTGGAGAGGTAGGAGAACTGCCACCACCACAGCGCCTCGCTGACCCGGCCCTCGCGGTAGTGCGTCAGCCCGTGCTGGAGCTCGCTGACCACACCGGCCAGGTCGTCCGAGATCCGGAAGGCGTTGGGCTTCTCCGGCGGGCCGTACGGGTCGAAGACCTCGTGGTAGACGTCGATCGGCGCCAGCAGCTCGGCCAGCCGCTCGCGCAGCTGCTCGCCGTCCGGCTCGGGACCGGCGTCGGGCTCGAAGCGGTCCTCCGGGACGACGTCCTCGATGGCACCCAGCCGGCCGCCGGCCAGCAGCAGCTGCGAGACCTCCAGGAGCAGCAGCGAGACCGCGCTGCCCGGCTCGTCGCCCTTGGCGACCTCGGTGACGGCGAGCACGAAGCTCTCCACCGAGTCGGCGATCTGCACGGCGAAGTCGTCCGGCTCCGAGCCGTGCCCGTGGGTGTGCTGCTGGTTGATCGTCCGGTCAGACATCGAGCAGTCGTCTCCCTTCGAAGGCGCGGCCGAGGGTGACCTCGTCCGCGTACTCCAGATCCCCGCCGACGGGCAGGCCGCTCGCCAGACGGGTCACCTTCAGGCCCATCGGCTTGCAGAGCCGGGCCAGATAGGTGGCGGTCGCCTCCCCCTCCAGGTTGGGGTCGGTGGCCAGGATCAGCTCGGTGACCGTGCCGTCCGCGAGGCGCGACAACAATTCGCGGATGCGCAGGTCGTCCGGGCCGACGCCCTCGATGGGGCTGATCGCGCCGCCCAGCACGTGGTAGCGGCCGCGGAACTCACGGGTGCGCTCGATGGCGACGACGTCCTTGGGCTCCTCGACCACGCAGATGACGGCGAGGTCGCGGCGGGGGTCCAGACAGACCCGGCACTGCTCGGCCTCGGCGACGTTGCCGCAGACCGCGCAGAAGCGGACCTTGTCCTTGACCTCCAGCAGCGCGTGCGCGAGCCGGCGCACGTCGGTCGGGTCGGCCTGCAGCACGTGGAACGCGATCCGCTGGGCGCTCTTGGGCCCGACGCCGGGCAGCCTGCCCAGTTCGTCGATCAGGTCCTGAACCACGCCCTCGTACAACGTCGCGCCTTCCTTCGGATGGTCGGTGGTGCTCCGGTGCCATCATCCAACGAATCGGGCGTCGGACACAGCGCCCGACGCCCGACTCCCACACAAATCACATGGGTCCGTCGTCTGAACTCCAGACCCGCGGGGCCGTCGGACGGCCTCGTCACCCGCAGCCCGGACCCGCCGGCACGATCCCGTCGCCACCGGCGGCCCGGTCCGGGCCCGACCGTTCGGGCCCGTCCGCTCCCGCCGGGCTCAGAACGGCAGGCCGGGGATGCCGCCGCCCAGGCCCTGGGTCAGCGGGCCCATGCGGTCGGCCTGCAGCTTCTGCGCGGTCTGGGTCGCGTCCCGGACCGCCGCCAGGATCAGATCGGCCAGGGTCTCGGTGTCCTCCGGGTCGACCGCCGCCGGGGCGATGGTCAGCGCCACCAGCTCACCGGCACCGGTCACCGTCGCCTCGACCAGGCCGCCGCCCGCCGTACCGTTCACCTTCGTGTCGGCCAGCTCCTGCTGGGCCTTCGCGAGATCCTGCTGCATCTTCTGCGCCTGCTTGAGCAGCTGCTGCATGTTGGGCTGGCCACCACCGGGGAACACGGCTCTCTCCTTGCTGTCACGGCTGTCTGCGGTGCGTCGTTCGTCACCGCCGAGCCTACGTGCTGCGCCCCGCCCGGGTGCCCCGGTGGCCCGGCTGCCCCGATGACTCAGTTGCCCCGGTGGTGGATCTCCTCCAGCACCGTCGCACCCAGCTCGCGGATGATCAGCTCCTGGCCGGAGAACGCCTCCTCGTTGAGGTCCGGGTCGTCCTCCTCCGGGATGTCGTCCTCCGGGGCCACCGACCGCACCGGACGGGCCGGCGCCGCGGCGGGCGGCGGGGCCTGCACCGGCGCGGCCTGCACGGGCGCGGCCTGCACCGGCTGGGGTGCCATCACGGGAACAGGAGCCGGAGCGGGCGCCGCCACGGCCGGCGGGGCGGTGGCCGGACGGGCCGGGGCACCCCAGCCCCCGCCGCCCGGGGCACCACCGGCGGCAGCGCCACCGGAGGCGGCCCCGACACCACCGGACGGGTCGACGATGCACTCGATGCGCCAGTCCACGCCCAGCGCGTCGGCCAACGCGGCACGCAGCACGTCGTCGCTGTTGCTGCCGACGAAGCTGTCCCGGGCGCCGGCATTGATGAACGACACCTGCAGCACGCTGCCGTCGAACCCGGCCACCTGACCGTTCTGGCTGAGCAGGATCCAGGTGAAGCGGCGGCGGTTCTTCACGGCCTCCAGGATCTGCGGCCACAGCTGCCGGACCTGTGCGGCGCCCTGCTGCGCGGAGGCCGACGGCTGCCCACCGGCGGCGGCCGCCGCGGGGGCGGCCGCAGGAGCCGGGGCGGGCGCGGGCACCGGGGCCGGGGCCTGGACCGGAGCAGCCTGGGGCTGCGGCGCGGCAGGCGCGGCGGCGGCCGGGGCGGGCGCGCCGCCACCGGCGGGCGGGAAGCTGCGTGGGATCGGCCAGGCACCCGGCGCCGGCCCGGCGGGCGCGGCCGGAGGCGGCGGGGCCTGCATGGGCGCGGCCTGCACCGGCGCGGCCTGCGCCTCCGGTGCCGGCGCGGCCACGGGCGGCGCGGCAACGGGCTCGGCCACCGACACCGGCCCGGCCGCCGGAACGCCCATGGGGGCCGTCCCCGGCACCGTTCCCGGCACCATCGCCGGCGTGGCGAACCCGCCCGCCGCCGCCCGCCGCTCCAGCTTGTCCAGGCGCGCCTGCAGCGACAACTCGTCGCTGTACGCGCCGGGCAGCATCACCCGGGCACAGATCAGCTCCAGCTGCAGCCGGGGCGCGGCGTTGCCGCGCATCTCGGTCAGCCCGGTGTTGACGATGTCCGCGGCCCGGCTCAGCTCGGCCGCGCCGAACGCGTCCGCCTGCGCCTGCATCACCGCGATCCGGTCCGCCGGGGCATCGATCAGCCCCTTCTCCCCGGCGTCCGGCACGGTGGCCAGGATCACCAGGTCGCGCAGCCGCTCCAGCAGGTCGGCGACGAAGCGGCGCGGGTCGTGCCCGCCCTCGACCACCCGGTCGATCACCTGGAACACCGTCGCCCCGTCGTGCGCGGCGAAGGCGTCCACCACCTCGTCCAGCAGCGCGGAGTCGGTGTACCCGAGCAGCGAGGTCGCCATCTGGTAGGTCACGCCGCCCTCGCCGGCGCCCGCCAGCAGCTGGTCCATGACCGACATCGAGTCACGCACCGAGCCCGCCCCGGCCCGGACCACCAGCGGGAACACCGGGTCCTCGACCTGGATGGCCTCGCGGCCGCAGACGTCCGCCAGGTAGTCGCGCAGCGTGCCGGGCGGGACCAGCCGGAACGGGTAGTGGTGCGTCCGGGACCGGATCGTCCCGATCACCTTCTCCGGCTCGGTGGTCGCGAAGATGAACTTGAGGTGCTCCGGCGGCTCCTCCACCACCTTGAGCAGCGCGTTGAAGCCGGCCGAGGTCACCATGTGCGCCTCGTCCAGGATGAAGATCTTGTACCGGCTGTGCACCGGCGCGAAGAAGGCCCGCTCGCGTAGCTCGCGCGCGTCGTCCACACCACCGTGCGAGGCGGCGTCGATCTCGATCACGTCGATCGAGCCGGGCCCGCCGGTCGCCAGGTCACGGCAGGACTGGCACTCCCCGCAGGGCGTGGGCGTCGGCCCCTGCTCGCAGTTCAGGCAGCGGGCCAGGATGCGCGCGCTCGTCGTCTTGCCACAGCCGCGCGGCCCGCTGAACAGGTACGCGTGATTGACCCGGTTGTTGCGCAGGGCCTGCTGGAGCGGAGCGGTCACGTGCTCCTGCCCGATGACCTCCGCGAAGGTCTCGGGGCGGTAGCGGCGGTACAGGGCTAGGGACACACCACCGACGATATCGGGACGGGCCGACAAACGCGTCGCCCCTCACTCCCCCACGCCCGCACAAGCGCCCCCGGGGAACGCAAAGACCCCTCGTGCACCCGCCAGAGCCCTCTTACCCTTGCTGCCTTCCGGCCCTGGGGGGGTTCAGAGAGATGACGCCACACGAGGGGCTGACCCCCACACTACCGGATCCCGGCCCCGACGATCCACAGGCCACCCCGACCCCCGGCCTGCGGGATAGGTGGTCGCGACCACCCCGAAACATGTACTAAGCTCTCCCACGGAGGATTCGCCTAGAGGCCTAGGGCGCACGCTTGGAAAGCGTGTTGGGAGCAATCCCTCACGAGTTCGAATCTCGTATCCTCCGCCTCTGCCAGCCATGGCAGCACGAAGGCCCCGACCGGTTCACCGGTCGGGGCCTTCGTCGTTCTCCGGTCCGCGGTCGTCCGGGCAGGCGGCCGTACCGGGGCCGACCGATGATGGAGATCCGGGGGCCCGCGACGTTCGAGGGCGGCGTATGGCTGTATGGCATGTCCGGGACTTCACACCGGACGACCTCGAAGCGGTGGTCCGGCTCGACGCGGAGAGCGCCACCACGGACCGGGCCGCCGTCTTCCGCCTCTCCGACGTGGTCGCCGCGTTGCAGGCACGTGATCCGAGCGTCGTCGTGGTGGCCGACGGGCGTCTCGTGGGCGCGGCGGTGGGCCGGGTGGACGGGGACCGGGCATGGGTGCTGCGCATCGCCCTGCACCCCGGCTGGCGGAATCCGGGCATCGGCACCGCCCTGCTGTCCGCGCTGGAGCACCGTCTGCGGGACGCCGGTGCCCGAATCGTCGCAGCGGTGCTGCCCGATGAGGAGACCGGCGCCACCGCACTGGTCAACTCCGGATTCCACCCCCACCGCGGGCTCACGTACTTCGAGAAGTCGGAGGTCGTCAGCACCCAGGGCCCGACGGTCCTGGCGATGCTGGGCGCGGTCATGCCCGAAGCCCGCCTGTGGGAGCGGCTCACGGGCATGGCCGACGAGAAGCGGCTGATCGAGCGGCGGCTGGTGCTGCCCCTGGCGAACCCCGAGCCGGCGGACGCCCACGGAGTGGAACCTCCTCGCGCGGTCGTGCTGTTCGGTCCGCCGGGCACGGGCAAGAGCACGTTCGCCAAGGCCGTGGCCGGCCGGCTCGGCTGGCCGTTCATCGAGCTCTTCCCCTCCCGGATCGCGTCCGAGGACGGGCTGGCCAGCGGACTCGGCCGCCGCTTCGAAGAGGTGGCACAACTCGACCACGTGCTGCTCTTCATCGACGAGGTCGAGGAGGTCGCCGGTACGCGCAGCCTCGCCGCCCCGGCGGCGGTCGGCGTGGTCAACGAACTCCTCAAGTCGATCGTGCGGTTCCGTGACCGCGACGGACGGCTCCTCGTCTGCGCCACCAACTCGGTGGCCGCCCTGGACCCGGCCTTCCTGCGGCACGGCCGCTTCGACTACGTCCTGCCGGTCGGGCCACCGGACTCGGCAGCCCGCGACGCGCTGTGGGCCGGCTACACGGCGAGGACGGGTACCGCCGCCGACACGGCGGTGCTCGCCGAAGCCAGCGAGGGCTTCACTCCCGCCGACATCAGGCAGGTCGCCATGGCGGTCGCCCAGATCACCTTCGAGCAGACCCTCGACACGGGGGAACGAACCCAACCCGGCACCCAGGACTACCTGGACGCCATCCACCGCACCCGTCCGACCGTTTCCGAGGAGATGGCCCGGGAGTTCGCCGACCAGGCGGTCCGCTACGGGCGGGTCTGAGCGGCCGCCCTCACCCGTTGCGCCGTGTCCGTCCGGAGGTGCCCGGCGGAATTCTCATCGCCGCGACCGTGCCGGGCCCGGGCCGGAGCGAGAGTAACCTGGAGATCACCGAAGGCACTTCGCATGCCGGCACCGGATACTGGCGTCGTCTCCGGCGAACGGCAACGCCGGACCCGGCCTCGTGGACGGGCCCGGGGACAGGTTTCTTGATCATGACCACGATGCTCGATCGTGCGACGACGCCCGCCGCCCCGGATTCCACCGCACGGCTCTCCCTCACGCCCAGTGGCGTGCGGCCCGGCCGTCTGGACGGAGCCTGGTGGCCCCGCTCGCGTGATCTTCTCCTCGAACTCCCCGCCCTGGCCGCCGACATCGACGAGCGGTGGGGCCGGGTCACCCGGATCACCGTGAATCCCGCGCAGTGGCCCGTCATCCCCCCGCGCATCCCGGTCACCGGGCACACCGTGCACGCGGGCTGGTTCACCACCGAGCAGGACGAGCACACGATCGCGGTGTTCTCGTACGCCCCGCGCCGGCTGAACCTGCTGGTCGTCCCGCCGGAGACGGATGCCGTCGGTGCCGCCCGGCTGATGGCCGAAGCCGCCAGTCCCGCGAACACCACGGCCGCGAGCGGTCTACTCGCCGTGGAGACGGGCGGCGGCGGCTCACCGGGGCGGGGACCCCGTTCCGCCTTCCTGCCGTCGGCCGTCGCCCCCTCCGAGGGCGACGGTGAGGCGGGCAGGCGGGCGGAGGTCGCCCGCAGCCGGGCCGCCTCCTGGCCGGTACCCGCGTAGCCCGGCGGAACGGGAGCCGTCCGCCGGACAGGCCCTACGGCAGCGGGCCGGGTGCATCACTCGCGTGACCATTCGGCCTCGGCCAGGGGCCGGCCGGCGATGTCGGCCCCGTCCCAGAGAAGGATCCTGATCGCCCGGGGTCCGGGCACGGGCCGGGAGAGCGTGCGTACGAACACCTCCCGCAGGTGGTTGGCCGCCTGCTGGGGCGGCCCGTCGTACTCCAGCGGGTCCTGTGGGGGCGCCCCGTCCCGCCGGGACCACTGGCCGTCGTCGTCCTGTGTCTCCAGAACCCATCGGTAGTGCCGCATCCTGGCCTCCCGTGCCGACGATCCCGCCCCCGGACACGACTGTATGGGCGGGGCCGATCGACAGCGACCGGTGATCCGCCCGGCCACCGCAGAGCAGCCGGGCAACCGCCGCCGGGGGCCTGCGGTTCCCCCGGGACGGATCGTCGTCAGTACTCGGAGCCGCTTCAGTACTCGGAGCCGCTTCGCAGGTAGGTGCCCGCGACCTGGAGCCATGCCCCGGGGCTGAAGCACGCCTCGATCCGGTGCGGCGTGTCCTCGAAGACCCGCAGGATGCGCAGCGCGCCGCTGGCGTGCAGGTCGTACTCGAAGGTGACGCCGTCGTCCGTGCCGTCCTCGTACTGCAGGTCCAGCGGCCCCTTCGAGGGCTCCGCCGGCGCCCGGGCGTCGGCCGAGAGTTTCACGTAGACGGACATCTCTCCGTCCCGCCTTTCCTGTCTGCCCGAGGAGCCCGGCCACGAGGCCGTCCCTCAGGACGCTTCGCCCGGTGCCTCGGAGTCGATGCCGGTGGCGACGAGGATCTGCCGTGCCGAGTCGCTTCCGTCGGCCTCGACCGCACGTGCCATCGCGGCCAGGGCCGCCTCCCGGCTCGCCCGCGGGGGGACGACGAGCAGACTGAAGTGATCGCGGTCGCCCCGCGTGACGATCACCGTGTCGTCACCGACCGGGTACCGGTCGATGTGCACCGACCGGCCGTCGACGACCAGCCGGGCCGGCACGTCGTCCCAGGCTTCGGTGTCCAGCCCGACGCTCACCACGGGGCCGAGGTGTTCCGTCAACGCCCTGACCAGACCCGGCAGTTCGGCTTCCACGTCCCGCGAACGCGGCCACCACGCGCCGTCGAGCACACCCTCGCGAGACTGTGTGGTCTCCAGGCGCAACAGGACCGTCCCCGGCTTCGCGGCCTGCCGGAACCGGTCCGGCAGAAGTCCCGGGAGCGCAGCACCGGTTTCGTCCGACATGGCTCGCCACCTGTCCGTGGACACACACCAGCCCCACCGAACGAGGGCCGACCGTCGGGGAGCGGCAGCTGGGCCGCCCCGATATCCCCACGGTACTCCGCCCACACCTCGCCGATCCGGCCTGCCGACCGGAAAGGAGAGTCGGCGCGGGGGTGCCGGCCCTCTCAGCGCCATTCGATCAGGAACAGGGTCGCGTCGTCGCTCGTGCGCCCGCCCCGCTTCTCCTTCAGGACGTTGGAGAGCGCCCGCACCACGGCCCGCACTCCGGCCTGCGAGCGCTCGACCCGGTTGACCCAGTCGATGAGCTGCTCCTCCCCGAACTGCTCCCCGCCGGGCTCGCGCTCCTCGACCAGGCCGTCGGTGAAGCACAGGACCTGGTCCCCGTGCCGCAGCACCCGCTCGCTGATCACCGGCTCCTCGCCGCCGAAACCGACCGGCAGGGTCGTCTCGCTCTCAAGCCGCTCGATGACGACGTGGTCGCGGATCAGCAGCGGCTGAGGATGGCCGGCGTTGACCCACTGCAGGTGGCCGGTCAGGGTGTCCAGGCGCATCATCTGCGCGGTGACGAAGTGGTCCGGACCGAACTGTTCGGCGATGGCCCGGTCCATGAACGCGTAGATCTCGGCCAGCCCGATGTCGGCGCGCCGGGCGTGCCGGTACGCGCCGATGGCGACGGTCGCCATGGTCGCGGCGTCGAGCCCGTGGCCCATGGCGTCGATCGTGGCCACGTGCAGGAGGTCGTCATTGAGCGCGTAGTCGAAGCTGTCACCGGCCACCTGGTAGGCGGGTTCGAGGATGCCGGCCACGGCGACCCGCTGGACGGTCATCGACAACGGCGGCAACAACGACCACTGGATCTCGGCCGCCACGCTCATCGGTTCGAGGCGCCGGGCCTGGAAGATCCGGTCGGTGTAGCCGCTCTTGGTGATCAGCAGATCGGCGACCAGGGTGGCGAGGCGCCGCAGCAGCGGCCGGTCGTCGTCGACGACGGCATCCAGCGTGAGGGCCAGAACCCCCACCTCGTCGCCGCCGTCCAGCAACGGCAGGTACACCCGCACCCCGTCGGCCTGCGGCTCCTCGACAAGGGCACCGTGCAGGAAGGCCGCACCCGCGGGGGAGCCGTCGATCGGCACCGGCTCCCCGGCCGCCGGCCCCCGCTCCGGCAGCGGCACCAGCACCAGCTGGCCGTAGTCCTGCAGCAGGAGCGCCGAGTCACGACCGCCGAGCCCGCGCACCACGTCGGCGACCAGCGGGGCGATCAGCTGGGGCTGCAGCTCGTGGGCCCGATCGAGCAGCACGCCCAGCAGACACTCGCCGCGCCCCTCCGACCGGTCCGGCCCGGCTGCGCCGGACGACCGCTCACCGCGCATCCTCGCTCACCGCCGTCCTCCTCCGGTCACAGCACTCGGCACCGGCTCGATCGACCCCGAACCCCCGGTGCAGTTCGCCGGGGCGGGTCCTTCCATTACGCCCGACAGCAGTGCATCGCGCCCCCGGTCGCCCGCCGGTACGCCCGCCGGTACGCCCGCCGGGTCGGGCGGAGCAAAGCCCCACCGTGGTTGCAGTTCTGGTTGCATCCACCCCTGTCCAGCACCGTGCAGTCACCGGCCGGCGGGACGCTCCGGCGCAGGTCAGGATGCCTGCGGACGCTCCCGGACCACCGGGCGAACATTTGGAAAGCGTGTTGGGAGCAATTCCTCACGAGTTCGAATCTCGTATCCTCCGCCGGCCGAAGGCCCGGACTGCATCAGCGGTCCGGTCCTTTGTCGTCTGCTGGGACGGGCCGGTGGTCCCGGCCGGGAACAGGGCGAACCAGCTCTCCGTTCCGGCGCTGTCGTGACGGGACCGACGCGGCCGGACCGAACGATCCCGCCGCGAAGCCCCTTCGCAACCTGCTGATCAGAAACGGTTCAGGTTCTCGTCGACAGGACGGATCTTCACCGGGGTCGCCTGGTCCGCCTCGGTGGTTGTGGCCGCGTCGGCTGCTTCCCGGAAGGCGACGACCGCCTCGCCGTTCTCCCGCGCCCAGGCGGTGAGCAACCTGATGGGCTCCTCCAGGGTTCGTCCCAGATCGGTCAGGCCGTATTCCACCCGCGGCGGCGCCTCGGCATACGCGTGCCGCTCGACGAGCCCGTTGGCCTGGAGCCGGCGCAGCGTCTGAGTCAGTACCTTGCGTGAGATGCCGCCGCTCAGCTCGACCAGCTCGCCGTGGCGCAACGGGCCGTCGGTCAGCGCGAAGAGCGTGACCATGGACCACTTGCTGGCGATGATCTCCATGGCCAGGAGAGCGGGGCAGTCGGCGAGGAAGGCGATTCCGGGTCGCTGGCTCATGCCCCGAAGGTTACCTGGAGGTACCTATCGGCCGCCTATCGTCGTCGAGGTGCGCACGTCCCTTGCTCGTATCTCGCACGATTGAGGTTTCAGCCGTGTTCGTCTCCCTTGCCGTCGTCACTGTGTTCATGTCGGCCGTTCTCCTGGTATCGGCCGGGGCCAAGTCCCTGCGGACGCGGCACATCACCGAGCAGATGTCCACCCTCGGAGTGCCGCAGGGCATGATGGCTTTCCTGATCGGCGCTCAGATCGCGGGCGCGGCCGGTGCGATCGCCGGACTCTGGTGGGGATCCGTCGGAATCGCCGCCGCGATCGGCCTGACGCTCTATTTCGCCGGGGCGGTCGCCTCCCACCTGCGAGTCGGCGACCGCAAGGGCGCGCCTCCGGCGCTGGTCCTCACCATGGCCTCCATCGCCCTGATCGCACTGCGCGCCGCCACCCTCTGATTCGCCGAGAGCGCCGGGCCGGTCCGACACGGCTGTCCGGTGCTCGGCCGGGTGGTCACCGGGGCCACCATCAGCTCCGGTGCGTCGTGGGCGTGACGGTAGGCCAGTGGTAACAGGCCCGGAACCGGCCGCCCGAGCCGCTGGCCGTGGTCTCGGTTCTGGTCTCGTTCACCCCCGTCCAGCCAAGTTCAGTCGCCGACGGGCCACCCGCTCCACCGCAGGTCGGAACCGGCACGGATCCCGGCGGACGGCACCGAGGAGAATGGGAAAGCGTGTTGGGAGCAATCCCTCACGAGTTCGAATCTCGTATCCTCCGCCTCCGCCCGCCCGGGCGAACGAAGGCCCCGACCGGTTCACCGGTCGGGGCCTTCTGCGTTTCGTGGCTCCGGCTGGCCGGCCGGAGCCGGCGCCGGAGCCGGAAGCGATCCACGTCCTCCACGTGGTGCGCCATTCTTGAGTTGCCCGGCCGACGCCGGGACAGGACGGCTCCTTACCCGGCGAGGTGTTCCCCATCAGCAAGAAGAGCGGATCGACTCTGGCCACGTGGCTGCGCGGTCTCGGCGCACCCGAGTTGGAACGAGTCCTGGCGGCGCGCCCGGATGCGGTGTCGGCCCCGGAGCCGCGGTCGATCGGTGAACTGGCGGACCGCCTTCAGCGTCCGGCGTCGGTGGCGCTGGCACTGCCCCGGCTCGTGCTGCCGTACCTGCAGGTGGCGGAGGCGCTCGCCGCGCTCACGCCGACCTCGCGGGACGTCCTGGCCGGTCTCCTGGGCGCGGCGGACGGGGGGCGCACTCACGACCTGGACGCGGTTCTGGAGGCGCTGGCCGATCGCGCTCTGGTGTGGCCGGACGGCAACGGGCTGCTGCGCATGGCGGCACCGCTGCGACAGGCATGGGACTCGCCACTGGGATTGGACGCGTCGCTGGCGCAGCTCCTGGCGAACACCGCCTCCGACGAACTGGGCCGCATGCTGGCGGCCCTCGGCATCAAGCCGACCAGCAACAACAAACAGAACCGGCTGGCGGCGCTGATCGATCATCACAGCGATCCGGACCGGGTCGCCGCGCTGGTGGCCAAGGCTCCCGCCGCCGCCCGGAAGCTCCTTGAGCGGCAGGCGATTCGGGCGCCGGAGCGATCACGCTTCATCCTGTTCGGAGCGCCGTCGTCCGACTCCGGGCCGGGCGAACGATGGGCGCTGGAACGCGGGCTGCTGATCCAGGACCGGCACGGTCCGGCCCGCATGCCCGCAGAGGTGGCGCTCGCGCTGCGCGGCCCCGACTGGCACGCTCCGTTCACGCCAGTCCCGCCCGTCCTGCGATCGGTGTCCGTCACCGCTTCGGACGTCGAGCGGGAGGCAGCAGCGGCCGCGATGGCGTTCGCCGCCCATGCCGCCTCCGTCCTCAGGGTGTGCGCCGCCACTCCCCCGGCTCGGCTGAAGGCCGGCGGGATCGGCTCCCGCGAACTGTCCCGGACCGGCAAGGCGGCACAGTGCGACGAGATCGTGGTGCGCCTCGTGCTGGAGGCGGCGAGCGCGGCCGGACTGCTGGCCCGGGACGGCGAGCGGGTCGCGGCGACCGCCGCCTATGACACCTGGGCCGAAGAGGAGCCGGCCGACCAACTCGCCGTGCTGCTCCGGTCGTGGTGGACACTGGCGCTGACCCCCGGCGGAAGCCGCGACGAGGACGGGAAGGCGCTGCCGGCCCTCACCGGGGCACCGCCCTGCGGAGGCTGCGTCCAGGCCCGGCACGGTCTGCTCGCGGTGGCGGCGCAGCTCCCGGCGGGCGAAGGCGCGGCGGACCTCGCCGACCTGGGGATGTCGATTGTGTGGCACCGTCCGCTGGTCGACGAACTCGCCCAGGACGCCACACCGTTCGCCACCCTGATCCAGGAGGCGGAAGTACTCGGTGCACTCGCCCTCGGAGCCCTGTCCCCGATCGGGGCCGCCCTGTTCGCCGATGACGCCCAAGCGCTGGTGGACGCCTGTCGGCGTCTGCTGCCCGCCGCCAGCGGGACCGCCCGGTTCGGCAGCGATCTCACAGCCGTGGTCGCCGGCACGCCGTCGGCGGCCCTGGTCACGCTGCTGGATTCCGTCGCCGAACGGGAGGCCGCCGGTGCCGCGTCCGTCTGGCGGTTCAGCCCGGGAAGCGTCCGCTGTGCCCTCGACGCGGGCCTCACCCCCGATGTCATCACGGCCGACCTGGCCGCTGTCGCCGTCGAACCGCTCCCCCAGCCGCTCTCGTACCTGATCCACGACGCCGCGCGCAGCCACGGCCGGGTGCGCGTCGTCTCCGCGGCCTGCGTGATCCACGGTGAGGAGCCCGCCCTCCTGACCGAACTGGCCGCCCACCGCAAGCTCACCAAGCTCGGCCTGCGGCAACTGGCACCGACGGTGCTGATCAGCCGGACCCCGCCGGACAGGACGCTCGCGGCACTGCGGTCCGCGGGCTACGCCCCTGTCGCCGAGGCGCCCGACGGGTCCGTCCGCATCGAGCGCGCCCAGCGTCCCCGCGTGGCGAGCCCGGTCCCGGCCCCGCGCCTGCCCGGCGGCCCGGCCCGGCCGCGGCAGACGGAGGCCCGTGCAGCCGACGCCCGGACGGCCGTCGACCTGAGCTCCCTCGCCGCCCGACTGCTGACTGCCCCGCAGGACGTCCCGGAGCCCGATCCCTGGGACGGACGCCCCTACGACAGCGACACCGAGGAGATCATCGCCGGGCACGCGCGCAACCTGTCCTTCACCGACGTCCGCCAGCTGGCCCACGCCGTCAACGAAGGCCGGACGATCACGATCGAGTACGTCGCCACCTCGGGCAGCGCGACCGTCCGCACCCTCAGCCGACTCGAGCTGGACGCGCCCTACCTCCACGCCTGGTGCCATCTGCGGGACGACGAACGCGTGTTCACCATCTCCCGCATCCACGGCGTGATGCCCGCGTAGGCCCGAGGGCCACCGGTCTCGGTTCCGGTCTCGTTCACCCCGGTCCGACAGGGTTCGAAGACCAGCGACACAACCCACTCCAGCGCAGCTCAGAACGGGCTCAGAACGGGCTCAGAACGGGCTCGAACGCCGGCGGACACCCTTCGTGAGAATCGGAGAGCGTGTTGGGAGCATCCCTCACGAGTTCGAATCTCATGTCCTCCGCCTCCGCCCGCCAGGGCAAGCGACGCCCTGACCACATCGCGGTCGGGGCCGTCGTTGCTCGTAGTCTCAACGGGCCCTTCAGTCCGCTGTCGGGCCGTCTTCCTCGACGCCCTTGGCCACCCGCCGGATGAGACCACCCACCCGCTCGGCGACGCCCGTAGGCCCACCGGCCTCAGGTGTCGCGGCCCAGCCGTCGGGCCAACACTCGGCCGCGCTCGGCCTGCACTGCTCCGGCCTTCCCAGCCGCATAGCGAAGCAGGCCGAACGGCGCGTGCAGCCGGAGTCGATCGACCACCAGGGAGCCGCCGTCGCCCAGAGCGGTGACGACGAAGCGGTAGTCCATCCGCACACCGCCAGGACTGACCACCTCGCCGCTGACCGTCGCCTCATCCGGCAGCCGGGCGTCCTCGGTGCGCAGGCTGACCTGGATGACGTTGTCGTGCCGGACCAGTCCGAGGAACCGGAAGCGCTCGACGGCCACGTAGTGCGTGACCCCACCTTCGCACCGCACGTCCCGCACGTCCACGAGCAGCGGCGAGAGCCCGACGTAGTTCTCGGGGTCCGCCAGATGGGCAAGCACAGCGGCGGGCGTCGCCGCGATGTCGTCGCTGTGGCTCAGTTCGGTGCTGGGCACGTCCAACTCCCCTGTCCGGCCCGGGGCCGGCCGTCGTCGTGGACCGGGAACGATCGGTGGATGATCGCACCATCCCGCCGGCTCCGCCACAGTCGCGGTTTCGGGCCCTGGTGACGGACACTCGCCCGCCACCCAAGCCTCGATGGTCTCGCTCGGACGTGGGTTCTCCGCCTGCCCGGCCCCGAGCCCGAGCCGCTGCGCGGATCAGCTCCCGCAGGCACGATCTGCGGCGACCCCGACCTCGGCCGGGCTCCGGGCGGGGTCGGGAAGCCGCGCATCGGTGGCACAGCAGACGCCCGGCGCGCCGTCCGCACTCCTGCCGAGGGTGTCGGCGTCGGCCTTGACCACGTAGACCTCCCAGGGCTCCCTGCCAGGGCCGGTGACCCAGACCTTGTCCTGGAGCGCGTAGCAGCAGGCGGTGTCGTTCTCCTCGGAGGCGGCCAGGCCGGCGCCCTTGAGGCGGGTGGTGGCGGCGGTGACCTGCTCGGCGCTCTCGACTTCGACGCCGAGGTGGTCGAGGCGAGTGTCCTCGCCCGCCTCGCCCTCGATCAGGACGAGCTTGAGCGGCGGCTCAGCGATGGCGAAGTTCGCGTAGCCGGGGCGACGCTTGGCGGGCTCGGCGCCGAAGAGCTTGGAGTAGAAGGCGACGGAGCCTTCGAGGTCGGCGACGCGCAGGGCGAGCTGAACGCGGGACATGGCTGTCCTCCCCGATCCGGGTCTTGTTTCGACAGGTGTCGATACAGGCGAGCTTGCCACTGGATTAGATGGGCGTCAATATAGACACATGTCGAATCTGGATCTGAAGGTGCTCGGCCAGGACGAGGCGGCGGTCGTGTGCTGCTCGCCGATGGTCCGCGAGCCGCTGGGCGAAGAGGCCGCCGTCGACCTGGCGAAGATGTTCAAGGCCCTGTCGGACCCGGTGCGGCTTCGGCTGCTGTCGCTGATCGCCTCGCACGAGGGCGGGGAGGCGTGCGTCTGCGACCTGACGGGGCCGTTCGACGTCTCCCAGCCGACCATCTCCCACCACCTGAAGGTGCTGCGCGAGGCTGGCCTGGTCGGCTCCGAGCGGCGCGGGACCTGGGTCTACTACTGGGTGCTGCCCGCCGCCCTGGCCAAGCTGTCCGCCCTGCTCCAGGCCCCGGCCGCCGCAGGAGGGTCCAGATGACCGAGATGGCTCCGCTGAGCCGCCGGGCAGCCGTCGAGTTCGTCGGGACCGGAGCGCTGGTCACCGTCGTGGTCGGCTCCGGCATCCAGGCCACCAAGCTGTCGCAGGACGTCGGCGTCCAGTTGCTGGCCGACTCGCTCGCGACCGTGTTCGGCCTCGGCGTGCTGATCCTGCTGCTGGGCCCGGTCTCCGGCGCCCATTTCAACCCGGCCGTGACCCTGGCCGCCTGGTGGACCGGCCGCCGCGACGGGGACGGGCCCGCGCTGAAGGAGGTCGCGGCCTACGTTCCGGCCCAGGCCGCCGGCGCGATCGGCGGCGCGGTGCTCGCGGACGCGATGTTCGCCGAACCGCTCGTACGCTGGTCGACGCATGACCGCTGGGCGCCTCATCTGTGGCTGGGCGAGGTCGTCGCGACCGCCGGCCTGATCCTGCTGATCTTCGGCCTGGCCCGCATCGGCCGCGCGCACCTTGCTCCGGCTGCGGTCGCCTCCTTCATCGGCGCCGCCTACTGGTTCACGTCCTCGACCAGCTTCGCCAACCCCGCCGTGACGATCGGCCGCGCATTCACCGACACCTTCGCCGGCATCGCCCCAGCCTCCGTCCTGCCGTTCATCGCTGCCCAACTCGTCGGCTTGATCGTGGGCATCACGCTGGTCGCCGTGCTGTTCGGCCGACCGGCGCCCGCCGCCGAGGACGTCGTCGTCCCGCACGGCGACCACCACCCGGCCCAAGCCTCCCGCCAAGGCCGCCGCTTCCCGCTCCGACGACCGAAGGACCCCATTTCATGAGCACGCCCGCCGTCCCGTCCGTGCTGTTCGTCTGTGTGCACAACGCCGGCCGTTCCCAGATGGCCGCCGCCTTCCTCAGCCGCCTCGGCGGCGACCGGGTCGAGGTGCGCTCGGCTGGCTCCGCCCCAGCCGACGGCGTGAACCCGGCGGTGGTCGAGGCCTTGGCCGAGGTCGGTATCGACATCTCCGCGGAGACACCGAAGGTGCTCACCACTGAGGCCGTGCACGCGTCCGACGTCGTGATCACCATGGGCTGCGGCGACGCCTGCCCGTACTTCCCGGGCAAGCAGTACCTGGACTGGAAGCTCGACGATCCGGCCGGCCAGGGCGTCGATGCCGTTCGCCCGATCCGCGACGAGATCGAGCGGCGCGTCCGCGGCCTGCTCGCGGACCTCGGCGTCGAGACTGCCGAATGAGCGGGGCTTTGCGCGTCGCCGCCATGGTGCCCGAGCACGCCGACCAGATCCTGGCCATCTACCGACACGGCATCGACGAGGGCAACGCCACCTTCGAGACCACCGCCCCGACCTGGGCCGCCTTCGACGGCGCCAAGCTTCCTGACCACCGGTTTGTCGCCCTCGACACCGACGACCGGGTCCTCGGCTGGGCTGCCGTCACCGCCGTCTCCGACCGGTGCGCGTACGCGGGCGTCGTCGAGCACTCCGTCTACGTCCACCCCGACGCGCGCGGGCGAGGAGTCGGAGCCGCGCTCCTCGACGCCCTGATCGCCTCGACCGAGGCCGCCGGGATCTGGACCATCCAGTCCGGCATCTTCCCCGAGAACACCGCCAGCCTGGCCCTCCACGCCCGCGTCGGCTTCCGCGTCATCGGTATCCGCGAACGCATCGGCCGCCACCACGGCAACTGGCGGGACGTCACCCTCGTTGAGCGTCGCAGCCCCAGCGTCGACTGACCAGGGCACCGACGTTCACTCCGTCACAGGTCAGAACGGGTGTGAACCCGACGGGCAGGGCTCGTGAGAATGGGAAGGCGCCGAGCGACGCCGTCGCGGGGGCGGGCCCGGGCGGGCGGAAATTCCGTCGCTCGGGGCGGGGGGTGGCGGATGATCGGCGGATGCCTCAGCAGACGCCACAGGAACCGCAGACCGGCCCCGCCGAACGGACCGGGCAGGCCGGGCAGGCCGGGCAGGCCGGACTGACGGAGTGGACCGAGCGGACCGAGCGGACCGAGCGGATCGTGGTCCGGGACGGCGTGCGGCTGAGCTGCCGCGACCGGGGTGGCGACGGCGGTTCGCCCCCGGGTGTCCCGGTCGTCCTCCTGCACGGCCTCGCCGGGCACGTCGGCGAGTGGGACGCGGCCGCGGCGCACCTCCTCCCCCGGCACCGCGTGGTCGCGGTGGACCAGCGCGGCCACGGCGCGAGCGAGCGCCGTCCGGCGGACGTCTCCCGCTCCGCGTACGTCGCGGACGTGCGGGCGGTCTGCGAGCAGCTCGGTGTGCACCGCCCGGTGCTGGTGGGCCAGTCGCTGGGCGGCCACACCGCGATGCTGACCGCAGCCGCCCACCCGGAGCTGGTGCGAGGCCTCGTGCTGGTCGAGTCCGGCGCGGCCGCGGGGGACCCGGGGACCGCGGACGGGATCGGCGAGTGGCTGGATTCCTGGCCGGTCCCGTTCCCCTCGCGGGCGGCGGCCCGGGCGTTCCTCACCGAGCAGGGCCTGAACGGTGAGGTCTGGGCGGCCGGGCTGGAGCGGCGCGGGGACGGCTGGTACCCGCGCTTCGAGCGGTCGGTGATGACCCGGGCCGTCGCCGGGGTGTCCGTCCGCGACTGGTGGCCGCAGTGGCGCGAGGTCCGGTGTCCGGTCCTGCTCGTCTTCGGGGAGAAGGGCATCATCCCGCCTGCGGAGTCCGTGCGGATGCTCGAATCGGCCGGTCCGTCGGCGCGGACGACGGCGGTTTCCGTCCCGGGCACCGGCCACGACGTCCACCTCGACCGGCCCGACGTCCTGTACGCCCTGCTGTCGGACTTCCTCTCGTCGCTCCCGTAGCCGACGGGGCTGGCGGGGCTGGCGGGGCTGGCGGACACCTCCCGGTGTGATCGTGAAGGCCCCGACCGCGGATCGGTCGGGGCCTTCGTCGGATGATGGGGGACAGCGGACGACGTGAGGGGCGGCGCAGTGACTGACAGCGGATCCATCGGGTCGGGGTCGGACCTCCGGCCGGCCGGCGGGGAGCCGGGGAGCGTCATGGACGGCACCGCGCCCGGGGAGGCGGCGGCAGCCGCACCGGGTACGGAGGCCGCGGGCGGGGGCGCGCGGCGTCGGCGGTCCGGGCTCCGGCGGCTGGCCGTACTCGTCCTCGTCCTCCTGCTCCTGTGCTTCCCGCCGTGGTGGACGCTCTTCGCCGGTGGCGCAGGCTGGCCGTTCCCGGTCTTCCTCGCCGGCACGGTCGTCCTCGCGGGCTGGATGGTCTCCTTCCCCTTCCTGATGATCGCGGGCCACGGGCCGCGGCGCTCCGACCGGGCCGCCCGGATCGCGGACACCAGCCTCGGCGTGATCTGGGTGCTGTTCACCTGGTCGGTGCTGGGCGGTGTGGCGGACCTGGTGCTGGCCGGGTTCGACGTCGGCGGCACCGGCCGGGCCAGGACCGTGGCGGTGGTCGTGGCCGCGGTCTCGGCCGGGCTGCTGGGCTGGGGGCACCACGAGGCGATGCGCGTGCCCCGGGTGAGGCGGCTGGACGTCCACGTGCCGCGGCTGGGCGGCGGGCTGGACGGAACCCGGGTCGTGGTGCTGGCCGACACCCACTACGGGCCGATCGACCGGGCGCACTGGTCGGCGCGGGTCGCGGAGGCGGTCAACGCGCTCGACGCGGACGTCGTGGTCCACGCCGGGGACATCGCCGACGGCACCCCCACCCAGCGCCGGGAGCAGTCCGCGCCGCTCGGGACGATCCGCTCGCGGCTGGCCAAGGTCTACGTCACGGGGAACCACGAGTACGGCGGGGAGGCCCAGGGCTGGCTGGACCGCATGGCGGAACTGGGCTGGGAGCCGCTGCACAACCGCCACGTCGTGGTGGAGCGCGGCGGGGACACCCTCGTGCTCGCCGGCGTGGACGACGTGACCGCGGAGCACTCCGGACTGGCCGGGCACCGCGCGAACCTGGCCGGCGCGCTCGCCGGGGCGGACCCGGCGGATCCGGTGCTGCTCGTCGCCCACCAGCCGAAGTACGTCCCGCAGGCCGCCGCCGCCGGCATCGACCTGCAGGTTTCGGGGCACACCCACGGCGGCCAGATCTGGCCGTTCAACTTCCTCGTCCGGATCGATCAGCCGGTCGTACGGGGCCTGAGCCGGCACGGGGAGCGGACCCAGCTCTACACCAGCCGGGGCACCGGGTTCTGGGGCCCGCCC
The DNA here is from genome assembly GCF_040651155.1 of Kitasatospora sp. NPDC048545. Taxonomy (NCBI): domain Bacteria; kingdom Bacillati; phylum Actinomycetota; class Actinomycetes; order Kitasatosporales; family Streptomycetaceae; genus Kitasatospora; species Kitasatospora sp. NPDC048545. The sequence goes on from NZ_JBEZIQ010000007.1 coordinate 112,827, forward strand.
TTCCGGGTCTTCGCCCCGAGCGAGATCACCCTGCTCACGCTGCGCTCGGGCGCCGGACCGGCCGCCGGGTAGGACACCGGAGCCGTCACCACGGACGGAAACGCCGGAGGACGCCGGGGAATCCCGGGCAGCAGCGTCCGATTCGTTCAAGACCCGGTGAGGGCGCCCTGCCTAGCGTGGGGGCATGAACAGCACACCCGTACCGCAGCTCGCCTTCATCGGCCTCGCCGTCTCCGACGTGGCCGCCTCGGTCGCCTTCTACCGGCGGCTCGGCATCGCGTTCCCCGAGGGCGCCGAGCAGGAACCGCACGTCGAGGCGCAGTTGCCCGGCGGGCTGCTCCTGGTGCTCGACGCCGAGTCCACCATCCGTTCGTTCCACCCGGCCTGGCAGCCGCCGACCGGTGGCGGGCGGACCGCGCTGGCCTTCCGCTGCGGGAGTCCCGCGCATGTGGACGCACTGTACGAGGAGCTGACCGGCGCCGGGTATCACGGGGAGCTGAAGCCGTGGGACGCCTTCTGGGGACAGCGCTACGCCACGGTGCACGACCCGGACGGCAACGGCGTCGACCTGCTCGCCCCGCTGTCCTGAGCCGTCAGGGAGCCAGCAGGGCGGTCACCGTCATGCCCGCCAACTCCCTGACGTCGCGCGCCAGATGGGCCTGGTCGGCGTAGCCGGTCCGGGCCGCCGTCTCGGCGAGCGGGACGCCGGAGCGGGCCAGTGCGAGGGCGCCCTGCATCCGCAGGATGCGGGCGAGCGTCTTGGGACCGTAGCCGAAGGCGGCCAGCGAGCGGCGGTGCAGTCGGCGCGCGCCGAGGCCGACCGCCGCGGCCGTGGCCGCGACCGACCGGCCGGCGGCGAGCGCGGCGACCACGGCCCGGATCTGCGGGTCCTCGGGCTGCGCCGCGGCCGCCAGGCGCAGTGCCAGGGCCTCCAGTGCGACGGCCGGGTCGGACGCCGCGTCGATCCGTTCGGTGAGGCGCCGCACCTCGGCTCCGGGCCGCAGATCGGACAGGTCGACCCGGCGGTCCCGCAGCTCGTGCGCGGGGACGCCGAGCAGTGCGGGCGCGGCACCGGGGCGCAAGCGCACACCGGTCCACGGGCCCGTCAGGCCCGGTCCCGGGCGGAAGGCCCGGGTGTCCGGGCCCGCGACGAGCAGCCGACCCGGCGTCCACAGCAGGTCCATGCAGCCGTCAGGCAGCACGGGCCCGGCGGTGTCGGCGCCCGTAGGTCCGACAGCCCGCTTCGTCCAGACGACCGCGCCGGGGACCCGGGACGCACGCTCGACGTACTCCCAGGACATGGGGCGAAGGCTACGCGCCCGCGCCGGGGAGCGCCCGGGAGCGCCGGTGTCGGGGTCGGCTGAACACCGCCGACCCCGACCCCAGCCAAGCCCCGGCCCCGGCCAAGGCCCCGGCCCGAGACCAGGACTCCGGCCAGGGCGACGGCGGCTCAGCCGACCACCTCGACCGCCGGCTCCGCAACCCCCGGCTCCGCAACCCCCGGCTCCGCAGCCCCCGACTCCGCGGCCCCGTTCCCGGCGGCCCCGTTCCCGGCACTCTCCGCACCCCCGCCGCGCATCAGCACCAGGGTGAGCGCCGCGGCCGCCACGACCGCAACGCCGCCCACCGTGAACGTGGTGGAGGTGGCGGTGTTGAACGCCTCGCGGGCGGCCGCGACCAGTGCGCCGTCCCCCGTGGAGCCGGCGACGGCGAGCGCCCCGGTGATGTCGTGGCGCGCGGTCTCGGGCGCACCGGCGGGCATCGCGCCGGTGTAGGTGCCGGAGAGCACGGTGCCGAGGACGGCCACGCCGAGCGCGGCGCCGAACTGCTGGACGGTGTCGTTGAGAGCGGAGCCGACGCCCGCGTGCTCGCCGGGGATGGCTCCCATCAACGCGTTGGCGGCGGCGGGCATGGCGAGGCCGGAGCCGGCGCCCAGCACCAGCATGGCCAGGGCGACCTTGGTGAAGCCGTCGCCGACCGAGAGGGTGGCCAGCAGCCCGAACCCGCCCGCAATGAACAGCATGCCGACCGCGGTCAGCACCCGCGCCGGGACCTTCTTCCCGACCGCGGCGCCCACCCCGTTGAACACCAGCGAGGCGACGGCCAGCGGGATGAAGGCCAGTCCGGTGTCGGTGGGCGAGAACTCCAGCACGAACTGCAGGTACTGGGTGAGCACCAGCATCAGTCCGCCGGTGGCGAAGGTCAGCAGGACGAGCGAGAAGCTGGCGCCGGTGAACACCCGGTTGCGGAACAGCTTGAGCGGGACCATCGGCGAGTCGGTGCGGACCTGCCGGACGGCGAACCCGGCCAGCGCGGCCACGGCGACGACGAGCGCGCCGAGCGTGCTCGCGCTGGTGAGGCCGTCGCGGGGCAGCACGACGATCGACCAGACCAGCGCCACCATGCCGACCATCGACAGCACCATGCCCGGCAGGTCGGGCCGGCGCCACGGCCCCCTGGACTCGGGCATCAGCAGCACCGCCGCGAGGATCGCGACCGCCGCGACGGGCAGGTTGAGCAGGAAGACCGCGCCCCACCAGAAGTGCGCGATCAGCACGCCGCCGAGCACCGGCCCGCCGATCAGGCCGACCATGGCCACCGCGCTCCAGGCGGCGATGGCCTTCGGCCGCTCGTCGGCGTCGAAGACGGTGATCAGGATGGACAGCGTGCTCGGCATGACCAGTGCGCCGCCGACGCCCATCAGGACGCGCCCGGCGATCAACTGACCGGGACTGTCGGCGACGGCCGCGACCAGCGAGGCCGCGCCGAACAGTGCCAGTCCGACGATCATCACCTTCCGCCGCCCGTAGCGGTCGGAGAGGCTGCCCGAGGTGAGCAGCAGGCCGGCGAAGACCAGGATGTACGAGTCGATGATCCACTGGATGTCCTGCGCCCGGGCCTTGAGGTCCTCCGCGATCGGCGGGATGGAGACCGTGAGGACCATGTTGTCGATCACCAGCACCAGGCTGCTGAGACAGAGCACGACCAGGATGAGCCAGCGCCGCGGATTCCGTTCCACCGCGTTTCCCCCTTCGAACTTCACGTACGGCGCGTGCGCCACGTACGTCACGAACTCCTCGGGCCTCGCGGGCATCGCGAACCCCGGGATCTGCATCGGCGCGCAGGCCGTGGCCGCGCGGGTGGTCGTCCGCCGTTCGGCCGGAGCCGTGCGGAAGTCGGCGCGGGCACACCGTCCGCCGTCCCCACAGGTTCGGTGTGCGCCGCTCCGAACACTGTACGGAGCCCGCACAGTGTTCGCAACGCCGTACAGTGTGCGGAGCCACTTATGCTGAACCCGACGGAGCCCGGACGGGCGATCGCAGGTGAGCACCAGTGACGAGGAGGGCCGGATGGCGGCCAAGCCGGAGGACGGTACGTCGGGCATCCCGACGCTGTGGACCCGACCGCAGCGACCCCGCCGGGACCAGCCGGCCCTCAGCCGCGAGCAGATCGTGACCGCGGCCCTCACCCTCCTGGACAGCGACGGCATCGAAGCGCTGAGCATGCGCAAGCTCGGTGCCCGCCTCAACGCCGGCGCCACCTCGCTGTACACCTACGTCGCCAACAAGGACGAGCTGCTCGCGCTCGCCGTCGACCAGGTCTTCGCCGAACTCCCTCTACCGGAGCCGACCGGCGCCGACCGCATCGGCGACGCCGGCGGTGACCCGAAGGTCTGGCGCACGGCCATCGAGGAGGTCGCCGAGGGAGTGCGCGCGGCCATCCTGTGCCACCCCTGGATGGTGTCGGTGATCGGCGACGTCGGGATGGTCTACTTCGGCCCCAGCTGGATGCGGCTGTCCGAGGCGTTCCTGGCGCTGCTGGAGGACTCAGGACTCGACCTCGTCGACGCCAACGAGGCGATGGGCGTCGTCATCGGCTACACCATCGGCGCGGCCACCGTCGAGGCCGCCTGGCTGAGCGCGCTGGCCAAGCGGGGTCGGGAGGAGCAGGAGTGGATGGACCAGCTCCTGCCCGCCGTCATCGAGGCCACCAAGGACCACCCACGACTGCACCGGCTGTACACCACGCAGGTCGACCAGGAGATCGAGGCGGGCCGGGACTCCTCCTTCCTCAGCGGCGTCCGGCTGATCCTGGACGGGATCGAGGCCGCGTGGGCGGCCCGGTCCACCGACCGCGAGGGCCGGGCCTGACAGCCGGAGCCCGAGGAGAAGAACCCGGGAAAGGGCCGGGAAGGACCGGAAACAAGACCCGGGCGTCGAACCCGGCCACCGGAGGCGATCCCCAACCCCCTCCGGATCACCGCTCGTTGAGCGCCTGCACCTCCGCGTACCCCGGCACCGCCCCGACCGGCCCGCCCGAGGCGACCGCGCCGGCCGCCGCCACCGCCGCCGCCAGCGCGGCGCGGTACAGCAGCGACCCGAGGCTGACCCGGGCCACCCCGAGCGAGGCCAGCTCGGCGAGGCCCGGACCGGCCGGCGTCCAGAGGATGTTCAGCGGGACGGCGAGGGCGCCGACCACGCGGCCGATCACCGCCGGATCGGCCAGCCCGGGGACGAACACGCCGTCCGCGCCCGCTCGCCGGTACGCCTCCAGACGCCGGAGGGTTTCCGGCTCGGGGTCGTCCTGCGCACACCAGTAGGTGTCCGTACGGGCGTTCACGAACAGCTCCGGCACGGCCGCCTTCACCGCCGCGACCTTCGCCGCGTGGACGGCGGCCGGCGCCAGGGTGCCGTCCGCCCGGCCGTCCTCCAGGTTGATCCCGACCGCCCCGGCCTTGGCCAACTCCACTGCCAGTGCGGCGACTTCGTCCGGGTCGTCACTGAAGCCGGACTCCGCGTCGACGCTGAGCAGGAAGCCGCCGCGGCCGAGCCGCCGCGCCAGCCGTACGGTCTCCGCCCGGGTGGCTGCCGCGCCGTCGGGCAGCCCCGCCGCGGCCGCCACGCCCAGGCTGGTGGTGCCGATCGCGGCGTGGCCGGCCTCGGCGAGGGCGGCGGCCGAGGCGTGGTCCCAGGCGTTGGGGAGCAGCAGCGGCCGTCCGGGGCGGTGGTGCAGAGCGGCGAAGGGGGTCATGGTGGGGCCTCCGTGATTCATCTGTCCTCCGGGGTTCGTCTGCTCGTACGGGCCGCACAGGCTCCTGCGCGATCCGCGATCCGCCATCCCGTGCTCACGCACTCACATGCTCATGCACTGCTTCTGCGCCACCGGCGCCGGCGGCCGGAGGTCCCCCACCGAGTCCGCGTAGTACCCGGACCCCGCGACGTGGCGGACGATCCGCCGGAAGCTCCAGCCCGTACCCGGCGAGTCGTCCAGGTACGCCTCCGGCAGCGCGGCCACCCGACGGGACCAGATCCCGGCCAGCCGGGTCAGCCGGCTGCGGGCCTCGTCCAGGTCGGCGGCGGTGAACGGGGCGAGGTCGGCCGGGGTGGTGACGCTTGAGGCGTGCCAGTGGTCGGGGTCGGTCGGCTCGCCGGACAGCCTGGCGTCCCACTCCGCGAGGTGGTCGAGGAGGTGGTCGGTGACCCGCCGAACCGCCTTGTGCGGCGTGTAGGTGCGTCCGTCGGCGTTGACGACCGGACGGCCGTCCCAGGCGGTCCAGGTGGCTGCCAGGGCGAGTACGTGGTCGACCATCTCCGGTACCAGTACGGCGAGTTCGGCCTTCCCGGCGCCCCTCCCGGCCTCCGCGCCGCGGTCCGCCGGCTCCACGGCCACCGCATCGCGGTCCACCGGCTCCGGCTCCGGCGCGGGGTCCGCGGGATCGGAGGCCCCGAACAGGATGCCCTCGGCGATGACCAGCGCGTGCGAACGCCCCGGGCAGAGGCGGGGCGGCGCGCCGAACCCGAGCGCGACGCCCTCCGGCGCCTGCGCCTGTGCGGCCGCGATGTCCAGCACGACGTGCGTCCCCGCCGGTACGGCGGCCCCGCCGACCTCGGTCGCCCGGGCGGCGAGGCGGCGCATCACCCGCACCGGCGGGTCCTCGCGCAGCGCGCCGGTCGGTCCGAGCCCGTTCCGGCGGGCGTGCTCGACCAGCGCGGCGGTGGCGTCGCAGGCCTGGACGAGCAGGCCGATCCGGTTGGCGGCCGTCTCTTCGTCCGGGTCGCCCATCGCGGGCAGCAGCCGGGCCACCGCCGCGTCCGCCGCCGGGTCGTCCTGCGCGTCCGCGAAGTACGACCGGGCGACCGTCGCGACGTCCCGCGCCACGGCCTCCGGGTCCGCCAGGCCGAGCGCCGCCGCCAGCACCCGGACCACCCGCAGCCGCACGTCGGGCTCGAAGCCGGCCGCTGCGGCCACCCGCAGCGCGGCGGGGTCCAGCCGCTCCAGGTCGGCCAGCACCAGCGCCCGGCGCCGGGCGTGCGTCCCGCCCGAGCTGAACCGGGCGACGGCGGCCCGCAGCCGGGCCACCCCGGCCGGCCCGCCGGGGGCGACGGGCGCGGCCGGCAGCGGCACCAGCGCCGGGTCGGCCAGGGCCGCCGTGACGTCGTCGTAGCGGGAGAAGGTCGTGGTCGCGCGGTCGGAGACGGCTGTCGGTTCGCTCATGCCGTCATCGTGGCCCCGGGTCGTTTCGGCCCCGGCCGAAACGTGCCGGAGCGACCATGGAGCCATGCCCCCGCAACCGCAAGCACGACCGCACCCTCAGCCGCACCCGCAGCCACAGCCAGAACCGCGCCCCGCCCGTTCCCCGGCTCCCCGCCCGGCCCGGCGCGCCGACCACGGCGGCGCGGCGATCTCGGCCCTCGCGGCCCTGCTCGCCGACCCCACCCGCGCCGCCTTCTGCTCCGCACTCCTCGACGGGCGCGCCTGGACGTCCGGCGAACTGGCCCGGCACGCGCGCGTCGCGCCGTCCACGGCCAGCGAGCACCTGTCCCGGCTGATCGCGGGCGGCCTGCTGGCCGAGGAGCGGCAGGGCCGGCACCGCTACGTCCGGCTGGCCACGCCCGCCGTGGCCACCCTGATCGAGGACCTGACCTCCTTCGCCGAGGGGGCCGGCGGCAACGGCTCGCCCGCGCCCCGCACCCTGGGCGAGGCGACCCGACTCAGCGCCGAGGCCCGCGCCCGGACCTGCTACGACCACCTGGCCGGCCGCCTCGGCGTGGCCGTCGCCGACGCCCTGCTCACCCGCGGCCTGGTCGCCGACGAGTCCGGCCTCGCCGTCACCGAGCGCGGCCGGGACTGGCTGGCCGCGCAGGCGATCGAGCTGCCGCCGCGCGCGGGCCGGCGCGGCGGACGCCCGGTGGTGCGTGGCTGCCTGGACTGGACGGAGCGCCGCAGCCACCTCGGCGGGGCTCTGGGCGCGGCGCTCTGCCGGACCGCCCTGGACCGGGCCTGGGTGGAGCGGATCGGCTCCGGCCGGGCCCTGCGGGTCACCCCGGACGGCAGCCGGGCACTGCGCGACCTGCTCGGCGTGGAGATGCCCTGACGGCCTTCCGAGCGGCGGCCCCGCGCGCGGCCCGGGCCGTCTCCGGCGGCCTCGCCCGGCCTGCCCTCACCCCATCGACTTCGCCCCGTCCAACGACTCCCGGATGATGTCCGCGTGCCCGGCGTGCTGGGAGGTCTCGGCGATCAGGTGCAGCAGCACCCGCCGGACCGACCAGGTCGCGCCCGGCTCGAACCACGGCGCCGGCGGCAGCGGGTGGGCCAGGTCGAGGTCGGGCAGGGTCCTGACCAGTTCGTCCGTCCCGCGCGCCACCCGCTCGTACTCGGCGAGCAGCCCGGCCAGCGTCTCGCCCTCCACCATCCGGAACTGGGCTGCCCACTCCTCGGCGGCGCCGGACCCGCCCGGGTCCCCGTCCCCGGCCCGCATCGCCTCCGCGCCGCCGGTCATGAACCGCACCCAGCGCGCCTCGACCGCCGCCACGTGCTTGATCAGGCCGCCGAGGCACAGTGCGCTGACCGTGGTCCGCTCGGCCGCCTGCGCGTCGGTGAGGTCGCGGACGGTGCGCCGCAGCAGACCGCGGTGCTTGTCGAGCGTCTCGACGAGTTCCTCGCGCTCGCTCATCGGACGCACCCCGACGGCCGCGCGCCCCACGGGCGCTGCCCGGACCGGCGCGTCCCCATCAGGCCTCCACCGTGCCGGGCGTCTCGCCGACGGTCCGTCCGAGGTCGATCAGCCCGAAGGCCGCGCCTTGCGGGTCACCGACCGCCGAGAACCGGCCGAACGGGCTGTCCATCGGCCCGAAGTACACCTTGCCGCCGCGCGCCGTCAGCCGCTCGATCGCGGCGTCGACGTCGTCCACGGCGAAGTAGACGCTGACGTACGAGGGGGCCTCGGGCGGCAGGAAGTCGCCTTCCGCTCCCATCCGGCCCAGTACCGGCCGGTCGCCGACCTGGAACATCCGGTAGTCGAACTCCTCGGAGTCCATCTTCCGCACACCGTACGGAAAGACCGCCGGGAAGAAGGCGTCCGCCTTCGCGGGCTCGCGGGTCACCACTTCGGCCCAGCTGTACGCGCCGGGCTCGCCCTGCTTCTCGAAGCCCTCGTGCCGCCCGGCCTGCCAGACGCCGAACACGACTCCGCCCGGGTCCTTGGCGATCACCATCGTGCCGAAGTCGCCGACCTGCATCGGCCCCATGACCACCTCGCCGCCGTTGGCGCGGATCCGCGCGGCGGTCGCGCCGGCGTCCGGCGAGGCGAGGTACAGGCACCAGGCGGACTGCGCCTGCTGGCCGGGCATCGGCGGAACGACCGCGGCGACCGCCTTGCCGTCCGAGTACGCCTGTGTGTAGTTCCCGAACTCCGACGAGCTCTCGCCGAAGGTCCAGCCCAGCACGTCGCCGTAGAAGGCCTTCGCGCCCTCCAGGTCGGTGAACATCGCGTCGGCCCAACAGGGTGTGCCCTCAGGTAGCGCAGCCATGTCTCTGCCCTCGTGTGCGGCGAATGCGCGCACCGGAAGGCGCACGCCGGCCCCCGACTCGCCAGCCTAGCCACGACGCGGCGCACCCGCGCGGGATGGCCCGCACGGGTGCGCCGGACGCCCACCGTCAGCCGCGACGACCCCGACCGCCGCGACTGCGACCGCACCGACCGCCGCGACCGCCCCGACCGCCCTGACCGCTCAGTGCTCCGTCACCGCCCCGCTCAGCGGCGGCCGCAGCGAGGCCGTGCCCAGGCCGGTCGGCCCGAGCGGCACCGGTACCGACGGCACTGCGGCCGCCCGCCGCGCCCGCGTCGCAGCGGCCAGGTCCCGCTCCGCGCCGTAGTGCCGGCGCAGGTCGTCCTCGCCGTACCGGCGGCAGCCCTCGTGCCAGTTCAGGACGCCGGCGAGCCAGTTCTCCAGTTCCTTCACGTATCCGTCGAGGACCTCGCGCACCTCTCCGTCCAGCCCGAAGTCCTCGTACATGACCGGGAGTTCCTTCTGCGCGACGTGCTGGAACTGACTCAGGCGCGAGTGCATGAGGTCGTCGACGATCCGGACCGCCGCCGCGTAGTCGCAGGCGAAGAAGTTCTGCACCACCAGGACGACGTTGTGCAGCTCGCCCTCGTACTCGATCTCCTTCTGGTACGAGAACACGTCGTTCACCATGGCCCCGTAGTCCATGGCGGAGTTCTCCAGCGCCCGCATCGAGCCGTGCCGGTACACCTCCGGCGGCACCTTCCGGCCGTGGCCGAGCCGGCACAGGCTCGCGGTGAGGTCGGAGCCGAAGGTCGCGCGGCGCATCTCCAGGTAGTCCACCGGGTCCGGGACGCGGTTCTGGATCAGGTTGGCGATCTCCCAGACCCAACTCGCCGTCATGACCTCGACGGACGAGCGGAACCGGCTCCTCGCCTCGACGCTCATCGGTGCGGCGGTGCGCTCCCAGATGTCGGCGAGGCCGCGCTCCAGCGCGTTGGCCGGCTCCGGCGCCGGGCTGCCGTCCACCGGCATGAACAGCCCCAGCCGCTCGGTGGCGCGCTTGGCGCCGGCCAGGTCGCGGGTGCGGCCGAAGACCGCCGGGTAGTAGTCGTCGGCCCAGGTGCCCCAAGCCAACCAGGCCGAGCCGATGTCGAGTTGTTCGGCGGTGGCGTCCGGGTGGAGGCCGGCCGCGCAGAGCGCGAGGTCGTAGTCGCGCATCGACGCGGCGTCCCAAATGCCCGATCCGGGCACCACCGGGTCCGCCGCCAACAGGCCCATCCGCTCGGCCCACTCGACCACGCGTTCCCGGGCGCCGTCCAGGTGCGGGCTCAGCGACAGGGTGAACGGCAGCTTGAAATCGGGCAGTCGGGACGGGCCGACGGCCCGGAACGGCACGTGCCCGTGCGAGCGCGCCCGCCGTCCGGCCGGGCCGGCCGCGTCCTTCGCCGCGCGCGCCGCCGTGTCGCCGCCCGCACCGCCCCCGGCCTCCACGGCCTCCACGGCCCTCACGGCCCCGCTGCGCAGGACGTCCAGCGCCGAGGTGCCGATCCCGCCGATCGCGTACTGGTCCCACCGGTTGCCGGAGCCCGGCAGCCCGGGCAGGCCCGGCAACGCACCGCCCGACCCCGGCGCCACCTCGCCGGCCGAACCGGCCGACGCCCCACCGCCGTTCATGTAGCGACTGGAACGCATGTGCCACTCGTGCCCGCCGGACTGCCAGTCCTGCAGGCCCTTGACGTACGCCAAGACCTTCGCTTCACCCTCCGGGTCCAGCCCGGTCTCCGCGAACAGCACCGGCAGTTCGGTGAACACGGTGTTCTCGAACTGCTGGAGCCGGGAGGTGAGCAGGTCGTTGACGGCCTCGGCGGCTTCCTGCGTGGTGCACTCCAGGAAGCGTTCCAGCACCAGGATGCCGTTGCTCAGCTCGCCCTCGTCCTCCACCTCGCGCTGGTACGAGAAGATGTCGTTGCGCAGGTGCACGCCGTCGGAGAAGGCGTCCATCAGCACCCGCAGCGCGCGCGAGCCGGAGACCTCCTTCGGCACCTCGGCGTCGGCGGCGTACTCGACCAGTTGCGCGGACCAGGGCGCCCCGCCGACCTTGCGGCGCATCTCGATGTACTCGACCGGGTTGGCCACCCGACCCGCGTCGATGTTGGAGAGCTCCCAGAGCGACTCGTCGAGCAGGTTGCGGGTGCTCTCGGCGAACCGGGCCCGCCAGTCCTCGCCCATCGCCGGCACGGTGCGCCGCCACAGGTCGGCCAGGCCCGCCTCGACCGGGTTCTCCGGCTCGGGCACCGCGGCGGCCGGGTCGGCCGGCATGAACAACGGCAGCCGGTCCAGGTGCGCCTTGCCCGCCTCCCGGTCGTTGGTGCGCTTGTACATGTCCAGGAAGTGGTCGTCGAAGAAGAAGACCCAGACGTACCAGTCGGTGACCAGCGACAGCACCTCGGCGGAGGCGTCCGGGTGGGTGTAGGCACAGAGCAGCCCGTAGTCGTGGGCCTCCAGGTCGGCCTGGTCCCAGATGCCGGAACCCTCCAACATGCCCATCTCCCGGGCCCAGCCGGTGGAATGGGTCCGCGCCTCGTCCAGGTGTGGGTTGAGGCGTGCCGGGTGCGGCACGTAGAAGGACGGCAGTTCGAACGGCTGGGTCACGGCGGGCGAGCCTTTCTGGACGCGTCGGTTGGACCAAGAATGACCCGCGACCCGGACGCCACACCGGCACAACAGGAACAGTCATATGAGATGACCAAACCGCTCGAACCCAAGCTCGAACCACCGCCCGAGCGACCGGCCAGCCCTGGATCGTACGTACGGTCTGACCCCCACCGCCCCACCCACCCCACCGGAACCACCCGCCCGGCCGAGCGCGCCCACGCCTTCGCGCGCACCCCGCCCCGCCGCGCACCACCCTTCACCACCCCAACCAACACAACACCCGGCCGCCCACCGCTCCGCCCTACTCCCCAGCCTCGTGCTCACCCCTCACCGTCGTTCCGTTCACAGCAGAGCCGTTCACTGGACCGTCGGGCTTCGTGAAGCGCATGCCCGGCCCGCCGGCACGTTCCTCCTCCGGTCCCGGCTGATCGGGCACAACCCCGTCCTCACTCAACAACTTCTCCCGGATCAACCGGGCGTACGCCGGCCGGTCCGCCGCCTCGGTAACGGACGCCACCCGATGCGTGTAGACCTCCCTCGCATCGGAACCCAGCTCCAACCCGACATCGTCCAGCAGCTGCTCCAGCGGTCCGATCACCGACGGGCCCTTGATCGGCCCGGCCGGCCCAGGCGGCGTCCTGGGTCCGAACGGCCCCTCACCGAACCCACCGTTCTCTTCATCGTCGTCCGGGGCCGGGCCCACCCCCGGTACCAGGTGCTCGTACAGGTCGCTGACGGGCACGTCATTGGCCGCCGCAGAGAGCTGGGCAAGCGGCCCGATCATGTCGACGGCCGCCTCGACCTGCTCGTCGTGGCGAGCCAGCCACCAAACGACTGCGCTGCCGGTCGATTTCAGGACATCGTCGCCCAGGTACGCCCGCTTGCTCTGCTCATAGCGCCGCTCGTGTTCCCAGACCTCCTCGGTCTTCCGAACCTCGGACAGCTTGCCCAGCCGGTTGCGATCGTCCTCCGACAGCCTGAGTTCGACCCGCCCGCCCATGGCCTCCACCAGCCCGGACCGGTCCTGGGCCTGCGTCCCGAGCACACCGTTCAAGCGGTGCTGGACCAGGTCGAGCCGCCCCGGCACCTCCCGCTCGGTCACCGACCGGGCACGGTCCAGCACCGTCTCGACCGCCAGGCCGGCCGGATCTGCGTGCACCAGTCCGGTCGCGTTTCGGATCGGACGCCACCACACCGTCGCCGAGAAGTGGAAGTCGTAGTCCGGCACCAGGCTCGGCAACGCCACACCGCTCACCCGGGTCTTCTCCCACGGCGGCTCGTCCGACGGCATCGCCGGAGCCCTCATTGATGCCAGGAGGAGGGCCAGCGACACGGCAACCGCCGTCGGAACCGCCCACAGCCAGACCGGCCACCTGGCGGAGACCCCGAGCAACACGGTCGCCAACCCGGCTGCCAGGGCCAAGCCGACCAGTGGCAGCTTTCCTGTGCCCTTCACAGTCCTCTCCCCCCAATCGCACCAATGAGCGGTTCGACTGCCTGTGCGCGGTCGATCTCCCGGCAGAAACGCGTCGCGACCTCGGCCCGACTCGTGCACCCCGGGCGATCGTCAGAGTCCTTCGCCCACGCGTGAGCAAGCAGGTAGTAGCGATTGAGAGCACCGGTGCAGCCGTCGGCAGCGTCGGTGAGGATCCTCATCAGCCGTTCACCCCCGTCCGGCTTCCAGCGCGCGGCCGACAGCCAGCTCCTGACCCCCGGCTCCCAGTCCTTGGACGATGCGGCTGCTGCCAGCACCCCTCGCCAACCCCGGACGGCCTCCGTGCTCGGCACCCAGTCGGGCAACGGATCGACCAGCTGCAGCAGGATGCCGATGTCGGATCGCACCGGCACTCTCCGCTCCAGCCCGTTGCACAGTCGGTCAAGCAGCCTCAGGTAGAGCCGCTTGTCCCTGCCGACCAGTTCGAGCAATGCGTCCCAGGCGTAGCGCGCGCCCTCTTCGAAGGGCCTCCGGCCGAGGTGGTGCAAGCGAACGAGTGCCTGGTCAGGGTGGTGCGGGGCCATGGCGTCAGCACAGGTGCGCGCCAGGACCTGCACCAGATTCGGCGTCAGCTTCGGCCCGGTCGACCAGTCATAGATCCTCCTTCGAAGCGCCGCACCATGCTCCTCACTCGTGAGCCCGTGCCCCAACACCTGAATCGCATCGGGCAACAACCTGGCTTCCTGCGTCCACGCCTCCACCAACTCTGACAGCACGTGGACATCGCCCACCTTCAGAGCCTGTTCAGTGAACCGGCCGACCAGTCGTCGGCGATCGAGTGCGCCCAGCCACGCCGGCTCCGTGATCACATCTCTGACCCAGTCTCCGAACGCCCTTCTCAGGTCCGGGTAATAGAGCCAGAAGTGGGCACGGACGGCGGCGCCGTACGAGAAGGCCTCGAAGCGGATCTTCTCGTTCCTCACGTCCACCCGGATGTCGCGGAGGCGGTGGGTCAGGTCATCGCGGTCGAGTCGAGGCCGTTCGTCCTCCGGGTGCCCGAGTGTCGCCAACAGCAGATCGCAGGTCTGGGAGACCGCCGGAGCCGACGCCTCCTCCAGCATTGCTGCGGCGAACAACAGCGCCCGCTGGCGTCCATCGGTGATCCCGGCAATCTGCTCAGCAACCTCCGCACCGCGCTTCCGCAAGGCCGCAAGCGCCTTCTCCGCCCAGGTGCCGAAGTCGCCGCCTTCCGGCCGGGCCTCGACAACCAGCTCCGACAGTTGCTGCAACTCCCGCATGGGGGAGCCGTCGAAGAACTGGCTGAGGACCGATTGGCGCAGCTCCGTGCGCGTGGTGTAGATGCCCGCAATCCTCAAGTGCCTGGTCAGCACGCCTGCACCGTCGGGGCGCCCGATCGACACCAGGAGCTGACGGAAGTCCGACCGCAGAAGGTGCCTGTGCTCCCAGGGAAGAACGACAACAAGCCGGGCACGGGAGATCCTCACCTTCTCCCAGAATGTCGCGAGGAAGGCCTGGACCTCGGCGAAATCCCGCTCCGAGGCCGCGGACAGATCGAAGAGGACCCGCTCACCGCCCACCAGCCTGGCCGGCTCGTACTTCACGTCGTCGAGCGAGACCTCGCGAAACCCATCGGTTCTGCCACCTGAGTGGTGCAGCAAGGCGAAGGCAGCGGCACGCCGTCCGGATCCCGAAGATCCCGAGATCAGAACGACTGAGCCAGGATCGTCGAGTCGCTCCGCCGCGTCGCCGTAGCCAGGCGGGCCGACGAACCTCCGCTTCAGCCAAAGTCGCTGGTCAAGCGCAACCCTTTGCGGGTCGCCGCCCGCACGGACCAGCCGCTCGCCTTCGCCCATGTGGTAGTTGATGTTGTACTGCGGACCGCTACCGGTGTGCATCTGCCCCTGAGCGTTACCGACCCATGTCGCATCTCCGTGGTCGCTCACGGTCGCCGACTCTCGCTCTCACCGCGTCCGCCGAAGTCGTTGTTGACGGTTCCGCGTTCGACGTAACTGTTGCCGTCCCCGTGAAACTCGACACCACCGCTGCGGACAGTGGTGTTCTGGGTACCGCTGCCGGTGTGCACTGGTCCGCTCGCGTTGTTGATGAACGTTCCGACATCGCGCCCGACGTTGCCGATTCCTCCGCTCTGGTCGTGCCGGTAGTCCCCGGCCTGCACCACGCTGCCGTTCACCCGCCCGACCTCGTTGTGCGTCTCACGCACTCCCTGCTCCTTCGTGATTCGCCGCTCCGCCTCGGCAAGTCGGGGAATCGCTTCGGCCAAGTCGTCACCGAGGCGCTGGAGACCGGATTCCGCGTCGCGGCTGTCATAGCGTCGGTACTGGCAGTCCGCCAGCTCGGCGATCTCGGAGGGGAGGTCGCGCCGGTCCAACCGCGTCATACGACCGACGAGGACGGGGACGACCAGAGCACCACCCTCGAAGGCCTCCGCGATCTCCCTTCGGGTCCAGTCCTCCGGGTCGTCCAGGGCGCGGCGTCCATCCGCGGTTCGGGCGTCAGCCCACCGCGAACCGATCACGGCGAGGAGCACGCTGCTGCGGCGGACGGCGGTGAGCAGTTCCTGCGGGAAGGGACGACCGATCGGAATCGACTTACTGGCTCGGAATACCTGCTCGGTGCCGAAGCGGCGGGAGAGCTCCCGCTCGATCAGAGTGGCACTCGCTTCCTCGTCGCTGGTTCGGTAGTTGACGAAGATCTCGGGCATGACGAAATCACCTCTCCGGTTCATGTGGGACGACGGAAACCAAGGACAGGCCGAGGCATCGGATGGTCTACGGGTGCAGTGCCCTGGCCAGGAGGGGCTGAAGGTCATTCACGGGCTTGCCGGCACGGAACCGGTGCAGCTCACGGGCGAGCCTCCGAACATCAGATCGGATGGTGGCCGACCGTAGGACAGGGAGCGTCGGCAGTAGCTCTGCGGCGAGTTCGCAGGCGTACTCCGGCTCGCCTGCAGCCGCGTGTGCGAGAGCACGCCGGAAGCCGTAACGGGCCCGGCTACGGACGGCCCGAACAGGGATCCGCAGATACTCGCGGTCGAGCACCTCGGCGGCCTCCGCCGGACGTCCGAGGTCGTAGAGGCACCACCCGGTGACCACGGCCACCGGGTCGGTCAGGTTGGTCGTGCCGAGAACGGGGGCACCGCCACCGTTCTCGGCATCGGCCCTGGCCAGAAGCCCCCGGGCGCGGTCAAGGCTGCGGAGGCACGCAGCACGGTCTCCGGCGAGTGCGTGCCCCTGCGCTTCCCGCTGTGCCGCGAGTCCCCGGATTCGCGGCGGCAATGAACCGTCCTGGGCCGGCTCGACCAGTTGCACGGTTTGGGTCGCGTCACCCGCGTACAAGGCGATCAGGGCCCGCCTGACCAGTGCGTACGAGGCCAGGTCGCGATCTTCTCCGGCCTGCGCGAGCTCGACCGCGCGGGCGGTCCACGAGAGGGCCGAGGAGTTGTCGTCGGCCTCCTGAGCCATCCAGCCCGCGTACTCCGCGTACCGGGCTGCCAATGCGAGCAATCGGCCGCGGTTCACCACGTCTGCCTGGACTGCGAGCTCGCAGAGGGTGTGGGTCTGGACCGAGAGCAACGGAAGCAACGCGGCCGGATCGGCGATCTGGCCGAGCTGCCGCATCTGGTCGAACTGGCCCCGGAAGATCTCGACCGGAGTGCCCCCCGCTACAGCTGCCGCCGGGACGGCCGACGGCAGGGCAACCGCGAGACTTCCGCTGAGCAGGGACGTGGCCCCGGCAGCGAGCAGCTGTCTCCGACCCATGGCCTCGGACGGACGGGCGGTCCCGCCGTCGGCCGGGAGCAGTGGCGTTTCATCGCCGCTGGTATCGCTCTCCGCAGGGCAGCCACCTCGTAGCAAGGCAGTCGGAGTTCGATTCGGCAGGAACCGTTCCAGTTCGCCCTCGGCGCCGAGCTGGGCGTCGCAACGTCGGGCCAGCTCGGCCGGAGGCGCCTTGTGCCCACGTTCGATCTTGCTCAAGTGCCCCTTGCTGTAGCTGAGCAGCTCGGCGAGCCGCGTGAGGGTCAAGCCGGCGGCAATCCGCCGCCTGCGAAGCTCCGGCCCGAACTCGCCTGGCCACATTTCGGACGTGCCCATGCCAACCCCCGTCTGGATTCGGCCACCCAAGCGCCTGCCGCGTCGCGATCCGGAAGCGGTCACCCCGCGCTTCCGCCTGGAATCTTGGCATGCGATCAAGCCGACCAAACGAGGTTCCACCGGGTTTCCCGTTTCCTCTTTTCGCCTCGAATGACCATGCGGACAAAACGAGTTGGCGACATGTCCACGCATTGGAACGACACGAACGAACGCCCAGACACCGGGGGCAACCCGCGATCGGTCCGCCCGCGCGACCCTCCGCGACCTCAGGCGGCCAGTCCCAGGGCCAGCGACGCCGCCGCCGGGGCCAGGTAGACCAGGGGGAAGGGGATGTGGGCGTACGCCCGCGCACGGACGACGGTGACGACGGCGCCGAGGAAGTAGAGGATCACGCCGACGGCGGCCGCGTAGCCGACGGCGGGGACGGCGAGGCCGACCAGGAGGCCGAGGGCGCCGGCCGCCTTGGCGACGCCCAGCCAGGTCCACCAGGCGCGCGGGACGCCGTAGTCGGCGAGGGGCTTGACCACGTACTCGGCGCCGGCGAAGACCGAGTAGGCCGAGAAGCCGACCATGAGGGCGGCGAGGACGGTGACGACGGTGTGGGCGACGGACATTGAAGTGCTCCCCATTCGAAGGCTGTTCGGTTCGACACCTCTCCGACCCGGCGCCCGCGACGGATGTGACACTCGCGGGCAAAAAATATCCCGCGCCACGCCCGGAATGCCCAACAACCGCTCCGCCAACGAACAAAGCAGCTGCGGCAAGGCCTGGCACACCAAGACTTCCACCGCTACGGGCGTGTTGACTGCCTCCCCCCAGGTCGCGTCCACCAGACTGGGCGCCGACCCGACGTCAACTCCGAGGAGGGCAAGCCCATGAACGTCACCGTGCGGCTCGCACAGCAGCCCGAGGCCGACGAACTGCTCGGACGGAGTGCGCTGGCCGCGCTCGTCGGCATGCTGCTGGACCAACAGGTGCCGATGGAGTGGGCGTTCACCGGCCCGCTGACCATCGCCCAGCGCCTCGACCGGGACGACCTGGACGCCCACGAGATCGCCACCTACAACCCGGAGGAGTTCGTCGCGCTCCTCTCCGTCAAGCCCGCCGTCCACCGCTACCCCGCGGCGATGGCCAAACGGGTCCAGCAGCTCTGCCAGTTCCTCGTCGCGCAGTACGACGGCGACGCCGCCGCACTGTGGAAGAACGTCCGCACCGGCAAGGAACTGCTCAGCCGCCTCAACGCCCTGCCCGGCTTCGGCAAGCAGAAGTCGCAGATCTTCCTCGCCCTGCTCGGGAAGCAGTACGGCGTCCGCCCCGAGGGCTGGCGCGAGGCCGCCGGCGCGTACGGCGAGGAGGGTGCGCACCGCTCGGTCGCCGACATCACGGGCCCCGAATCCCTGACCCTGGTGAGGGAGTTCAAGCAGGAGGTGAAGCGCGCCGCGAAGGAGGCCAAGGCCGCCGCCAAGCCCCGCACCACCACTCGGACGACGGTCGCACCGGCCCCGACCGGCGCCCGCTGAGAACCGGTCGTCCCGCCCCGCGAGGCGGCGCTCCCCGGCACGACCGCAACCGCCCCGGCCCCGCCGAGCGTGTCCGCCCGGTTCGCCCCCGACGGGCGCCTGATCACCGTGCCCCGCACGGCGGCCCGCCGGGAGAGCTCCTGGCCCACCGCGCCGACACCCTCGTCGAACCCGGCCGCGGCTCCACCGGGGCCGAGGTCACCGCCGTGCTGCACACCGGGCACGACGACGCCCCGCCCTGCACCGCTCCCCGGTCGAGGCCGGCCACCTCGCAAGTCCCCGGGACGGCGGCGGCTACCGGCCGGTCCCCGAGCGCCGGTACGCGTACCGCCCGCGGATCCGCCGGACGAAGTACCGCCCGTGGCTCTCCGCGGCCAACAGCTCGCGGTGCACCCGGGCCGGTACGTCCGCGTACACGTACAGCCGTCCACCGGCGAACTCCAGCTCCAGGAGCCGCGCCGCCCGGTCGTAGCCGACCGAGCGCAGCACCGAGGAGTCCACCGCCGTACGGTCCATCGCCCTCCAGTGTGCGGCGGGGGCCCCGGTCGCGCAGTGCGACCGGGGCCCCCGCCGGGCACCCTGCGTCCGACCGGTCCGTACGAGCCGGCCCGGTCGGACCCGTCCCGTCAGACCAGGACGGACTCCGGCTCCGGCGCCGCGTCCTCGGTGGCGGCCCCGACCGCCGCGCCGCGCTTCCGCGGCAGCGCGAACATCAGCAGGAACACCGCCAGCAGCACCCCCGCAACCCACCACAGCGCGTGCACGAAGGCCCCGCCGAACGCCGTCCCGACCGCCTCGGGCGCGACCACGTCGTCCATCGCCCCGAAGAAGGCCACCGAGACCAGCCCGAGTCCGAGCGCGTTCCCCACCTGCTGCACGGTGTTGATCAGCCCGGAGGCCGAACCGGCGTGCTCGCGCGGCACCTCCGCCAGCACCGCGTCCGTGATCGGCGCGACGATCAGTCCCATCCCGAGGCCCATCACGACCAGCGGCAGCGCCATCTGCCAGGGCGAGATCGCCGTCCCGTACCGGTCGGCCTCCCAGACGTAGGTGAGCACGCCCGCCGCCATCACCAGCGCGCCGGTCTGCAGCACCTTGCGCCCGAACCGCGGCACCAGCTTCTGCACCGAGAGCCCGGCCGCCGTGGAGACCGCGATCGAGAACGGGATGCCGGTCGCGCCGGCCTTGAGCGGGCTCCAGCCCAGGCCCACCTGCATGTAGAGCGTCCAGACCAGGAAGAAGATGCCGAGCGCCACGCCGAAGGCCAGCTGCACGCAGATGCCGGCCGCGAATGACTTCACCCGGAACAGCGCCAGCTCGACCAGCGGCGAGCCGTCCCGCCGCGTCTTGACCTTCTCGTAGGCCACGAACAGGGCGAACACCGGCAGGCTCCCGGCCATCGACAGGTACCCCCAGAGCGGCCAGCCGGCCTCCCGCCCGTGCGTCAGCGGGTAGATCAGCATCAGCAGGCCGAGGCTGGCCAGGAGCACGCCCACCAGGTCGAGCTTCAGGGCCTGGTCGGCCTTCGACTCGTCGATGAAGCGGCGGCCGAGCAGCAGGCCGGCGATGCCGACCGGCAGGTTGATCAGGAAGATCGGCCGCCAGGCCAGGCCGAACACGTCCCACTCGGTCAGCAGCGCACCGATCATCGGACCGGAGACGGCGCCCAGGCCGACCACCGCGCCGAACATGCCGAACACCTTGCCGCGCTCCTCCGCCGGGAAGGTCGCGTGGATGATCGACAGCACCTGCGGCACCATCAGGGCCGCCGTCCCGCCCTGCAGCAGCCGGGTCGCGACCAGCATCTCCGGCCCGGAGGCCAGCCCGCAGAGCGCGGACGCCACGGTGAAGCCGCCGATCCCGATCAGGAACAGCCGCTTGCGGCCGTGGATGTCGCCCAGCCGCCCGCCGGTGATCAGCCCGATCGCGAAGGCCAGCGCGTACCCGCCGGTGACCCACTGCACGGCGCTGAAGGACGCGCCGGTGTCCGCCTGGATGCTGGGGATGGCGATGTTGACGATGGTGACGTCCACCAGGTCCATGAAGGAGGCCACCATCACGATCGCCAGCGCGATCCACCTCCGCCGGTCGGCTCCTGCCGCGCTCATTCCGTACTCCTCGACTGCTCGCACTTCCCGCTTCTCGACGTCCCCGACGGTAAGGGGCATGTAGGTCAGATACTGTCCCAGTTCATCCGGCATGCTGGTCGGCATGACCGACACCCCCGCCCGCCTGCTCGGCCTGCTGTCCCTGCTCCAGACCCCGCGGGAGTGGCCCGGCAGCGAGCTCGCCGAGCGACTGGGCGTCAGCCCCCGGACGATCCGGCGCGACATCGACCGGCTGCGCGACCTCGGCTACCCGGTGCAGGCCACCATGGGCGCGGTCGGCGGCTACCGGCTGGTCGCGGGCACCGCGATGCCACCGCTGCTGCTGGACGACGAGGAGGCCGTGGCCATCGCGGTCGGGCTGCGGGCGGGCGCCGGGCACGCGGTGGTCGGCATCGAGGAGGCCTCGGTCCGGGCCCTCGGCAAACTGCTCCAGGTACTGCCCGGCCGGCTCCGGCACCGGGTCGGCGCGCTCAACACCGCGACCGTGCCGCTGCTCACCGGGGACGGCCCGACCGTCGACCCGGAGGACCTCACCCTGCTCGCCGGCGCCGTCACCAACCACGAAC
The DNA here is from genome assembly GCF_040651155.1 of Kitasatospora sp. NPDC048545. Taxonomy (NCBI): domain Bacteria; kingdom Bacillati; phylum Actinomycetota; class Actinomycetes; order Kitasatosporales; family Streptomycetaceae; genus Kitasatospora; species Kitasatospora sp. NPDC048545. The sequence goes on from NZ_JBEZIQ010000007.1 coordinate 134,033, forward strand.
GGGTGCGCTTCGCCTACCGCTCCTACGACGGCACCGGCACCAGGCGACTCGTCGAACCCGAGCGGCTGGTCTCGGTCGGCCGCCGCTGGTACCTCGTCGGCTACGACCTGGACCGCGCGGACTGGCGGCTGTTCCGGGTCGACCGGCTGAGTGAGCCCTTCGCCACCGGCGCCCGCTTCACCCCGCGCCCGCTGCCCGCCGAGGACGCCGCCGCGTACGTGGCGGGCAAGCTGCGCCGCCCCTCGCCGAGCGGCACCGTGGTCGCCACCGTGCACGCCCCGGCCGAACTGGTCCGGCAGCGCTTCAAACCGGGCGACTCCGAGATCGAACCGCTCGACGAACACAGCTGCCGGCTGCGCTCGCGCTCCGACTCGCTGGAGTGGACGGCGATGCGGCTGCTGTCACTGGACCGCGCCTTCGAGGTGCACGAGCCGCCGCAGCTGCGCGAGCACCTCCGGCGGCTGGCCGCGCGCGCCGCCCACGCGGCGGGCCCGGCCGACTGACCCCCGGCCCCGGCCGGCAGCCCCGCCCCGGCCGCCCCGAACCCGGACCCGGACCCGGCCCCGGCCCCATGCCCCGACCGGGTACCGGCCGCTGCCCGGCCGAAAACCGCAGCACGCCGTCCCGGCCGTACGCCCGCCCTCGGTCGAGCTCCCCGAGGGCGCTGACCCGCTCCCGGCGGACCACCCGGCAACCGTCGCCGCCCTCCCGCTCGCACCGGACCGCACCGGACCGGACCGGACCGGCTCGCCGTCGGGCTACCGGAGGACGGCCGGTTCCCCGTCCGGCCCGATGCCGGTACCGGACCTCAGACCCCGTACTCGGCGGTCAGCAGCGCGCGGCCGAGGGTGTGGAAGGTGAGGTGGAAGCCGATCTGCGCCGCCGGGGTGTCGGCGGTGACGTCCAGCTTCTCCACGTCCAGGGCGTGCACGGCGAAGACGTAGCGGTGCGGGGCACCGGGCGGCGGGGCGGCGCCGTCGTACTTGGTGCCCGGGAAGTCGTTGCGGCCGTGGAAGGAGGCCGCGCCCGGCAGGTCGTCGTCCGAGGAGCCGGCGCCGCGCGGCAGTCCGGCGGTGTCGGCGGGCAGGCCGAGGGCGAGCCAGTGCCACCAGCCGGAGCCGGTGGGCGCGTCCGGGTCGTAGCAGGTCACGGCGATGCTCCTGGTGCCCTCCGGCAGGCCCGACCAGGCCAGCTGCGGCGAGAGGTTGCCGCCGGCGTGGATGAACTCCGCGGCCAGCGTGCCGCCTTCGGCGATGTCCTGGCTGCTCAGTTCGAAGGACGGCACCTGCGGCAGGAACTCGTACGGCAGCGGCGGACGCTTGCTCATGGGTGGTCACCTCTCGCGACGGGAATGACACCGGTCACTGTAATGGGGTGCACGTCCGATCCCGGCGCCCCTACAGTCGTGGTCATGGCCTCGAACGACCGCAGCCCCGCGACGACCGCGCTCGACCCCGCCACGATGATCGCGGACGCCCGTCGCGCGCTCTTCACCATGGTCGGGGTCCTGGCGGCGATCTGGCTGATCCAGCTGGTGAACTGGATGGACGACTACGACCTCGGCCGGCGGTTCGGGGTCGTCCCGCAGGACGTGAGCCGGCTGCCGAACATCGTCACCGCGCCCTTCCTGCACTGGAACTGGGCCCACCTGGAGGCCAACTCGGGCCCGCTGTTCGTCTTCGGCTTCCTGGCGGCCTACCGCGGCGTCAGGAAGTTCCTCGGTCTGACCCTGCTGGTCGCACTGACCAGCGAGCTGACGGCCTGGGTCTTCGACAGCCCGCACTCGGTCGGCGCCGGGGCCAGCGGCGTGGTGTTCGGCTACTTCGGCTACGTGGTGCTGCGCGGGGTCTTCGACCGCAACCTGATCGACACCCTGATCGGCGTCGTCCTCGGCGCCTCCTTCGCCTACATGGTCACCGCCGCGCTGCCGGGCGTCGCCCCGGGGATCAGCTGGTCCGCGCACCTCGGCGGTCTGATCGGCGGCCTGGCCGGCGCCTGGATCTTCCGCAGCCGCACCCCGCGCCCGGGCGCCCCGGCCGAGCGGGGGGCGGTGCCCGCGCCCTCCGCCGGGCCGAGGGCCGCCGCCGGTAGCACCGCCAAAACGGCCACTGCCGACCCGGGCAGCCCCAACGCCGCCCTGCTCAAGGAGCTGGACGACCTGGGCCTGTAGCCCGCTCGGACCGCCAGGTATAGACCAATCCCACCCCTGCGGCTAGCGTGAACGGCGCACCAGCCCCCAGCCCCGGAGCCGCACCGTGGAGTCGTCCGTCCTCGCCTTCGCCACCGACCTGCTCGACGAGGGCCCCGACACCTTCTTCGGCAACCTCACCGACCGCGCCGGGGTCGGCGGCGTCACCCTCGCCTCCGTCTACCACGAGGCCCGCGACGTCTTCCCGCACAACCCCCACCGGGTGGTCCGCCATCTGGAGCCGGGCGCGGCGTACTTCCGCCCCGACCCGGCGGCCTGGCGGGGCCGGCGCCTGGTGCCCGCGCCGTCCACCGCCATCGGCGACCGCGACCCCTTCGCCGAGGCCGCCGACGAGGCCCGCCGCCGCGGCCTGAAGCTGCACGCCTGGACGGTGTTCTGCCACAACGACCGGCTGGGCTTCGTCCACCCCGACTGTGCCCCGGCCAACGCCTTCGGCGACCGCCACCTCACCGAGCTCTGCCCGGCGAACCCCGAGGTCCGGGCGTACGCGCTGACCCTGGTCGCCGAACTGGCCCGGTACGGCGTGGACGCCGTCCGCGCCGAGTCGCTGCACTTCCACGGACTGCGCCACGGCCACCACCACGAGCGCTACTTCGAGGAGCTGGGCCCGGTCACCGAGGCGCTGCTCGGGGTCTGCTTCTGTCCGCACTGCCGCGCCGCCGCCACCGCCGCGGGCGTCCCCGCCGAGGAGGTGTCCGGGGCCGTCCGCACCGAAGTGCGCCACCGCCTGGCCGACGAGTCCGCCGCCGCCGAGCCCGCCGACCTGACCGCCCTCGCCGACGGCGCCTTCGCCGCGTACGTGGACGCCTCCGCCGCCACCGTTACCTCGCTGGCCGCCGAGCTGTCCGAGCAGGCCCGCCGCCACGGCATGCGGCTGAGCTTCATGGACGGCGGCGGCCCCGGCAAGGGTTGGCTCTCCGGGATCGACCTGCCCGCCCTCGCGAAGGCCGCCGACGGGATCGAGACGCTCGGCTACGCCCGGACCCCGGAGGGGGTCCGGGAGAAGATCGCCGCCTTCGCCCTGCACGGCGTCCACCCGCAGGACCTGGCGGTGATCCTGCGCCCGATGTCCTCCGACTGCGACGGCCCGGAGAACCTCGCCGCCAAGATCACCGTCCTGCGCGAACTCGGCGTCCCCGAGGTCGAGTTCTACCACTACGGCCTGATGCGCCTGTCCTCCCTCGACCGGATCGGCGCGGCCCTCTCCGGCTGAGCCTCACCGCCGCCGCTTGGACGTCCCGAACAGGCTGCGGGAGATCTCCTGCCCGAGCTGCCGCCCGGCCGAGCGCGCGAAGGTCTTCACCGTCGGATTGCTCAGCAGCGACCCGAGCAGACCGCCGACGCCCTCCTTCTCCGCCGGCCGGGGCTCCCGCCGCTCCGGGGCCGGCTCCGACCCCTGCCCCGGGGCCGACGGACCGGGTGCCGGGGTGCCCGGCTCCGTCGACACCGCCTCCGGCCGGGGCGCCCGCGCCGCCAGCTTCTCGTACGCCGAATCCCGGTCGATCGCGTCCCGGTAGCGCGCCGTCAGCGCGGAGGCGTCCACGACCTCCCGCAGCGCCCCCGCCTCGATCGGCCCCATCAGCGACTGCGGTGCCCGCAGCCTGGTCGCCGCGACGGGCGTCGGCGCGCCCTTCTCGGACAGGACGGTCACCACCGCCTCTCCGGTGCCGAGCGAGGTCAGCACCGCACCGAGGTCGTACGAGGAGCGCGGGAAGGTCGAGACGGTGGCCTTGAGCGCCTTGGCGTCGTCCGGCGTGAAGGCGCGCAGCGCGTGCTGCACCCGGTTGCCCAACTGTGCCAGCACGTCGGACGGGACGTCCCGCGGCGTCTGGGTCACGAAGAAGATGCCGATGCCCTTGGACCGGATCAGCCGCACGGTCTGGGTGATCGCCTCCAGGAAGGCCTTGGAGGCGCCCTTGAACAGCAGGTGCGCCTCGTCGAAGAAGAACACCAGCTTGGGCTTGTCGAGGTCACCGACCTCGGGCAGCTCCTGGTAGAGGTCGGCGAGCAGCCACATCAGGAAGGTAGAGAACAGCCGCGGCCGGTCCTGCACCGCGGGCAGCTCCAGCACCGAGACCACGCCCCCGCCCTCCGGCGTGGTCCGCAGCAGTTCGGCGGTGTCGAACTCGGGCTCGCCGAAGAACGCCCCGGCGCCCTCGTTCTCCAGCACGGTGAGCGCGCGCAGGATCACCCCGGCGGTGGCCGCCGAGAGCCCGCCGATGGTCCTCAGCTCCTCCTTGCCCTCGGGCGAGGCGAGGAAGGCGATCACCGCGGTCAGGTCCTTGAGGTCGTAGAGCTCCAGGCCCTTGCCGTCGGCGTAGTGGAACACCAGGCCGAGCGAGGACTCCTGGGTCTCGTTCAGATCGAGGACTTTGGACAGCAGCAGCGGCCCGAAGCTGGTGACGGTGGCCCGGACCGGGATGCCCTCGCCCTGTCCGCCGAGCGAGTAGAACTCGGCGGGGCAGCCCCGGGCCGTCCACTGCTGCCCGACCTCGGCGGCCCGGGCGCCGGTGCGCTCGCTCGGCACGCCGGGCGCGGCGACACCGGAGACATCCCCCTTGATGTCGGCCAGGAAGACCGGCACGCCCTGCCCGGAGAGCTGTTCGGCGATCAGCTGGAGGGTCTTGGTCTTGCCGGTGCCGGTGGCCCCGGCGACCAGTCCGTGCCGGTTGAGCACGCCCAGCGGGATGCGCACCTGGGCGTCCGGGTAGGCAGTGCCGTCCAGCAGCACCGCACCGAGGTCGAGGGCGGGCCCGGTGAAGGCGTACCCGTCGGCGATCTCCCGGACGGCCTGCGGGGTGGGGGCGGAGGACATCGGTGCACACTCCTGGGCGGATCGGAACGCTTCAGAACGCTTCGGAACGCATCGGCATCGGAATCGGAGCCACATCGCTCTCCGGGCGATGTTCGCGACATTTCCCATCAAACAACCGCATTCGTCCACACGCAGTTCACGCCGACGCGCGTGGCGGCGTCGCGGCTGCTGCGCCATTCGCCGCCCAAACGGTAGGCTTTCCGTGTGATCTTCAAGCGCATCGGCAATGGGCGGCCGTACCCGGATCACGGCCGGACGAGCACCCGACAGTGGGCTGACGTCGCCCCGCGTCCGGTGCGGCTCGACCAGCTGGTGACCACCAAGGGCCAACTCGACCTCGAAACCCTGCTGGCCGAGGACTCGACCTTCTACGGGGACCTCTTCGCCCACGTGGTGAAGTGGCACGGCGACCTCTACCTGGAGGACGGACTGCACCGGGCCGTGCGGGCCGCGCTGCAGCAGCGCCAGGTGCTGCACGCCCGTGTCCTCGAAATGGAGTGACGGACCGAAACGGAGCGACGGACCGCCCGCACCGGGCGGGTCGCACCCCCGCGGACTTCCGGACCGCCCCCTCGCCGAGCCCGGCGGCGGGCGGTCCACGCGTACCCCGGTACCCCCGTTCGGGTACCGGGGTACTCCAAATGATGATCGTTTAGTACCTTCACAGCTGTACGGCACTACGCTGCTGACTACGGCTGCGACCAGGGGATCCACCCGCACCGGGGGACGCCCCTGCCCGGCCGACCCGTCATCCCGACCCCGCCCCGGTACGAGGGGGAGACAAACCATGAGCATGTTGACTCCCCAAGGCCTCAAGGGGAAGCAGTACCGCATCACCGGCAACTCCTACCCACGGCTGGGCCGGCCCCCGAAGAAGAGCCGCAAGGTGATCGCCGCGCTCGTCGGCCTGCTCACCCTGGCCCTGATCGCCCTCGGCGGCGTCCAGCTGTACGACATCTTCACGGGCAAGAACAAGAACTCCTCCGCCCAGGCCTGCGCGGCCCCGTCCGGCAAGCCGCTGGCCGCCCCGACGGCGGGCGCCACCCCGGGCGCCCCCGCCGCCTCCGGCGCACCCGCCGCCCAGGGCGACCCGCACGCCGTCCCGCAGGCCGCCGCGGTCACGGTGAACATCTACAACGCCACCACCAAGGCCGGCCTGGCCGGGCGGACGGCCGAGGAGTTCAAGAAGCGCGGCTTCACCATCGGCAAGGTCGGCAACGCCCCGGCCGAGCTGGACAAGAAGGTGCCCGGCACCGCCCAGGTGATCGCCGGCCCGACCGGCGCCGGAGCCGGCACCCTGGTCGGCTCGCAGATCGCCGGGGCCACCGTCACCGCCGACGCCCGGACCGACGCCAGCGTGGACTTCGTGATCGGCGACAGCTACAACGCCCTGCTGGACGAGACCCAGGCGGCCGCCGCGCTCGCCCTCGCCACCAAGCCCTCCCCCACCCCGACCGCGAGCGGCAGCTGCTGACACCCCGGACGACGGAACCCCGGACGACGGAACACCCGGGACGAACGGAAGGGCCCTCCGGCAACGCGCCGGAGGGCCCTCTGTCGTTCTCCGCGGGTTCTCAGCCCGCGGTGCCGTACAGCCGGTCGCCCGCGTCGCCGAGGCCGGGGACGATGTAGCCGTTCTCGTTGAGCCGCTCGTCCAGCGCGGCGGTGACCACGGTGACCGGCAGGTCCGCCAGCTCCCGCCGCATCACCTCGACGCCCTCGGGGGCGGCCAGCAGCACCACGGCGGTGACGTCGGTGGCGCCGCGCTCGATCAGCATCTTGATCGCGGCGACCAGGGTGCCGCCGGTGGCCAGCATCGGGTCGAGCACGTAGACCTGGCGGCCGGAGAGGTCGTCCGGCATCCGGGTCGCGTACGTGGAGGCCTCCAGGGTCTCCTCGTTGCGGACCATGCCGAGGAAGCCCACCTCGGCGGTCGGCAGCAGCCGGGTCATCCCGTCCAGCATGCCGAGGCCGGCCCGCAGGATCGGGACGACCAGCGGGCGCGGGTAGCTGAGCCGGGTACCGAGCGTGACCGCCACGGGCGTGGTGATCTCCACCTCGTCGGTGCGGACGTCCCGGGTGGCCTCGTAGGCGAGGAGGGTCACCAGCTCGTCGGTCAGGCGACGGAAGGTCGGCGAGTCGGTGCGCTCGTCGCGCAGGGTGGAGAGCTTGTGGGCGACCAGGGGGTGGTCGACGACGTGGAGACGCATGTACCGAGGTTAGCCCGGGTCTGGACGCCTGTACGACACGCCGTGCCCGACCCGGGCGCCGGACCGGGTGACACCACTGTGACACGCCGTGACAACGGGTGAATGTCCGGACGGAAGCGTCTGCTGTGGTATCAACCGGGCCGTTCTGGGAATGTCACGTCTTATGACGAGCAACCCGAAGGCCGGGGACGGCTCGGCGGACGAGCCCGGCGGCGGGGCGGGCCCGCGCCCGGGCCCGCCGGACGACCCTCCGGAGACCGAGGCGGAGCGCCGCAAGCGGCGGGCCGTCTTCCTGCGCGAACTCACCGAGGCGCGCGAACTCCGGGAGCGGGTCCAGCCGCGACGGACCAAGGAACGGCGGATGCGCGAGGCGATGCGGATGCGAACCTTCCGGATCTGACGGGCCCCCGGCCGGGGTCCGGAGCGGGCCGCCGCCGGTCCCGACGGGCGCTCGGAGCAAATTTCGACCGCCTTCGGACCGTCCCCGCGCGGGTTCGCCCTCCGCCGCCCGGCCCTTCCGACACGACCTGCAAAGACGCGCTGCCGAACACCCCCCGCAAGGGCGGGCTTTCTGTCACGATTCCGATGGGACGGTCCGAAGAGCGGACCGCCTCTGGCGCGGGGGCGGCCAGATTTCCGCGTTGCCCGAGCGCGCCGACAGCCGAGACCGATGATCTTGGGAGTGTCCCTGGTGGCGTACTTCGCTGCAGTGCTTGCTCGCACCGAGGACGGGTGGGATGTGAGCGAGACGGAACTCGACGACGTCGAAACCCTGGCCGATCTGACCGACCTGGCCCGTGACTCCGCGCAGGACGACGACAGCGTCCTGATCTTCATCGAACAGGAGGACTCCTGGTTCGCCGTCGTCCGCGTGGACGGCGAGGACGACCCCCGGATCTTCGTGTCGGACGGCGCCGCCGCCGCCCGCAGCTCCTACGGCTCCGTCCTCACCGACGAGCTGGTCGACCAGGCCGGCGAGAGCGAGTTCGGCGACCTGGACCACCTGCTGGACGAGGACGAGGAGACGCAGGACCAGGACAACGAGGACGCCGCGCCGAACGGCGGGGTCCCGGTCGGCCCGCTCGGCGACGCGCACCTGCTCACCGAGTTCGGCCTGGCCTCCGACGCGCTGCTCGCCCTCAGCGGCGAGGGCGCGGTGCCGGGCGACGCCCTGGAGGAGATCGCGGAGGCCCTGGGCTGCGGCGAGGTCCTGGAGGCCGTCCGGTAGGACCGCCGGATACCCGACACTGGATGCCATGCAGCCCGCATCCACCGCGCAGACCGTCCCGCTCGTCCCCCCGCTGCCCGCCCCCGTCCGCCCCGACCCGGTCCGCGACCGCTGGGCGGCGCCGATGCGCCTCGCCATCGCCGAGGCCGCCCTGGCGCCGGCCACCGGGGACGTCCCGGTCGGGGCGCTCGTCCTGGGCCCGGACGGCGAAGTGATCGGGCGCGGCCACAACGAGCGCGAGGCGGTGGGCGACCCGACCGCGCACGCCGAGGTGGTGGCGATCCGACAGGCGGCCGCGGCGGTCGGGGAGTGGCGGCTCTCCGGCTGCACCCTGGTCGTCACGCTGGAGCCGTGCACGATGTGCGCCGGCGCCATCGTGCTCTCCCGGATCGACCGGGTGGTCTACGGCGCCCTCGACGAGAAGGCCGGCGCGGCCGGCTCGCTCTTCGACGTGATGCGCGACCGCCGGCTCAACCACCGCCCCGAGGTGATCTGGGGCGTCCTCGCCGAGGAGTGCGGCGCGCAGTTGCGGGCGTTCTTCGACACCCACCGCTGAACCCCGCCCGCCGCCCCGCCGCCCGCAGCCCCGCCGACGGCCGTCCCGATACGGATTTCGTCCCCGAGCCACCCGTCCGGTAGAGTTCCCCTCGGTAGCGTGTCCGAGCGGCCAAAGGAGCACGCCTCGAAAGCGTGTGTGGGGGCAACTCCACCGTGGGTTCGAATCCCACCGCTACCGCCAGAAAGCCCGAGGGCCCGTCCGATCCGGACGGGCCCTCGGCGTTTCCGCGCACCCTCGGACGCGGAAAGGGCTCCGCACCCCGGGCCGATGACCACCGGTGCCCGGTCCGTACGGAGCCTGGAGGGGGGAGCGGCTCGGGGGGACTGACCGCTCCCCCTGCGGAGTCCCACAACCGGCGCCGCGCCGGGGGGAAGCCGCGGCGGCCGGTCCCACAGCGGGGAGCTCCGGATCCACGCACCGGGGATTCCTGCCAGATCCTCGGTACGTCATCCATCCTGCCGCCCGGTTCCCGGCCGGGCACCCGGAGAAAGGCCCCACTCGCGGGGACCTTCGTCCCGCCGGCCGAACGCGTCGCACACTTGATAGCCCGTCCGGGTGGATAAGCTGCCCCCTGCAGGCCGCTCGGGGACCGGATGACGGCGGCCCACCGCTGGGAGGAAGGTCACCCGATGGCGCAGGCGAAGAAGATCGGCATGGTCCTCCTGCTCGTCTTCGTGCTCTACTCGATCATCACGTCGCCGGCCCGGTCCGCCGAGCTCGTCCAGCTGGGGTTCGAGGGCATCTCGAACGCGGCCAAGGCGGTCGGCACCTTCATGACCGGGCTGATCAAGTAGTCCGGCCCGGCCGGGTGGCCACCGCCCGGCCGGCGGACGGCCGTCCGCCGGCGCCGGCCCACCGGCTACGGTGGGCGGGACCCCCAGCCCCCGTCCGCGAGGAGCGGCAATCGTGATCCGGCACCTGGTCCTGTTCAAGCTCAACGAAGGCGTCAGCAAGGACGACGAGCGCGCGCTCGCCGGCGCCAAGGCGTTCTCCGAACTCGGCGCGGTCATCCCCGAGCTTCGCGAGTGGGAGTGCGGCTGGAACACCACCGAGCGCGACATCGCCCACGACTACGCCATCAACAGCCTGGTCGAGGACCGCGACGCCCTGCAGGCCTACCTGACCCACCCGGCCCACCAGGCCGCGGCCGGCCAGTGGCGCGAGTTCGCGACCTGGGTGATCGCCGACATCGAGGTCTGAGCCCCCGTCCGGCCCGGTCACGCCCGGCCGGACCCGGCAGACCACCCGGCCGGACCCCCGTCCGCCCCGAGTCCGTCCCGCGGCTTTCCCCCGGACGGACCGCAGCGCCCCGTCCGGCCTCCGGACGGGGCGCCTTGCTCCGTCCCGGAACGACCCGTGCCACAGCTCACCGGCGGCCCCCGCGAAGGTTGAACGCCCCACCAACACACCTCCACCGGGTGCTTGCCCGACCTGTGCCCACCTTGTGATGCTATGACCGGTTTTGCCGGACATGGCCAGGTGATGAACCAGCCGCGACACCCGATCCGCAGGGCCCGCCGTTGTCGACTTTGGGAGGGGTGACGTGTCCGTGGACGAGGTGCTGGCTGCGATCATCAGCCCGGCCGGCGAGCTCCGCCCGGACGGCCTGCGCGGCCCCGGCGGAAGGCCCGTCGTGGACGTCCGGACGCTGACCCGAGTGCTGTTCGAGCGGCTCGCCGAGCTGCCCCCGGACGCCCCCGAGCGGGAGCGGGTCCGGGCCGCCCTGATCGAGGTGAACATCCCGCTGGTCCGCTACGCGGCCACCCGCTTCCGCAGCCGCAGCGAGCCGATGGAGGACGTCGTCCAGGTCGGCACCATCGGCCTGATCAACGCGATCGACCGCTTCGACCCCGGCCGCGGCGTCCAGTTCCCCACCTACGCGCTGCCGACCATCCTGGGCGAGATCAAGCGCTACTTCCGGGACAACGTCCGCACCATGCACGTGCCGCGCCGGCTCCAGGAGCTGTGGGTCCAGGTCAGCGGCGCCATGGAGGAGCTGACGGTGCTGCACGGACGGGTGCCCAAGGTCCCCGAGATCGCCGCCAGCCTGCGGATCCCCGAGGAGGACGTCCGGGCCTGCCTGGACGCCGGGCGGGCGTACAACGCGGCCTCCCTGGAGGCCGCCCAGGAGCACGAGGGCGGGCTCGCCCTGCTCGACCGGCTCGGCTACGAGGACTCCGCGCTGGCCGAGGTCGAGCACCGCGACATGGTCCGCCACCTGCTGGTCCAACTCCCCGAGCGGGAGCGCCGGATCGTGATGCTGCGGTTCTTCGCCAACCTCACCCAGTCCCAGATCAGCACCGAACTGGGGATGTCCCAGATGCACGTCTCACGGCTGCTCTCGCGGATCCTCACCCGGCTCCGGACCGGCAACTCATGGGAAGAGTGAGATTGCAGCGCGTTACCCCCGCGTGACATCTTGCGACGTTCGGGTTTGCCGTGCACCGTGTTCCGGTATGGAGGGGGAGGGCCCTGCCGGGAACCTCCGCGCGAGGGCCCCCGTTCAAGTGTCAGTCACGAGGGGGTGGGTGCATGTCCGGAGAGCTGGGCACTGCGGAGATCCACGCTGGTCAGGCCCGCGGCACGGCCGTCGCCGAGGACCTGGTCCCGCGGCAGCGGATCGAACCGGCCGGGCCGCCCGGCCCCGACGCGGCGCCGGTGGCACCGCCCGGTCCGGACACGGCACCGGTGACGCAGCCCGGCGCCGGGCTGGACACCCGGACGCTCTCCCGCTCGCTGTTCCTGCGGCTGGCCGCGCTGGAGCCCGGCAGCGACGAGCACACCTACGTCCGCGACACCCTGATCGAGCTCAACCTGCCGCTGGTCCGGTACGCCTCGGCGCGTTTCCGCAGCCGCAACGAGCCGATGGAGGACATCGTCCAGGTCGGCACCATCGGCCTGATCAAGGCGATCGACCGCTTCGACCCGGAGCGCGGGGTGGAGTTCCCCACCTTCGCGATGCCGACCGTGGTCGGCGAGATCAAGCGCTTCTTCCGGGACACCAGCTGGTCGGTCCGGGTGCCGCGGCGGCTCCAGGAGCTGCGGCTGGCCCTCACCAAGGCCGGCGACGAGCTGTCCCAGCGGCTGGACCGCTCCCCCACCGTCGCCGAGCTGGCCGTCTGCCTGGGCGTCAGCGAGGAGGACGTGGTCGAGGGCCTCGCGGTCGGCAACGCGTACACCGCCAGCTCGCTCGACTCCGGCTCCGGCGAGGAGGACAGCGACGGACCGCTGGCCGACCGGCTGGGCTACGAGGACCTCGCGCTGGAGGGCGTGGAGTACCGGGAGTCGCTGAAGCCGCTGCTGGCCAAGCTGCCGCCGCGCGAGCGCCGGATCATCATGCTGCGCTTCTTCGGCAACCTCACCCAGTCGCAGATCGGCGAGGAGATCGGGATCTCGCAGATGCACGTCTCCCGGCTGCTCACCCGCACGCTCACCCAGCTCCGCGAGGGGCTGATCAGCGAGGGCTGAGCCGCCCGGTCAGCGTCCTCCGCCGTCCAGCAGGTTGACGCGCAGTCCGGTCAGCACGTCGTCGTCCAGCCCGAGCCCCTCCCGCCAGAACGGGTCGAAGCCGCCCCATCCGGCCTCGACCTCCGCGAAGGCCGCGTCCAGGTAGTCGCGGTCGGCCCGGAAGACCGGCAGGAGCAGCTCGGGCTCGCGCATCAGGCCGCGGGCGGCGAGGTCGGCCAGGACCCGGTCGACGACCGGGGCCGAGCGCTCGTTGGTGAGCAGGTAGTCGGCGAGGACGGTGTCGCGGTCCACCCCGAGGGCGGTCAGCAGGAGCGCGGCGGCCCAGCCCGTGCGGTCCTTGCCGGCCGAGCAGTGGAACAGCAGCGGCGTGCCCTCCGGGGCGGCCAGCAGGCGCAGCAGGGCGGCGAAGCGCTCGCGCGCCACCGGGTCCGTGACGAACCAGCGGTAGAGGCCGGTCATCATCGCGCCCGCCCGGCCCTCGCCGAGCAGGGCGCGCTGCCGCTGCGGGCTGCTGTCGCCCAGCACGCCCCTGATCATCAGATATATGTCGAAGTCCGTTGCCAGCAAAGGAAGATGGTGCATCGTCACGCCACCGGGCAGCCGGTCCGGACCGGCGTCGCGGACCTCGTCCGCGCTGCGCAGGTCCACCACCCGGCGCAGCCCCAGCGCGCCGAGCGGGCCCAGGTCCTCGGCGGTGACATGGTTCAGGCCATCGCTGCGCAGAGCCACTCCGCGTCGCAACTTCCGCCCGTCAGCGGCCCGATAACCGCCCAGATCACGGGCATTGACGGCCCCTCGTAGGCCGAGACTGCGCCCGACCAGCTCCGTTCCTTCCGGTTCCGGCGCCCAATTCCGAGGGCCCCCGATTCCACCGGACTCCACCTGCTGATCGGTCACGCGGACGCCTCCATTGCATATTCGGACTGTCACATGGCACAGCGGTGCCCGATATTGCATGAACCTGCCCAATGGACCGGCGAGATGTGCGAGAGTGTCATGCGCAACGACGACAGTGTAGGTGTCCCGCCCGCCCCACAGGGCCATACCGTCGGTAACCAGGTGTAGCGCTCAGCTTCCGGTTTTTCATTTTCAATTCATTATTTGCGCCACCGGTACAGTTCCGGTCACAATCAGCGCCTTCATGGCATCGCCATGAACGTTGGTAACAGGTTCGCTGCACTCTCGCCCTTTTGGTCCCTCGCACGGCCGACCCTCGACCAGGATGGGCCCCGGGCAGCCTGCTGCCCGCGAACAGCTACACGGGTAGGCGAGCGCCGAGCAGCGCGGCGCCTGTCCCAAGGGGAGGATCACCATGGGTCGAGCGACCCGAAGAGTCGCCGCGTGTGCGGCGGCAGTTCTGCTGGCCAGCGGCCTGCAGTCCGCCCTGGCCTACGGCGACACCACGCCGCCCAGGATCGACCTCACCATCCTGGTCGTCGACGACGGTGGCCCCTCGGTCGCCGCCATCACCGCCGAACTGAAGAGCCAGGGCACCCCGTACAAGGTCGTCAGCCTCAATGACCCCAACCGTCCCGTCATCAACTCGGCTTTCCTGAGCGACACGGTGAACGGGCAGCCCCGGGGGAAGTTCCAGGGCATCGTGCTGCCCAACGAAAACCCCTTCCCCAACAGCGCCGCCGAGATGACGGCCATCGCGAGCTACGAAGCCGCTTTCAACGTCCGCCAGATCGACGCGTACACGTGGGCCAGTCCGGCGGTGGGGCTGAACTACGCCCAGAATCCCGGATTCGTCGGCACTCTCGACGGATTCCAGGGAGCCACCACCGCGGCCGGAACTTCGGGCCCGTTCGGGTACCTCAAGGGCAGCGTCCCGTTCGAGGACAACGACCCGAACGTCAGCGAGAGCTACGGCTACCTGGCCACCCCGCTCGCGAGCCTCCCGGCCGGCGCCTCCTTCGTCCCGCTGGTCGACGCCGCGATACCCAGCACCACCTCGCGCGGGTCGCTGGTCGGCGAGTACACCCACGACAGCCGCAAGGAACTGGTCGTCACCTTCGTCTACAACCAGTACCAGCAGCAGTACCGCCTGCTGGCCCGCGGCATGGTCGACTGGATCACCCAGGGCGTCCACCTCGGCTACGACCGCAACTACTTCGCGGCGCACGTGGACGACGTCTTCCTGGCCGACGACCGCTGGGACACCGCGCTGAAGTGCACGCCCGGTGACGTCACCTGCCCGCCCGGCACCCCGGACACCGCCAACCCGATCCGGATGACCCAGGCGGACGCGCAGTACCTCAAGCAGTGGCAGACCGCCAACAACTTCACCCTGGACATGGTGTTCAACGGTGGCGGCAGCGAGGACTGGAAGGCCGACCACGAGACCACCGTGGACCCCACGGCGACTCAGATGATCGCCGACCAGAACAGCTACCGCTGGGTCAACCACACCTACACCCACCCGTACCTGGGCTGCGTCCAGGACGTCTCGGTGGTGCCGTGGGTCTGCACCAAGAACGCCTCCGGCGGCACGGTCTGGACCGACCAGAACACCATCTCCACCCAGATCAAGAACAACTTCGACTGGGCCACCGCGAACGGCCTGAAGGTCGACCCGCAGGTCCTGGTCACCGGTGAGCACTCCGGTCTGCTGACCGCCCCGCAGGAGACCAGCGACAACCCGTACCTGGCCCCGGCGCTGGCCGCCAACGGGATCAAGTTCACCGGCAGCGACGCCTCCCGCGAGCCCGCCCAGCGGGCCGTCGGCTCGTCCACGCTGACCGTGCCGCGGTACCCGATGAACGTCTTCTACAACGCCGGGACGGCGAAGGAGGAGGCCGACGAGTACAACTGGATCTACACCAGCAAGGCCAACGGCGGCAGCGGCGTCTGCGAGAACAACGCCAACTCGACCTGCCTGCCGGCGCCGCTGGACGTCAACACCGGTTTCCAGTCGTACATCGTGCCGCTGGAGGCCCGGATCGACCTCGGCCACGTGCTGAGCAACGACCCGCGGCCGCACTTCATCCACCAGTCGAACCTGTCCGAGGACAAGATCCTCTACCCGGTCCTGGAGAAGATCCTCGGCACCTACCGGTCGCTGCACGCCGACAACGCCCCGATCGTCAACCTCGGCGAGAAGGAGATCGGCCAGGAGTTCCAGAAGCGCGCGGCCTGGAACGCGGCCGTCGCCGCCGGCAAGGTCACCGCCTACCGGGTCGGCAACACCGTGACGGTCAGCGCGCCGTCCGGCGTTCAGGTCCAGGCCACCATGCCGACCGGCACTTCTCAGAAGCTGGTCATCGGATCGACCGCGTTCGGTTCGTCCTACGCCGGTACGCTCTCCGGCTGGGTGTCCCCGGGCACCCTGCAGAGCAACGTCACCCTGCAGCTCCCGTCCGCGCCGGCCGCCCCGGCCGCCGTGGCGCCGAGCGTCGCGGCCAAGTCCGTCCCGGCCGCGGTGCCGGCGGACAAGAAGGTCGTCCCGCAGGGCGTCGCCACCCCGGTGCCGGTGGGCCCGAGCGACACCACCCGCAAGCCGGCGCCGTCCCTGGTGCCCGGTAGCGGGACCCCGGTGCCCGGCAAGGGCGTGACCGCTGATAACAAGGGCACGGCGAAGAACGGCAAGGCCTCTGGGGGGACGGCCACGCCGAGCAGCACCACCGGACGCTCCGGCAACCGGTAACCCGAACCACCCGCTGGCGGGGTCGGACCGGGCGAACCGGCCCGACCCCGCCACGGCTCCCGTTCCGGCCACCCAGGCCGGAACCGACGCAAGAACAGGAGGGGGGACAGGAATGCGCGTCACCCTGCTCACCGAGGGGACGTATCCGCACCAGCACGGCGGCGTGAGTGTCTGGTGCGACCAGCTCGTTCAAGGCATGCCGGACGTCGACTTCGACGTCATCGCCGTCACCGGGACCGGCCACGAAGCACTGGCCTGGGAGTTGCCCGCCAACGTACGGTCGGTCACGACCGCTCCGCTGTGGGGACCGGCCTCCGAGGCCGGGCCGCCCCGCGGCAAGGAGATGCGGCGCTTCCTCAACGCGTACGAGCGCTTCCTGCACTCCATCCTCGACCCGGTCTACACCACGCACTTCGGCACAGAGCTGTACGGCTTCGCCGACCTCGGCCGGCGCGGGCTGCTCAGCCCCGCGCTGCGCAGCGAGAGAGCGCTCCGCACCCTCCAGCACGTGTGGACGCGGGACTACCTGCCCACCGCCGTCTCCCGGCCCACCCTGCACGACGCGCTGAACGCGACCGACCTGCTGGAGCACGCCCTGCGGCCGCTCTCGGTCGAGCCGCCGAAGGACGGCGTCGCGCACGCGGCCAGCGGCGGCCTCGCCACCCTGCCCGGGCTGATCGCCGCCCAGCAGTACGGCGTACCGTTTCTGCTCACCGAGCACGGCATCTACCTGCGCGAGCGCTACCTCGGCTACCGCACCGGACCGTACCGCTGGCCGGTCAAGGCCCTCCTGCTCGGCTTCTACCGGATGCTCGCCGAGGAGAGCTACCGGGTGGCCGCGCTGGTCACCCCCGGCAACCGGTACAACCGGCGCTGGGAGGAACGCGGCGGCACCCCGTCCGCGCACATCCGCACCGTCTACAACGGAGTGGACCCGGCGGCCTTCCCGCCGGCCGGGCCCGAACCCGAGACCCCGACCCTCAGCTGGGCCGGCCGGGTCGACCCGATCAAGGACCTGGAAACGCTGATCCGGGCCTTCGCCATCGTCCACCGAGAGATCCCCGAGGCGCGGCTGCGGCTCTTCGGGGGCACCCCCAAGGGCGGCGAGGCGTACCGGGACGGCTGCATAGCCCTGGCCGCCGAACTCGGCGTGTCCGAGTCGGTGGCCTTCGAGGGCCGCGTCGCCGACATCACCGACGCGTACGCGGCGGGCAACGTGGTCATGCTCTCCAGCATCAGCGAGGGCTTCCCGTTCACCCTGATCGAGGCGATGTCCTGCGGCCGCGCGACCGTCTCCACCGACGTGGGCGGCGTCCGCGAGGCCGTCGGCGACACCGGCCTGGTCGTCCCGCCGCGCGAGCCCGAACCGATGGCGGCCGCCGCGATCGAGCTGCTGCGCGACGCCGAACGGCGCGCCCGGCTCGGCGAGGGGGCCCGGCTGCGGGTGATCGAGCAGTTCACCCTCCGCCAGAACATCGACGGCTTCCGCGGCATCTACACCGAACTCCTGGGCACCTCGCGCTGGATGCCCGGCGGCATGGTGGCCGTCACCGACCAGGTCCCCAGCCCCGACTGGGACCAGCAGCTCGCCGCCGCCCGGCCCGAGCCGAGCGAGGTGGGCGCATGAGCGGTCCCCTGCGTCTCGTTCCCGACGAGGGCGGCGCCGAGCGGACGATGCAGCTGCGCACGCTGCCGCTCAAGCTCCGCCGGCCCGCCGCGCCGGAGCCGGAGCCCGGTCCCGAGGAGCAGCTCGGTCTCTCCGCGGACCCGTTGGACGAGCTCGCCGAGCGCCTGCAGGACATCTGCGCCGACGCCGTCCACCCGTACGAGATCGCGGCCTTCCTGGAGTCCGACGGCCTGTCGGACGAGCAGGCGGCCCTGCTGTACGGCCGGCCCGACGCGTTCACCGTCGCCGAGGAGCTGTTCGAGAAGGTCCAGCGCCGCTACCCCGGCCCGAGTTCGGAGTTCGCCAACCCCTGGCGGGCCGACCCCTGGCGCTGCGTGGTGCGGGGGCTGGTGTTCGCCCTGCCCGGCTTGGGCTACCTGCTCGGTGCCAACCTGTTCGCGACGGCCCGGATGCGGTTCGGCCTGCCCTCGGGCATGCTCGCGCTGTCCATCGCGACACTGGTCAGCTGGGGCTTCAACCAGGCCCTGGCGCACCGCGCGTACCGCTGGCTGGGCCGGCTCCGCCGCCGCGAGGCAGCGGTCTGCCTGGCCGTCGGCGCCCCGCTCGGCGCGCTGATCGCGGCCGCCGCCGCGTACGTGGTGGGCGGGCCGCTCGGGGCGCTGTGCTTCGCCGCCGGGCAGTCCTGCTACCTGGCGGCGGCCACCGTGCTGCTGGTGCTCGGGCGGGAGAAGTTCCTGCTGCTGTCGCTGGCACCGGCGTCGGTCGGTGCGGGCGTGGTGCTGGCTGCGGACGTCCCGCAGGTGGTCCGCACGGTCGTGCTGCTCACCTCGGTGCTGCTGGCGGTCGGACTCTCCGTCCGGGAGCTGCTGGCCTGTGTCCGCGGTGGCGAGCGCGAGTCCGTCGAGCTGAAGCTGCCGCTGCGCCAGGAGGTCCCGCACCTGTTGTTCGGCCTGGCCTGCGGCGCGCTCACGCTGATCGCCGGCCTGGGCGCGACCATCCACCAGGCGGTGCAGACCGGCGGCCACGCCATCCAGGGGACGCCGACCACGCCGACCGGACCGGCCATGATCGCGCTGACGCTCAGTCTCGGCCTCGCCGAGTGGTTGCTGTTCCGCTACCGGGCGATGGCGGTGGCCGCGCTGCGCACCAGCCACACCACCGGGCAGTTCACCCGCCGCACCGGCGGGATCCTGCTCGGCTGCCTGTTCATCTACCTCACCACCGTGGCCGCGCTGGACGCCGCCGCGACCGTGCTGTGGCCGGGCGCCCCGACGCTCGGCGTGCCGCAGCTCGGCGCGATGCTGCTCCTGGGCGGCTCGCTCTGGCTGGCGCTGCTGCTGAACGCCTTCGGGTTCAGCTGGAGCACCGCCCTCATCTGTCTGGCCGCCGCGGGTGCCGAGAGCACCGGGCTGCTGACCGGTGCGGACCCGATCGTCCTGCAGCTCATCGGCTGCGGGGCGGCCGCCGTCGTCCTCACCGCCATCGCCGGGCCCGTGCTCGGCCGCACCACCCAGCACCGCTGAACCACCCGCACCACGCCGGAACCACGTCGGCACCATCTCCGCACCACTTCGAATATCCCGCACGCCCACTTCGCGTGCACCGCCGTACCCGTTCCACCCGAGTCACCAACCGAACCGGCGGCGGCCGACCACCACAGAGCGTCCGGCCGCCCCGACAGATCGAGAAAGCGATTTCCGCATGAGCAGCGTCGCGGTTACCGGAGCCGAGGGCTTCATCGGCTCACACCTCGTCGAGACCCTGGTCGCCGACGGGCACCACGTCCGCGCGATGGTCCAGTACAACTCCTTCTCCTCCTTCGGGTGGCTGGAGACCCTGTCCGAGGAGGTGCTGGACTCGGTCGAGATCGTCCTCGGCGACGTCCGCGACCCGGGCTCGGTCAACGGCCTGGTCAAGGGCACCGAGGCGGTCTACCACCTGGCCGCCCTGATCGCGATCCCGTACTCCTACCGCGCCCCCCACTCGTACGTGGACACCAACGTCACCGGCACCCTGAACGTGCTGGAGGCGGTGCGTCACCTGGAGATCCCCCGTCTGGTGCACACCTCCACCAGCGAGACCTACGGGACCGCGCAGACCGTGCCGATCACCGAGGACCACCCGATCAACACCCAGTCCCCGTACGCCGCCTCGAAGGCCGGCGGGGACCGGCTGGCCGACAGCTACCACGCCAGCTTCGAGACCCCGGTCGTCACCCTGCGCCCGTTCAACACCTTCGGGCCGCGCCAGTCGATGCGCGCCGTCATCCCGACCGTGATCGCCCAGGTCGCGGCCGGCCAGACCGAGATCACCCTCGGCGACCTGCGTCCGACCCGCGACTTCACGTTCGTCAAGGACACCGCCAACGCCTTCCGCACGGTGGGCACCGCGCCCGCCGAGTCGGTGGTCGGCCGGACCTTCAACGCCGGTACCGGCGGCGAGATCTCGGTCGGCGACCTGGTCACCCTGGTCGGCAAGCTGATGGGCGTCGACCTGGTGGTGAAGGAGGACGAGCAGCGCATCCGTCCGACCAACTCCGAGGTCATGCGCCTGGTCGCGGACGCGTCGCGGCTGCGCGCGGCCACCGGCTGGGCCCCGCAGTTCAGCCTGGAGCAGGGCCTGGAGCAGACCATCGAGTTCTTCCGCGACCCGGCCAACCTGGCCCGCTACAAGACCGACATCTACAACGTCTGACCGCCTTCGCGATCTCGCTCGTCCTGGTAACCAAGGTTCGTGTCCTGCACATCCTTTCCGTGGGGGAAACAACATGCATGCAGTGATCCTGGCCGGCGGCAAGGGCGTTCGTCTGCGCCCGTACACCACCGCGCTCCCCAAGCCGCTCGTTCCGATCGGCGACCAGCACGCGATCCTGGAGATCGTGATGCGCCAGCTCGCAGCCGCGGGCTTCCAGTCCGTCACCCTGGCCATCGGCCACCTCGGCCACATCATCCGCGCCTACGTCGGCAACGGCTCCCAGTGGGGCCTGCGGGTCGGCTACGCCGTCGAGGACAGCCCGCTCGGCACCATGGGCCCGCTGCTCACCATGCAGGACCGCCTGCCCGAGCACTTCCTGGTGATGAACGGCGACATCCTGACCGACCTGGACTTCGCCGGGGTGCTCAAGCACCACGAGTCGTCCGGTGCCCCGCTGACCATCGCCACCTACGCCCGCCAGGTCAAGATCGACTTCGGCGTGCTGACCAGCGACTCCGGCAGCATCACCGGCTTCCAGGAGAAGCCCAGCATCGACTACCGCGTCTCGATGGGCGTGTACGGCGTCTCGCGCTCGGCGCTCGCCAAGTACACCCCGGGCCTGCCGCTGGGCTTCGACGAGCTGGTGCTGGACCTGCTGGCCGCCAAGACCCCGCCGTCCGCGTACGAGTTCGGCGGCTACTGGCTCGACATCGGCCGGCCGGACGACTACGACCGGGCCAACGCCGAGTTCTCGACCATCCGCCCGGTCCTGATGCCCTTCGAGTCGGCCGTCGTCACGGCGAGCGTCGCGGAGCTGCCGGTCCCGGCCGCCCGCACCGCCCCGGACGACACCGCCGACGAGCCCGCCGCCGCGGGCGCCGAGAACGACGGACGGGCCGCGTGAGAATTCTGCTCCTCGGCGGCGACGGCTTCCTGGGCCGTCACGCCGCCGCCGTCCTGCGGTCGCTGCCCGGTGCCACCGTGCTGACCGCGGGCCGGCGGCCCGCCCACGACCTGCGGCTCGACCTGGCCACCGCCCAGGCCGGCCCGCTCGGTGAGGAACTGGCCGCGCTGGCCCCCGACGCGGTGGTCAACTTCGCCGGCGCGGTGGCCGGCAGCGCGGTCAAGCTCGCCGAGGTGAACGCGCGCGGCCCGGCGGTCCTCTGCGAGGCGCTGCAGCTCGGCGCCCCCAAGGCCCGTCTGGTGCACATCGGTTCGGCCGGCGAGTACGGCGTCTGCGCACAGGGCAGCTCGCTGTCCGAGGACGCCGACGCCCGCCCGGTCGGCGTGTACGGCGCGACCAAGCTGGCCGGCTCCCTCGCGGTGACCGGCTCGCCGTTGGACGCCGTGGTGCTGCGGGTGTTCAACCCGGTCGGCCCCGGCGCACCGGCGGGCTCGCTGCCCGGCCGGCTGGCCGCCGAGCTGCGCAGGGTGGCGCCCGAGGGCGCCGACGGCGTGGTGACGGTCGGCGACCTCTCCGCCTACCGCGACTTCGTCGACGCCCGCGACGTCGCCGAAGCCGTCGGTCTGGCGGTCGCGGCCGACCGTCCGCTCCCCCGGGTGCTCAACCTCGCCTCCGGGCGGGCCAAGCAGGTCCGGGCGATAGCCGACGGGCTGGTCGCCGCGGCAGGCTTCACCGGCCGGATCGACGAGAGCGGGGCGGGCTCCGAGCGCTCGGCCGCGGTCTCCTGGCAGCAGGCCGACGTGTCGGCCGCCGCCCGGGAGCTCGGCTGGCGCCCGGAGACGGACCTCGCCGACACCCTGCGCGACCTGTGGCTCGGCGCCGGCGGGCCCACGCCGACCCCGGTGGTCGCATGACCACCGGGCACGTCCCCGACGGCCGCCTGCTGGTGCCGCTGTACGTCCACCCCGCGGTGGACCCGGCGGCCTGGCGGGCGGTCGCCGCCGCCGATCCCGACCGGATCGCCGCCGTCGTGCTCAACCTCGCCGACGGTCCGGGCGAGGTCCCGGACAACGTCTTCGCCGAGGCCGCCGACGAACTGCGCGCGGCCGGGCTGCCGCTGGTCGGGTACGCCGACACCGACTACGGCCGCAGGCCCCACGCGGCCGTGGTCGCGGACATCCTGACGTACCGCCAGCGGCACGGCATCACCGGCGTGTACCTCGACCAGGTGACGACCCATCCGGGCGCGCTGGCGCACTACCGGCGGCTGGCCACGGCGGCCCGCGCGGCCGGCTGCGGCACCGTGATCTTCGGTCACGGCGAGCACCCGGACCCGGGCTACGCCGAGGTGGGCCTGGCCGACCTGCTGGTCACCTTCGAGGGGGACTGGGACACCTACCGCGCGATGACACAACCGCTGTGGACCGGCCGGCACGCGGCCTCCCGCTTCTGCCACCTGGTCTACGACGTCCCGCCCGAGCACGCCCAGGACGCGAGCGCCCTGATCACCGCCCGTCGGGCCGGCGTCGGCTGCGCCGTGCCCGGCGCCGGGGACAATCCGTGGCGCACCCTGCCGTACGGTCTGACCGCCGCTGAACTGACCTGACCCGATCCGGAGTTCGACTACCGTGAACCGCCGCAACCGGCTCCTGCCGGCCGCTCTGGCCCTCGCCACCGCCACCGCCCTGCTGGCCACCTCGTGCAGCAGCTCCGGTTCCGATGACGACGACTCGGCCGACGGCTCCCCCAGCACCCCGCCCGCGGCCACCGCCCCGGGCACGCCCGGCACCACCGACCCGGGCACCCCCGACGGCACGCCGCCCCCCACTCCGCCCGGCGACCCCGCCACGAGCACGGCTCCGGGCACGCCGAGCGGCACCACTCCCCCGGGCACCACCCCGCCGGGCACCACCGCCCCGCAGCCGACCGGCGCCCGCTGGCAGCCCACCCCGGGCCTGGCCTGGCAGTGGCAGCTCGGCGGCGGCCCCGTGGACCAGTCGGTGGACGTCCCGGTCTACGACATCGACGGCTTCGAGAACGACGCCTCGGTGGTGGCCGCGCTGCACGCCAAGGGCCGCAAGGTGATCTGCTACATCAACGCCGGTTCCTGGGAGGACTTCCGCCCCGACTCCGCCACCTTCGCCAAGGCCCTGCAGGGTTCGGACACCGGCTGGAAGGGCGAGAAGTGGTTCGACATCCGCAAGCTCGACCAGCTGAAGCCGCTGATGGCCGCCCGCTTCGACATGTGCAAGGGCAAGGGCTTCGACGCCATCGAGCCGGACACCATCGAGGCCTACAACCAGAACAGCGGATTCCCGCTGACCCCCGACGACCAGCTCAAGTACAACCGGATGCTGGCGCAGCTCGCGCACGAACGCGGCCTGGCCATCGGCCTGAAGAACGACCTGGACCAGATCACCGCACTGCTGCCGGACTTCGACTTCGCGGTCAACGAGGAGTGCTCGCAGTTCGACGAGTGCGACCGCGTCGCGCCGTTCGTCAAGGCGGGCAAGGCGGTCTTCCACGTCGAGTACAAGCTCGACACGGGTCAGTTCTGCGCCAAGGCCAAGTCGCTGGGCTTCAGTTCGATGCAGAAGAAGCTCGACCTGAACGCCTGGCGCAAGCCCTGTTGAGGTGTTCCACTCCCGTCGCGCGGGTGACCCGGACGAGGGTCACCCGCGCGAAGGTCACTTGACCGCCAGCCAGATGACGGCACCGAGGACGGCCACCGCGACGACGGCGATCAGCGTGACCACGCCGGTCCGGCTGCCGCCGCCGCTGCTGCGGCCGTAGGTGGAAACGTTGCCCGGCTCCTGGCGTGCCGGGGTCTCGTCGACGAACGCCCGGAACATCTGAGTGCTGCCGGCGGGGTCGTAGTCGTTGTCAGCCATGGCAGGGACTCTAACGAATCGGCCCACCTCAGGCACAGCCCGGACCCCCTTCCCGGCCGACGCACCACCCCGGCGTGCGACGGTGGTGCGACGGGCTCGTGAACACCCGGCGGCGCACGGAATGCCCCACCACGGGATCGGGTTGACTGCGATCACCCCGATCGCCAGCGCCCGCACCGTCGAGCAGCTCCCGCCGCTGCTGGCCGGCGCCACGCTGCAGCTCACCCCGGAGCAGACCGCCCTCCTGGACGCCGCCTCCCTCGCCTGAGCACCGTCACCGGACACCACCGGGCCCCCGACCGCGAGCTGCGGTCGGGGGCCCGGTGGTGTCGGCGGGGGAGTGGTGTCCGCGGGGTCACGGCCGCCCGAAGTGGGTCGGGTAGTAGCCGGCGACGAGGGTCGAGACCCGGACGGTCTTGCCCGGCCGGGGCGCCTCCACGAACGTGCCGCCGCCCAGGTATATCCCCACGTGGTGGATCCCCGAGGCGCGGCCGCTGTCCGACCAGAACACCAGGTCGCCCCGGCGCAGCTGCCCGGCGGTGATCGGCGTAGTCGCCGCGTACTGGTCGTCGGCCACCCGCGGCAGGCTTATCCCCGCGCGCCGGAAGGCCTGCTGCACCAGCCCCGAGCAGTCGTAGCCGGACGGGCCGTCACCGCCCCAGACGTACGGCTTGCCCAGCTGGGCGAGCGCGTAGTCGACGGCCGTCTCCCGGCTCCCGGGGGCCGGCGCGGTGTCCGAGGACGGACGGCCGACGGGCTGGGCGGGGGCCGGGGCCGAACCGCCGCCGGACTGCCCGGTGCGGTCCAGGTAGACGTCGTAGTGGCTGGTCCAGCGCCACTCGCCGCTGCCGTTCTTGAACCAGTACTTCGACCCGTCCCAGCCCTGGCGCGGGCCCGCGGAGGAAGCCGGTCCGTTGGAGACGGCCTTGGCGCCTGACCCGCCCGACCCGGCCGAGCCGCCGGTCCGGCCCGTGCGGTCGGCGTAAACCTCGTAGTGGCCGGTCCAGCGCCACTCGCCGGCGCCGTTCTTGAACCAGTACTTCGACCCGTCCCAGCCCTGCTTCCCGGCGGCGGCGTGCGCGGACCCGGCTCCGGCCGTCAGCCCGACCACGCCGGCGCCCGCCAGCACGGTGGTCGCCAGGCAGGTGCTCCGCACGGCACGGTGTATTCGGCTGCCGCCTGCCGCCACCCCGGTGCGGGCGGTGCGCGGCCGGGGCGCGCAGTTCGGGCAAC
Source organism: Kitasatospora sp. NPDC048545 (assembly GCF_040651155.1). NCBI lineage: Bacteria > Bacillati > Actinomycetota > Actinomycetes > Kitasatosporales > Streptomycetaceae > Kitasatospora > Kitasatospora sp. NPDC048545. The sequence goes on from NZ_JBEZIQ010000007.1 coordinate 159,517, forward strand.
CGCAACCGGCGATCGCGGGGACGCTGCCGAGAAGCTCCTCGAAGCCGATCAGGCCTGGATCCTCCTCCGGACCGACCGAGCCGGCCGGACCGGCCGTGACGGCGGGTCCGGCGTACGAGCCGGTGGCTATCCTCATGCGGGTCGTCCTTCCTTCCGCCCGGCACGGACGGCCGGGGGCGGTACCGAGGCGGCCACTCCGGCCGGGGCGACGAAGGCGACCAGCAGCTGCTCCATCAGCGCGCTGCGGGCGGCCTCGTCCAGTTCGTGCGCGGTCGCTCGCTCCAGACGGCGGACGGCGAGCGCCGCCGCCTCCACCGCGTCGTCCACCAGCACCGTCCGCAGGCCCGCGTCCAGTTCGGCCAGCCGTCGGCGGCGCATCGACTCGGCGACCTCGGGCGCGTAGTCCAGCCCCAACGGCTGCACCGAGTAGACCTCCAGGCCCGCCGGGGCGACCTCGGCGGCCAGCGCCCTGGTCAGCTCGTCGGCGAACCACTGCCCGTCGCGCAGCGCGGGGCCGGGCGCCGCGTTGCTGTCGCAGGGCAGCGTGGACGCGGTGCGGGTGAGCACCGCCTGGACCTGCTCGCGCAGGTAGCCCTCGTGGTCCTCGATCGCCAGCAACGCCCGCGCGGTGTCCTTGACCCGCCAGACGATCAGCAGCCGAACCACGATCGGCGTGCCGGTCCGGTCGACCACCTTCACCGGCTCGCTGCGCCAGTGCCGCAGCCGCACGTCCACCCGACGGCGGCGCAGCAGCGGGTTGACCCAGGCCAGGCCGGTCCGGCGGACGGTGCCCCGGTAGCGGCCCCAGCGGGTCAGCACCCGGGTCTCGCCGCCCGCGTTGACCAGCAGCCCGGCGAACGCGAGCACCACCAGCAGGCCGGCCGTGCCGACCCCGGCGATCGCCGCGGTGTCCACCTCGGCCCGTCCGCTCGCCCGCGCGGCGGGGCCGCGCAGGTCCGCGAGACGGTCCCAGTGCGGGACGACGCCGGTGCGCAGCAGCAGGAACACGACCCCGACCAGCCCGAGCAGCACCACCAGCAGGGCGGTCCAGCCGGGCAGCGCGGTGGCGCCGTGCTCGCGCAGCGCCTGGTCGGCGCGCGGCGGACGCCGGGACGTGGCGGCGGGGGCCCCGGCCGAGGCGGCGTCCAGCAGCTCGACGGTCTCCGGGGCGGCCCTCTCCAGCGGGTCCCGCAGGTCCGCCGGGCCGGCGGAGGACGGCCCGGGGACGATCGCCAGCGGGGTGGTCGCCGGTCCGCCGTCGGCCGGGCCGACCGGCTTGGCGGCCTCCGCCGTTCTGACCGCCGTGACCCTGGCCAGCGGGCTGGCCCCGGAGGCGGAACGTTCCGGCAGCGCCGGCGGGAGGCTCTGGGTCAGGTCTTCGGGTCGCTGCGAAGAATCGCGGGTGACGTCCATGCACGGGTCCTCTGGGTCGGTGTGTCGCGCAACGGGCGGCCCGGATCTGACGGGCAGTGCCAGGGTCAGGCTAAGTTCATACGTCATCAAATGCGACATTTGAGTCGAGGTGTGTCGACATTTACTGACGAATCGTCCAAAGCCGACCTGACGCGCAGGCACATGAATGGATGGTCGGACGGTTCGGCGCAGGTCAGCGCCGTCGAGCACCGGGCCCACGGGCGAACACCCGACGGGTGATCAGCCCGATTCCGGCGAGCACCAGCAGGATCCCGGCGAGTCCGGCGTGCCGGCCGACCTCCCCGGACCCCGCGGCCGCGCTCTGCGAACGCTCCACCGGTGGCACGGCCAACGGCCGGGCCGCGCCCTTCCCTGATGCGGCGGAACCGGCGGAATCGGCGGCGGAGCCGGCCTGCTCCGCCGACCCGGCCGGCGAAGACCCGCCGGGCGTCACGGCGCCGGCTCGGGACGCGCTGACGGCAGAGGTCGGAGTCGGACTCGGGCTCGGACTCGGACTCGGGATCGCGGTCGGCGAGGCGGTCGCGCCGCTCACCGTGGTCGCAGCGGCCGAGGGATTCGGAACGGCGGGCACGGCAGGACCGGACGGATCAGCGGACACCGGCGGAACGACGATCGGCAGCACCCCCGGCCGCACCGGTACCTCGGGCACCGCCGCGACGGACGGACCGGGACTCGCCGCGACCGGGGCGGAGGCCGAGGGGGAACCCGTGGCCGTGCCCGACGCGACCGGCACCGTCGTGCTCGACACCACCGGGCTCGGCGGGACCGAAGCCGACGGCGACACCGACGGCGACGGGCTCACAGCCGACGGGCTCGGAGCGACCGGAGTCGGCACCACCGCCCCGGCGGCGACCCGCACCCGCACCGCGTCCGCCGACGTCCCGTTCCCCGCCTGGTCGGTGACCGTGACGGTCAGCCACTGCTCCCCGTCCGTCAGGTCCCGGTCGGCGGTGCAGGTCCAGCTCCCGTCGAGCGCCGCCGTCGCCCCGCACAACACGGCCCGCTGCTCGGAGCCCGCGCTCGACCCGGCCGTGACCAGCACGTTCACACCCGGTTCCGCCCGCCCGACGAGCGTCGGGCGGCTGGTTCGCAGGGTCTCCCCCGGAGCCGGCGAGCGGAGCACCGGCCGGTCCGGCGCGACGGTGTCGACCACCAGCGTGACCGGCTGCCCGGCCGTCCGGTTCCCCGCCGCGTCGACGGCGACGGGGGCCAGCTGGTGCTTCCCCTCCGTCAGGCCCTCGACCGGCAGGCAGGACCACCGGCCGGCCGACCTCACCGCCGTGCTGCACAGTTCGCCGCCGGCGGTGCGGTCGGTGACCGAGACGGTGCTGCCCGCGTCGCCGGTGCCGGTGAGCTGCAGCTCGGGGTCGTTGGTGTACGCGGGGAGGGTGAGCGCGGGGGCGTTCGGCGGGGCGGTCTTCACCGCGACCTTGACCGGTTCACCGCGCAACACCACGCCGCCGCTGGTGGTCTCCACCGGGGTGAGGCCGTGGGTGCCCGCGGCCAGTGCCGCGGCGGGGTGGCAGGACCAGTCGCCGCCACGCCCGACCTTGGCCCGGCAGAGCGCCGTGTCGCCTTCCCTGACCTCGACCGTGGCGCCGGCCACCGCGCCGTCGCCGCTGATCTCCGGGCGGGCGTCGGCGAGGACGGTGCCGTCGACCGGTTCGGCGATCTCGGGCCTGGCGGCTCCGACGGTCAACTTGATCCGCTGGTCGGAGACCTGCCCGGAGTCGGCGAAGCCGCCGGAGGAGACCAGCTGGCTGGTGTCCCGGGCGATCCGCAGCCGGGCCCAGGTCTCGCCGGACGCCGCGCCGGACGGGACGGTCCACTCCAGGGTCGCGGTGTCGGCGCCGGGCTGGACCTCGGTCTGCACCCGCTCGGCGGGCTCGAAGCGACCGGTGTGCCCGAAGTCGATCCAGCCGGCGAGGGTGGCGGGCTGGTCGCCGACCTCGACCAGGACGGTCAGCCGGTAGTAGCGGCCGATCGCGGCCTCGGCGGGGAAGCTGATCGACGGGTCGGCTCCCGGGTACTCGCCGCGGCCGGGTTGCAGCCTGGGCGGCGGGCCGGCGAAGGGGCTGCGCAGCGAGGCGCCGTGGTCGAGCCGGACCAGCGGCTCGTCGCCCGCGGCCCCGGCGGACCGCTCCCCGGCGCGCCGCGTCGGGTTGGTGGCGTCGGCGCCGAGGAAGAGGTCGGAGACCACGTGCGAGGCGTTGCCGTAGGCCTGCGGCGCGGTGCCCACGCCCTCGTCGACGGTGACGGTGTACGCCTGGCGCAGGACGGGCGGGGCGGTGGTGCTGCCGGCCCGGGCGGTGGAGCGCTGCTCGACCCGGAACGCCGCGGTGCGGACGGTCCCGGCGAGTTCCAGGGAGCCCTCGGCCGCGGAGCCGGGCGCGCCGTCGGAGGTGCCGTCCCGCCCCGCGGGGGCGAGGGTGCTGCCGTCGACCGTCCAGCCGGTCCAGTCGGTGCGGCCGACCAGGGCGGGGACGGCGGGCGAGCCGTCGGTGAGGCTGAGCCGGGTCTCGGTGCCGGTGGTGCCGGATTTCCCGGTGGCGGTCGCGGCGAGGCCGCTCAGGTGCAGCCGGGGATTGCGGACCGGCCGGGAGAATGTCAGCCGGAGCGTTCCGGCGGTGTGCCAGGAACCGTCCGGCTGCGGACCGGCCGGAGTGATTTCGAAGGTCTGCGCGGGATCTCCGGGGTGCATTCCGTCCGCATAACGGGTTCCGGCTCGCCCCCCTCCCGGCCGTTCCGCCAATTCTCCCGCTCCGGCGACGGAACCAACTCCGGGAGAGGCGTCGAAATCGATCCGGACGGAAAGTCCAGAGGGCAGCACCGCGCGGTGTTCCCCCGACCAGGCGTCAGGGGATTGCCGGGCCGCCGAGAGCGGAGCGTCCCAACCGGTCAGCAGCCCGGCCGTGAGGACGGCCAGGGCGGCAGCGGCACGGGGGAACTGTCGGCTCATCCGGCTCTCCTTCACGGTCGGCTGCCGGGAGGCAGGCGTGGACACAAGACCCGACAAAAAGGAATCACGATCCCGGAGCGGCCGAACAACGACACCTGCGCTCTCAGCCGTGTCCCACCCGTTCGGCGGTCATCCGGGCGGCAGGACGGGATTTACCCGAAACGGCTGCATTTCATCCATTGGGAGGCGCTCGATACCACCCGGACGGACGCGGGAATGGGAATTCCCGGCCTATCCGACGGACACCGGCGTCCGGCACCTGACCATTCATCGGGGAACTCCGTACGAATGGCTCGCCGCACCGGGGGGAGCGCCCCGGAACGGGTGGCCGCCGCACCCGTCGGGAACGGTCCGGGCCCCGCCGCTCGCCCGTCACCTCGACCGCGAGTGTCCCGGTCCCTCCGGCGGACTCACGGGACCACCGGGACGCACCACGGACCGGGCACCACGAACGGGCACGGCGGGCCGGCGCGGACCGGCCGGCCGGGCGGACCCGAAAGGAGGAACCGGAAAACGGAGAAGCCCCCGGCCGGTGGCCGGGGGCTTCTCGTTGGTGCGCTCAGCAGGATTCGAACCTGCAACCTCTTGATCCGTAGTCAAGTGCTCTATCCGTTGAGCTATGAGCGCAAGGAACGGGCGAACCCGATCTTGCAGTGGTTGGTGCGCTCAGCAGGATTCGAACCTGCAACCTCTTGATCCGTAGTCAAGTGCTCTATCCGTTGAGCTATGAGCGCTCGCCCCGGTGAACCGTGTCCTCGGGGCGTTGCGGGGACAACATTACATGACCTGCGACGTGGGGCGAAATCGATTACCCCGGGACCGCTCCTGGCCTGCTCCCGCCCGGTCCGCGACCGGTCCGCGACGGGGCCGCGACCGGTCCGCGACGGGGCCCGGGAGAAGCGGGAACGGGGCGCGGGAGCAGGCACGGGCCGGACCCGACCTGCCCCGGAAATGCGAAGAGCCCCCGCCGACGTGATCGTCGACGGGGGCTCCCGACTGGCGGAGGCTGAGGGATTTGAACCCTCGATCAGGAATAACCCCGAAACCGCATTAGCAGTGCGGCGCCATAGACCGGACTAGGCGAAGCCTCCCCACATGGACCGCACCCGCGCGAAGCGGACCCGTTCCGTGTGTCAGTGATGATGCCACAACCCTGGGGCCCGGCACCAACCACCGCCAACGTTACTAGGCGGGTCGTCCCCGCCGCAAAGAAGAATGAGATACTGCCGTCTCCGGAGGAGCTGCCCCGAGCCGAGGAGACCTGTCGACGTGAGCAGCAGGCCGATCCGAGGCGCTGCTCGCCTCGCCGCCATACTCGACGCCCTGCCCGACGCGTTGTTGCTGGTGAACAGCAACGGCACCGTCGTGGACGCCAACAGCGCGGCCGTGCAGGCCCTGCAGGCGCCCGGCACCTCACTCGTGGGCATGGGCGTGCTGGGCCTGCTGCCCGAGTTCGACCCCAGTCGGATCCCCGGCTCGATGCGCCCGGCCACCCGCGACGGCGACGCCCTCGACCGCCCGGTCCGGATGACCGCCCACCGCACCGACGGCACCACCTTCCCGGTCGAGGTCTCCGGCAACGACTTCGCCGACGACAACGACAACAGCCGCGGCTACGCGCTTTCCCCGCTCGTCCCGTACGACCCGTACCGCGAGGGCTCCCGTTCGCCGTCCTCCTCCGACCTGCTCCTGCTGCTGGTCCGCGACCTCTCCGGCCGGCTCGGCGTCGAGGCCGAACTGCGCCGCCAGCACAAGCAGACCGAGATGATCCTGCGCGCCGCCGCCGAGGGCGTGCTCGGCGTGGACCTCGAAGGGCGCTGCGTGCTGGTCAACCCGGCCGCCGCGCACATCCTGGAGTACCGGGCGAGCGAACTGGGCGGGCGTGAGCTGCACCCGCTGATCCAGCACTCCCGGGCCGACGGCAGCCCGCTGGCGCTGGAGGAGTCCGCGCTGCTGGACACCCTGACCTCCGGGCGCAAGCACCGGGTGCGCGGCACGGTGCTGTGGCGCAAGGACGGCCGTCCGGTCACCGTCGACCTCACCACCGCCCCGGTCCGGGACGGCGACCAGTTGGTCGGCGCGGTGATGACCTTCACCGACCGCAGCCGCGAACTCGCCCTGGTCGCCCGCAACGAGCACCTCACCGCCGTCCTGGAGAGCGAACTGGGCGGCGCGCTGACCGCGCTGAACCAGCGGCTGGACGCGCTCGCCGCCGACCCGGCCGGACAGCTCTGGCCGGAGGCCAACTGGACGCTGCGCCGGCTCGCCGCCGAGTGCCGCCGCTTCGGGAAGCTGATCGACGGCGTCCTCGACCACCAGCGCTCCGAGGCCGGCGAGGGCGGCACGGCGGAGGCCAAGGACGGCAAGGAGTCCGGGGACGGCAAGGAGTCCGGGGCCGCCGAGCCGGGCAAGGACGGCAAGAGCCGGCGCAAGGCCGCCGCCCGGGTGCCGGTCGCCCTGGACAAGGTGGTCCGCCGGGCCGTCGAGGAGGCCGGCGAGCTGGTCGGCCCCGGCCGGGTCCGCTTCTCGGTGCACGCCGCCGCAGTCGAGGTGATCGCCGACGAGCGCCGGCTCGCCCAGGCCCTGGCCCACCTGGTCGCCGACGTCAGCGGCGCCCGCCTCGACCTGGACCCGCCCGCCGCCCCCTCCCCCGGGCTGACCGTGCCCGGCCTGGCCGGCGGCGCCCCCGCGCTGCCGCCGGCCCCCGAGGTGCCGACCGTCGTCCTGGCCGCCGCCCAGCGCGGCGAGGTCGCCCGGGTCGAGATCCGCGGCCCCGGCGTGGGCGGCAGCCCCGTCCACCTGCCGATAGCCCGCTCGGTGGTCGAGCGGCACGGCGGCGTGCTCCAGCCGCACGAGCTGCCCGGCAAGGCCGGCACCACCTACGTCGTCGAACTGCCGCTGGACCCGGCCGCCGCGAAGGCCGCCGCCGAACGCGCCACCGCCGAGGGCCGCTCCGACCGGCCCAAGGAGAGCGACAGCGCCGTCCTGCCCGAACTGCCGGGCATCCCGCAGCTGCCCAGCAGCGGCGAGACCGCCGACACCGCCGAGTCCGGCCGACAGCCGGGCCGCGAAGCCCCGGCCGCCGAGCGGACGCCCGCCGAGGAACCCCCGGCCACCGAGCGCCGCGGCCGCCGCGGCCGCCCCGCCGGCGAGACCCCGGCGCCCACCCCGCCCGCCGCTCCCGACATCCCCGCCGACCAGTGGCCGAACGCCCCCGCCCGGGTCGAGCGGGCCGTCCCCGAGCAGTGGAACGGCACCGGCAACGACCCCGCGTACGGCCGCCAGGGCCTGGCCGGTCCGGACGGCGCGCAGAGCGACCCGTGGGGCAAGGACGACGGCCGCTCCGGCCCCGCCTACGCCGTGCCCGTCCAGGGCGAGCGGGCCCAGCAGAACCGCTCCGGCGGCCGTGAGCCGCTGGCCCTCGGCCCGGGCCCGACCGCGTCCCAGCCGGCCACCCCGGCCGCCGCTCCGGCCGACGCCCCCGCCGCCGACGGCACCCCACCGGGCGGCACCCCCACCGACGGGACCGCCCCGGACGGGTCCGCCGGCGAGCCCAAGCCCCGCCGCCGACGCGCCCTCCCCTCCACCGAGGACTCCTCCGGCGGCTTCGCCCTGCCCGGCGTGACCGACACCCCGGTGTACCCCGGCCTGGAACACGCCCTGCCGGCCGGCCCCGCACCCGCACCGCCCGAGCAGGCCGCCGCCGCGCCCACCGGCCGCCGCCGCCGGCTGGCCGTCCCGCCGGGCCCCGGCCCGGACGCGTCGACGGGCGCCACCGCCCCGTCCGCGCCCCCCGTACTGCCCGCGCCCTCCGGCCAGCCCGCGCCCTCCGGCCAGCCCGCACCGTCCGGTCCGTCCGGCCAGGAGACGGGTGCGCCCGGCACCGCGCTGGAGCCCGCCCGGCCCGCGCTGCCCGCCGCCGAGGAACCGCAGGCCCCGCGCCCGGTCGGCACCGGCCTGGGCGAACTCACCCCGCCGCGACCGCTCGGCGCCCCGCCACTGCCCGCCGTGCCTGCCGAGGCCCGGACCGCCCCGCGCGCGATGGCCGAACTCCCGGCCGCCGACGAGCGGCCCGCCCCCGAGCAGTCACCGACCGGCGGCGGCGAGCTGGCCAACACCCGGCGGCTGCTGGTCTGGCCCGAGCCCGACCCGGCGACCAGGCAGGCCCTCCAAGCGCGCGGCTACCTCCCGGTGATCGTCAGCTCCCGCGAGGAGGTCGACGCCCAGGTCTCCGGCTTCCCCGCCGCCCTCTTCGTCGACCCGCTCACCGGCCCGATCACCCGCACCGCACTGCAGTCGCTGCGCACCGCCGCGCTCAACCGCCGCGTCCCGGTGCTGGTCACCGCCGGCCTCGGCCAGTCCACCCGGGACGCCGTGTACGGCGCCGACCCGGCCGTGCTGCTGCGCGCCCTCGCCCCGCGCGACGGCGAGCACCACGCCCCGCGGGTCCTGCTGGTCGAGGGCGACCCGGACATCGCCGCCGCCATGATCAGCAGCCTGGAACGGCGCGGCATGCACGTCGAGCACGCCGTGGACGAGAACGACGCCGTGGCCCGCGCCAGCAGCGTGCAGCCCAACCTGGTGGTGATGGACCTGCTGCAGATCCGCCGCCGCCGGGTCGGCCTGCTGGACTGGCTGCGCGCCAACGACCGGCTGCACCGCACCCCGCTCGTCGTCTACACCTCGGTCGACCTCGACCCGCGCGAACTGCCCCGGCTGCGCACCGGCGAGACGGTCCTGTTCCTCGCCGAGCGCTCGACCAGCGAGGACGTCCAGGGCCGGATCGTCGACCTGCTCGGACGCATCGGCGCGATGGGCGAGGCAGGGGTCGCCGCCGCGGGCTGAGCCGCGCCGGGACGCGCCGCGCCCCCGGGAAGCGTCGAAGGGCCGGTCACCCCCGTTCCGTACGGGAGTGACCGGCCCTCCTCACGGGCCCGCGACTACTCCTTGCCGAGCACCGTGACGTCCAGCTCGTCCGCCGCGTAGCCGGCCCGGATCACCTTCTTGTCGAACTTGCCGACCGAGGTCTTCGGCACCGACTCCACGATCGACCAGCGCTCGGGCAGCTGCCAGGCCGCGATCCGCTCGGCCAGGAAGGCCCGCAGCTCCCTCAGCCCGACGGTCGCGCCCGGACGCAGCACCACCGTGGCCAGCGGGCGCTCGCCCCACTTCTCGTCCGGGACGGCGACCACGGCCGCCTCGGCCACCTCGGGGTGCGCCATCAGCTGGTTCTCCAGCTCGACCGAGGAGATCCACTCGCCACCGGACTTGATGACGTCCTTGGCCCGGTCGGTCAGGGTCAGGTAGCCGTCCGCGGTGATCGTGCCGACGTCACCGGTGCGCAGCCAGCCGTCCTCGGAGAACTTGTCGTCCGGGCGCACCGGGTCCTGCCCGGCGCCGCCGTAGTACGCCCCCGCGATCCACGGTCCGCGCACCTCCAGCTCGCCCGCCGAGACGCCGTCGTGCGGCATCCGCTCACCGCCCGGGCCGATCAGCCGGGCCTCGACGGAAGCCGGGAAGATGCCCTGGGTGACCCGGTACGGCCACTCCTCCTCGGGGGTGAGACCGCCCGGCGGCTGGGCGAACGAGCCCAGCGGCGAGGTCTCGGTCATGCCCCAGGCGTGGATGACCCGGATGCCGTGGCGCTCCTCGAAGCCCTTCATCAGCGACGGCGGACAGGCACTGCCGCCGATGACCACCATGCGCAGGCTGGAGGTGTCGTAGTCGCCCGCGTCGAGTTCGTCCAGCAGGCCGCTCCAGATGGTGGGGACGGCGGCGCTGACGGTGGGGCGGACGGCGGCGATCATCTCGGCCATCGGCTTGGGCTGGAGGAAGCGGTCCGGCATCAGCAGGCCGGCGCCGGACATGAAGGCGGCGTGCGGGATGCCCCAGGCGTTCACGTGGAACATCGGGACCACCGGCAGCGCGATGTCGCGCGGGGTGAAGGCGAAGTTGTCGCCGGTGTTGACCTGCAGGCAGTGCAGGTACACCGAGCGGTGGCTGTAGAGCACGCCCTTGGGGTCACCGGTGGTTCCGGAGGTGTAGCAGAGCACCGCGGCCTGCCGCTCGTCGAGGTCGCCCCGCCACGGGAACGCGGTGGGCCGGCCCGCGATCAGCTCCTCGTAGTCGTGCACGCCGCCCGCGAAGCCGGCCAACAGCGACCGGTCACCGGGACCGCTCACCACGATGTGCCTGAGCGTGGGCGCGAGGTCCGGCAGGACGGCGGCGAGCAGCGGGAGGACCGTGCCGTTGACGATGATCACGCGGTCGGCGGCGTGGTTGACGATGAACGACAGCTGCTGGGCGGGCAGCCGCAGGTTCAGCGTGTGCAGCACGGACCCCATGGCGGGGACGGCGAGGTACGCCTCCAGGTGCTCGGCGTTGTTCCACATCAGGGTGGCGACCCGGTCGTCCCCGGTGACCCCGAGCTCGTCGCGCAGCGCGCACGCCAGCTGCGCGGCCCGCGCGCCCACCTCGGCGTACGTGCGGACGACCGGTCCGGTGCCGTCCCAGGTGGTCACGGTCGAGCGGCCGTGGATCGTGGACCCGTGCTCCAGGATTCGGGCGACGGTGAGCGGGACGTCCTGCATCGTGCTGAACACGGGTCCTCCTTGACCTGGCGGCACTGGCGGCTTCGCCTGCGGCACCTACCGGGCGGTAATGCGCGCCGACCTGCCCGATTTTGCCGCCCCGCGCCACCCCTGTCAGCATCCCGGCCCCGTTGCACGGATCACGGATTCGCGCCGGACCCGCCCTCCGCCCGCCGTCGCAGGAGCTCCGGGAGCCGGGAACGCACGTCGGCGGGGATCTCGCCGTACCGCGTCAGCACCGGATCGTCAGAAGAACGCAAGGCGGGTTCCGGTGCGGCCGGGGTCAGCGGTGGTCGCGGCGGCAGAGGCGGAGGGAGTTGGCGGGGTCGGGGGTGTAGGCGGGGTCGAGGGTCCAGCCCTGTTCGGCGGCGAGGCGCAGGGCCCGGTGGGCGCCGGCGCCGCGGTAGGTGGCGCGGTGGAGCCGGATGCGGCGGTGGAAGGTGCCGTCGGGGGCGGTGACCGTGCGGTAGGTGTCGGCGGCGCGGGAGAGTTCGCGCTTGGTGTCGCGGTCGAGGATGCGGCGGATGTGGCGGTCCCAGGCGGCGGGGCTGTCGGTGAACTCGGCGCGGAAGGCGCGCGGGCCGACCGTCCAGCGGGCGCCCCAGCGCTCCCAGTAGTCGGGCTCGGGGCGGTCCACCCAGAAGGTCGCCAGGCCGTACACCGGGACGTAGAGGACCTGGAGCACGAAGACGAACGGCAGCAGCAGGGCGGAGCGGGTCGGCTGCGGGCCCCACGGGGTGCCGGGGGCGGCGGGCGGGTCCTGCGGGGCGGGGGCGTTCAGGCCGGTCGGGGCGGGGAAGTGGCGGACCAGCCGGACGTGCTCGCTGCCGGTGCCGGAGGGCCGTGCCCCCCGCCAGCCGTACCGCTCGCCGATCCGGACCACGCCGGCCGCGCCGAGGCCCCGGTAGAGGCGGTCGGCGAGCCCGAACGACACCTCCCGGCCGAGGTCGGCCCGTACCTCGCCGCCGCCGGCCGCGTGCTTGGCCTCGGCGGCGGCGATCCGGCGCTCGATGACCGGGGTGACGTAGCGCTCCCAGTCCTCCGGGCGGCCGGTGAGCTCGGCGCGCAGGCGGCGCGGCGGGATGAAGCTGCGGTTGACCCTCAGCCAGCCGTCGGAGTCGGGACCGCCGCCGTTGTAGTCCGAGAGGATCAGGACGGCGAAGAGGATGACCAGTCCGACGATCCAGAGCGGGGCGTAGATCCACTGCAGCAGGAACTGCAGCAGCACCGCGAAGCGGTTGCGGCGGGGCAGCGGGCCGGGGAAGCCGCCGGGCTGCGACGGCACGCCCAACTGTTGTGCAGGGACGGGCTGTTGGGCGGCTTCCGGGCGGGCGACGGACGGCTCCCGGGTGCCGTACGGCGACGTGGCGACGGGCGGCTGGGCGCCGTACGGCTGCGGCGGGACGGGCTGGGCCGGGTACGGCTGCGGGGGCGGGACGGGCTGGGCGTACGGGTTGTGTCCGTACGGCGCCGGCTGTCCGTACGGGTTCTGCGGCGGCACCGCGCCCTGGTCGCCCGCGGCGCCGTGGCCGTAACCGTTCGCGGCGCCGTGGCCGTAACCGTTCGCGGCACCGTGGCCGTAGCCGTTCGGGCCGCCGTGTTCCTGGTCGTTCGCCATTTCCGCCCCCCTGTGCCGGATCGGGGGCCACCCTACCGGCGGGGTCAGCCGGCGGTAGGGCCGTCCACCTGGTCGCGGTCGACGGTGAGGGTGGCGCCGCCGTAGGACTCCGCGACGTTGCCGCGGTACTGGTGGACGCGCTGGTGGACGCTCCACAGGTCGGGGTCGAGGCCGCCGGAGCCGGCGGTGTCGGCGTGGTCGTCCCAGCGGGCGTACCAGAGCGCGTCGGGCAGCGGGGAGCTGCCGGCCCGGGCGGCGGCGGCCAGGTCGGCGATGCCGGAGTCGAGGCTGGAATAGAAGCCGGAGCGGTAGCCGGCGGAGTGCAGGGCCTGGGTCCAGCCGAGGGTGAAGTCGACCACCGCCTGTCCGCAGGCCGGGTCGCGCATCGGGTAGGCCTCGATGTCCAGGTAGACCGGGTCGCCCGGGCCGAAGCCGAGCGACCGCAGCGCGCGGACGGCTTCGGCCGCCTCGTCGCGGCCCTGCTGCGCGGCCTTCGCCGGGTCGATCCGCCGGGGTTTGCGGCCCGGGTCGCTGCACGGCGCCTGCAGTCCGACGTGCACCGGAAGGAAGCGCCAGCCCATCGCGCGCGCCTGGCGCACCCACTCGACGGTGAGTCGGGGCTGGCCGCAGCCGCGCTGGGACCCGCTGGGGTAGATGCCGACCGCCCCGTACGGGGAGGCGGTGCGCCAGGCCCGCAGGGTGTCGAGCGGGGGCGCGCTGCAGGCGTCGAAGGCGGTGCCGCTCCAGCTCTCGCTGAAGTGGAGCGGGCCGGGCCGGTCCGGGAGGGTGACGGCCCGGATGCGGGGGACGGCGACGGCGGCTCCCGCGCTCGCGCCCGTCCCGTCGGTGGCCAGCAGGAGCACGAGGGAGGCGGCGAGGAGGGCCGCGGGGCGGAGATAGCGCACCACGCCTTGGTACTGACGGATCGTCGGACGAATGCGGAAGCCACGCCGCCGAGCCCGCGCGCGTCCACCCTTTCGGACGCACCCGTCCGTATCCGTCCACATTTTGGTAACGAGCTTGCTGACTTATCACTCCTTACGGCAAACTCGCCGCTATGCCCACCTCCCATACCAGCGAAACCTCCGCAGCCTCGTCGTCGGCCACCGCCGTCGCCGAGGCCCTCGCCATGCCGCCCGCCCCCAAGGGCGAGCCTGCCGGCGAGCGGGGCAGCTGGCGACGAGGTGGGGCGTCCGGACCCGCGGCGCCGCCCGGAACACGGTCCGGCCGGTCCACCGGCCGGTTCGGCAAGGTCCTGCGGCGCCCGACGGGGGGCTCCCCGGCCGAAGGCCGGAGGAGGATCCCGGCGCCGCTTCTCTGCCTGACCGCGATGTTCCTCGTGCAGACCGGAATCGCGCTGTCCAAGCCGCTGTTCGGCCCGCTCGGGGTCAGCGGCACCACCTTCCTGCGGCTCGGCTTCGCCGCCGTGATCCTGCTCGCCGTCACCCGCCCGAAGCTGCGCGACAAGAGCCCGCGCGACCTCGGCGCGGCCGCACTGCTCGGCATGGCCTCGGCCGGGATGACCTGCCTGTTCGCCGGGGCGATCGACCGGCTGCCGATGGGCACCGCCGCGACCATCGAGTTCCTCGGCCCGCTCGCGGTCGCCCTGGTCTTCGCCCGCCGTGCCGGCCACCTGCTCTGGGCGCTGCTCGCGGCCGCCGGCGTGGTGCTGCTGACCCTGCTCGGCGAGGGGGACGGCGGCGGCTCGCTCGACCCGGTCGGCCTGCTGTGCGCCTTCGGCGCGGCCGCCTGCTACGCCGCGTACATCCTGTTCACCGACAAGGTCGGCGCGGCCTTCCAGGGGTTCCAGGGGCTGGCGGTGTCGATGACGGTCGGCGCGCTGGCGCTGGCTCCGCTCGGGCTCGGCGAGGCCTGGCACGGGCTGACCGCGCCCGGCGCCTCGCCGGTGGTGCTGCTCGCCTCGGTGGCCGGGGTGTCGCTGCTGCTGCCGGTGATCCCCTACGCGCTGGAGATGACCGCGCTGCGGCGGATGCCGCAGCGGGTGTTCAGCGTGCTGGTCAGCCTGGAGCCGGCGGTCAGCGCGCTGGTCGGCCTGGTGGTGCTGGGCCAGCTGCTGGGTGTGCCGCAGCTGGCCGGGATCGGCTGCGTGGTGGCGGCCAGCGTGGGCGCCACGCTGACCGGGCGACGGTAGGCGCGCCGGCGCACAGTCGGCGCACGGCCGGTGCGTGGTCACCGCGGGCTCACGGCCGGGCCGTGGCCACCGGCCGGCTCACGGCCAGAGCAGGGAGCGCGACCAGTCCGGGGAGCTGACCGGACCGCTGCGGGTGTAGCGCAGCCGGACGTGCCGGCGCTGGGAGTCGCCCTGCCAGAACTCCACCTCGTGCGCCCACAGCGTGTAGACGGCGTGGCCGGGCGGGACGACGTCGGGGTGCGCCTCCAGTCGACGGCGGGCGACCGCCACCGCCTCGTCGTACTCGGCCAGCGAGGCCAGCGGCTCGCTCTGCCGGCCGACCAGCGAGGAGGCCCGGGCGGCGGGCGAACGGGTGGCGAACTCGGCGGCGGCGACCAGGTCCACGGCCCGTTCGACGCTGCCGCGCACCCGCACCTGGCGGCCCAGCTGCGGCCAGTAGACGGTCAGCGCGGCTGCCGGGTGGTCGGCGAGCTGACGGCCCTTGGGGCTGTCGGCGGCGGCGGAGAAGTTCCAGCCGGTGCCGGCCGCGTCGACGTCGCGCAGCACGAGCACCCGGGCGTCCGGCATGCCGTCCGCGTCGACGGTGGAGAGGGTGAACGCCTGCGGGTCCAGCACCCCGGCGTCCAGGGCGGTGGCGAGCCAGTCCACGAACAGCGGGCCGGGCTCGACGGCGGCGGCCTCGTGGTCGAAGAACGGCAGCGGGCGGGCCATCGGCGGGCGGCCCAGCAGCAGCTCCGGGACGGACCGGGGCTCGGGCCGGCGCTCGCCGGGCGGCGCGGCCACCGGCTCGGGGCGTTCCGCCGCCGGCTCCGGTGCAGGCCAGGCCTCGTCCGGGCCGGTCAGGCCCTCCTCCTCCGCCGCCATCGCGCGCCCTCTCCTCCGGTTGCCGCGGTCACCACCCCGGCCGGGCCCTCCTTTCCGGGCTCCGGCGCGTGGTGCGCTGTCGGAGCGCAACCGTACCGCCGAGGGCCGACGGCTCCGGGCGCGGGCCCTCGGTGGACGGATCACGGCCGGTCGGCCGGGGACGGCGCCGGACGCACTCGTGGGCGGTGCCGATGGTGGCACCGCCCACGGGGCCGGTTTCGCGGTGACCCTTTCCGCTGGCCGGTCATGCGCTGTTCCCTCGGTGATGCGCGGTTCCCTCCGGTTGTCGCGGTCGTTTCGGTCGTCGTTCCGGCTGTTCCGGCTGTTCCGGTCGTCCTGGTCGGATCGACCGGTCCGGCCCGGGCCCGTCCTCGGGTGCTCAGCTCACCCGCGGCCACCCACCTCCGGCGCCCCCGCCCTCAGTGGTGCCCGGTAGGACCCGGCGCGGTCGCACGGCCCTGCGGCCCTGCGGTCACGCGGTCGTGCGGTCGTGCGGTCGTACTGCCCCGTGGTCAGGGGAAGATCGGCGCGAAGATGACGTTGACGTTCTTGTTGCCCTGACCTGCCAGGATCGCGCCCGCGTTGTCCTTCACCGCGAGCGTGTTGTTCTGGTTCGAGGCACCGGAGCCGGTGGCCGTCTGCTGCGTGGAGACGTGGTTGCCGTCGACCCCGCCGAAGACGTTGCCGGTGCCGACGTCGGAGACCACGCCGGCATTGGAGCCGGCCGCGGCGCCCGCGCCGTTGTCGGCGGCGGCGATGCCGGCACCCAGCAACAGCAGACCGGCCGCGAACGGACCGGCGAGCAGGAGTCCGGCCACCCGCCGGGGGTGGATGCGAGCCATGAAAGCCTCCAGAAAGCTGTTGATCGCGCAACGGTCGAGCATGGTGTGCGGGGTTCGCCGGCCAGACGAACACCTGGTGGCTGCGACGCCGGGAGACAGACTTCCGCAACAAATCGACAAAGCACTAGCTCGTCCGGCAGTTTTCGCCCGTTAGCGTGATATCCGCCAGGGCCGCGCATGACGTCGGGGAAACCGGAGATCGCGCCGACGCACCGCCCTCACCTGGGACGTTGACCGAACGGCCGTCGATTCGAGCGCGATTTGACGCGGCGCTTCGACGCCACACGAACCACCGAGCGCACCACCCCGGCGCGGACGGATCGCGGACACGCCCCGGAAAGGTTCGACCACCCTCCTGTGTCGACTTTTCAGCCATTCGCAGACCATCGGAAAGTCACACCGAAACGGCGGGCGCAGGAAGACGAACAATCCACCGTCGGTCGCCGGAGAGGATCAGACCATCTTGCCCGGGTTCAGGATCCCCAGCGGGTCGAAGACCGCCTTCAGCTGCCGCTGCAGGTCGAGCGCCACCGGGCCCAGCTCGCGGGCCAGCCAGTCCCGCTTGAGCAGCCCCACCCCGTGCTCGCCGGTGATCGTGCCGCCCAGCTCCAGCCCGAGCGCCATGATCTCGTCGAAGGAGCGCTGGGCGCGCGCGGTCTGCTCCGCGTCCCCGGCGTCGAAGATCACGATCGGGTGGGTGTTGCCGTCCCCGGCGTGACTGACCACCCCGATGGTCAGCCCCTGCCGCTCCGCGATCGCCGCGACGCCGTTCAGCATCTCGGCCAGCCGGGACCGCGGCACCGCCACGTCGTCGATCATCGTGGTGCCCAAGCGGTCCAGCGCGGGCAGCGCCAGCCGCCGGGCCGCCAGCAGCAGATCGGACTCCGCCTGGTCCTCGGCCGGCACCACCTCGGTCGCCCCGGCCGCCCGGCACAGCTCCGCGACCCGCGCCAGCTCGCCGACCCGGTCCGGCCCGTCGAAGGCCACCAGCAGCAGGGCCTGGGTCGACTCCGGCAGCCCCATCTGCCCCAACTCGTTGACGGCCCGCACCGAGACCGCGTCCATCAGCTCCATCAGCGACGGGGTCAGGCCCCGCGCCATCACCTCGCAGACCGCCGCACCGGCCGCGTCCGCGCTGGGGAACTCCGCCGCCAGCGCCAGCTGCGGGGCGGGCGCGGGCCGCAGCGCCAGGACGGCCCGGACCACCACGCCGAGCGTCCCCTCCGAGCCGACGAACAGACGGGTCAGGTCGTAGCCGGCCACGCCCTTGGCCGTCCGGCGGCCGGTGGACAGCAGCCGCCCGTCCGCCAGCACCACGTCCAGGCCGAGCACGTACTCGCTGGTGACGCCGTACTTCACGCAGCAGAGCCCGCCCGCTCCGGTGCCGATGTTGCCGCCGATCGTGCAGGACTCCCAGCTGGACGGGTCCGGCGGGTAGGCCAGGCCCGACTCCCCCGCCGCGCGCGAGAGTTCGGCGTTCACCACACCGGGCTCGACGACCGCGATCCGGTTCACCGGGTCGATCTCCAGGATCCGGTCCAGCTTCACCAGCGACAGCACGACGCAGCCGTCCACCGCGTTCGCCGCACCGGAGAGGCCGGTCCGGGCGCCCTGCGGCACCACCGGCACGCGCAGCCCGGTCGCGGTGCGCATCACGTGCTGCACCTGCTCGACCGTCTCCGGGAACACCACCGCGGCGGGCACGCCGGCCGCGCAGAACCCGGCCATGTCGCGGCTGTACGCGGCGGTCACGTCGGGGTCCACCACCACGGCCCCGGCCGGGAGGCCCAGCGCCAGTCGGTCCGTCAGATCACTCATCGCCGCCTCCGCCCGCCGCCCGACCAGCTCCACCTCCGCACTCTGCCCGCGTGCCGGTGGTGCGGCAAGTGGGCCTCGGGCCCGACGGGGAGCCCGCGCGGGGCCCTCACCGAGCCGGGCGAACGGCTGTGGTGGGCGAGGGCCCGTGGCGGGCGGCCCCGGCCGTGGGCGTCCGCCGTCGGTCAGGCGTGGCGGAGCGTGCGGGTGGCCAGCGCGGTGACGGCGGCGGTGGCCGTGGCGAGGGCGCAGAGCAGGGTGGGCAGGGCCGCGCCCGTCGCGTCCGCAAGCAGGCCCAGCAGGGCGTTCGACACCACCAGGGCCACGCTCTGCACGAGCGTCGACAGCGCCTGCACCCGGGAGAGGTGGGACGGCAGGGCGCCCGTCAGCACCAGCGGTCCGATGTGGCAGGCGAACAGCCCCGATCCGATGCCGGTGACCGTGCTGCCGGCCACCGCCGTCACCGGCCCCGCGGCCAGCGCCAGCAGCGCGATCCCCGCCGACGCCGTCCCGAGTCCGGCCGCTGCCCCGACCCCCGTCCGGGGCAGCGCGCCGCACCGGGCGACCAGACCGGCCACCGCGAGCACCCCGGCCGCCTGACCGCCGGTCACCAGTCCCGCCGTGCCCGCCGTCCAGCCGTGCGCCCTCGCCAGCAGCGGACCGAGCAGGGACACCACCGGCAGCAGTGCCCCGGCGGCCGCGCCGGTGAGCAGCAGCGCGGACCGCAGCAGCGGGTCGCCGAGGGCGAGCCGGATGCCGGACACCGCCTCCCGCAGCAGGCCGGCCGACGCGGCGGACGGCGCCCCCTCCCGCGGCCGGACCCGCAGCAGGACCAGCAGGACGACCCCGAAGCTCGCCGCGTCCGCCGCCGCCGCACCGGGCAGCCCACCGAGAGCGACCAGCAGGCCGCCCAGCGGTGCCCCGAGCAGGACGGCGGCCTGCCCGCCCGCCTGGCGCAGCGCGAGCGCCCGGGGCAGCCGGTCGGCGGGCACCAGACGGGCGGGCATCGACCCGCTCGCCGGGAGGTGGAAGGCGTCGACGGTCCCGATCACGGCCGCCGCCGCGACCAGCAGCCACAGCGGCGTGCCCCGCCCGCCCGCCGCGAGGGCCAGGGCGGCGGTCGCGACCAGCATGACCGTGTCCCCGACGAGCATCACCCGGCGGGCGCCGAACCGGTCCGCGACGGCGCCGCCCAGCAGGACCAGCACCGTCCGCGGCACGGTGACCGCGGTCAGCACGAGGGCCGCCGCCCCGCCGCCGTGCGCCGAGGCGGCCCAGCCGAGGGCGAAGTACAGTGCGGCGTCGCCCAGCAGTCCGGCCTGGGTCCCGGCCAGCCAGAGCAGGTACGGCGCGGGCAGCGGTGCCCGCGGGCCGGTGGCGGGGTCCGTGGCGGTGCCGCCGGCGCCGCTGGTGGCGGTGGTCGTCATGCCGGGCGACGCTAGGACCCTCGACCCGGTCGAGGGCAAACGCGCGCTACCGGCGGACCACCGGCTCCTGGAGTTCGGTGACCCACCGGGCCCGGTCCTCCGGGCACTCCACGTACAGCTCCCGGGCATAGCCGTCCGAGCGGTAGCCGTTCTCCTCGATGAACCGGGCCAGTTCCTGGACGGTGCCCAGCACCCCGTCCATCGGGCCGCGGTGCACGATCGTCGCCGCCTCCCCGATCGGCGGCAGGTCGAGCACCTCGAAGTCGTGCCCGGTCGGACGCACCGACGGTCCGACCGGGACGGCGACCAGGACCAGCACCGAGCCGTCGCCCTCCGGCGCGTCCTCGTACCGGGCGATGGACGGGCCGGTCGCCTCGACCCCGGCCGCGGCCATCCGCCGGCACAGTTCGGCGAACAGCGGGCCGATCACCGGCGTGATCTCCTCGGGCTCGTAACTCGCGGCCACGCCGGTCAGTTGGGCCGCCCGGACGGACGGCACCGGCTTCACCACGACATCGTGTGCGGACATGGTTCCCTCGCTCTCGATCGTCCGGAGCCTCGCCTCCACCCGGGCCAGCCGCAGCTCGTCCGCCGCGATGGCCTCGGCGAGTTGGGCCCGCCGCAGCCGCAGCATCCCGCGCAGTTCGGCCGCGTCCACCTCGTCGTCCAGGACGGCGCGCACCTGCTGCAGCGTGAAACCGAGCTCCTTGAGCGCGATCACCCGGTTCAGCCGGGCGAGTTGGGCCGCCTCGTAGGAGCGGTAGCCGCTGACCGGGTCCACCCGGGCGGGCCGCAGCAGTCCGATCGCGTCGTAGTGGCGCAGCATCCGCACCGACACCCGGCCGTGGCTGGCGAAGTCTCCGATGGTCAACATGGTGGCTCCACTCCATCGCCTCCCACGGTGTCAGGGTCAACCCCGGCCGCCGGACCCGACCCCGGGAACGCGAAGGGCGGGTGCCGAATCGATGTCGGCACCCGCCCTGAGCAGGTGGTTCTCCTACCGGCGGAGAGCGTGGGATTCGAACCCACGGTGACGGGTCACGCCACGACAGTTTTCAAGACTGTTCCCTTAGGCCGCTCGGGCAGCTCTCCAGGCGGAGGTCAGCCTAACGGGTCCGGCGGGGTTCGGCGCACACCGTTTCGCGGCGTCGCGGGTCAGCGGGCGGGGGTCACTGGTCGCCGTCGCGCTGGCCGAGGGTCACCTTGGTGGTGAGGGTCTGGCCGTTGCGGGTGTACTCGACGTCGACGGTCTCGCCGGGCTTGTGCGTCCAGATCCGGCTGACCAGGGCGGGGCCGTTCTCGATCGGCACGCCGCCGAGCTTGGTGATGACGTCGCCCGGCTTGAGGCCGGCCTTGTCGGCCGCGCCGCCGGGGGTGACGGCGGGCTGGCCCTGGATGTCCTTGGTCTGGATCTGCGCGCCGTCGCCCTTGTAGTCGTCGTTGCGCAGCACGTCGAGCTTGGCGTAGACCGGCTTGCCGGTCTTGATCAGGGTGTCCGCGACCCACTTGGCCTGGTTGATCGGGATGGCGAAGCCCAGGCCGATGCTGCCGGCCCGGCCGTTGGCGGAGGCGTTGGACTGGATCGCCGAGTTGATGCCGACCACCGCGCCGCCGGAGTCGAGCAGCGGGCCACCGGAGTTGCCGGGGTTGATCGAGGCGTCGGTCTGCAGGGCGTTCATGTACGAGGCCTGCGAGCCGGTCTCGTCGCCGGAGGCGACCGGGCGGTCCTTGGCGCTGATGATGCCGCTGGTGACGGTGGACTCCAGGCCGTACGGCGCGCCGATCGCGACGGTGGCGTCGCCGACGTTGACCTTGTCGGAGTCGGCCAGCGGCAGCGGGGCCAGCTTGCTCTTCGGCGGGTTGTCGATCTTGACCACGGCGACGTCGTAGCCCTCGGCGTGGCCCAGCACCGACGCGTTGTACGAGGTGCCGTCGGCGAACTTGACGGTCAGTTTGCCGCCGTTGAGGGTCGGCGCGACCACGTGGTTGTTGGTGAGGATGTGGCCCTCGGTGTCGAAGACGAAGCCGGTGCCGGTGCCCGACTCGCCGTTGCCCTGCGCCTTGATGGTGACGACGCTGGGCAGCGCCTTCTGCGCGATGGCGGCGATCGAGCCCGGGGCAGGCTCGTTCTTCTGGGTGTCGCTGGCCTGGACGGTGGTGCTGCGGTGGTCGTCCGCGGAGGTGCTGCGGCTGTTGCGGTCGGCCACGGTCACGCCGAGCGCGCCGCCGGCCACGCCGGCGACCAGGGCGACGGCCGCGATCAGGGCGACCAGGCCGCCGCGCTTCCTGCGCGGGCCGCCGCCGTTCGGGCCGCCGGGGTACTCGGCCGGGTAGCCGAGCGGGCCGTTCGGGCCGTTCGGGCCGCCGGGGTGGCCCGCGCCGCCGGAGGCGGCGTCGTGGGACGGTCCCCAGCCGCCGAGCGGCTGGCCTGCGCCGAACGGGTGGTGGCCGTGCGCGGCGGGCGCACCGGGTGCCGCCGGGGTGCCCGGCGCGGGCGCGGCGGCACCGTACGGGTCGTGCGCGCCGGCGGCGGGGACGCCGTGGGTCGGGGTGGCGTACGGGTTGGCGGCCGGCGGCAGCGCCGGGGCCACGGGCGCGGCGGCCGGGGTGGCGGGCGGCAGGACCGGCGGTGGCGCGTCGATGTACCCGGTGACCGGATCGACGGCGGGCTGCTCGGCGACGGCGGGGACCGGCGCGGCGGGCGCCTCGGACGCGGCCGGGGCCTCCGGCGCGGGGACCTTGGTGAAGGCGACGGTGGGCTTGTGCCCGCCCTCCGCCGGGGCGTCGACCGGGGCGGCCTCGGCCGCGGGCGCCGCCTCGGGCTCGGGCACCCGGCTGAACGCCATGGTCGGCTTGTGCCCGCCTTCCGCCGGGGCGTCGACCGGGGTGTCCCCGGCGGCCTCGGGGACCCGGCGGAAGGCCATGGTCGACTGGTGCCCGCCCTGAGCGGGGCCGTCGGAAACGGCGTCGGCCGCTCCCTGGCCGGCGGGCTGCTCCCCCTGCGGCCCGGTGGGCCCAACCTCGCGCTCGGTGCTCACGGACGACCTCCATAGCTGGCAGAACCAAGGACCATAGTTTTTCGCACTGTCGATTCGATTGCCGTAAGGACCCCTCTGAAGAACTCATAAGAATCCTTAGCCGGTGCCGACGGCCGTGGGCTCCCCACCCCCTGCCGGGCGTCCCGCGATGCGGACCGCGCACGCCCTGGCCTTGGGTGTTCGCCCCCGTGCCGGTTAGCCTGTCGCTCCAAACTGACACGCGGGAGCTTGGACCGACCAGGCTGAGAGTGCGCATGTCGACCGTACGCCACGCGAGCGAGGCGGACGTTCGAGGGGGCGCTGACCGCCGGAACCTGTCCGGGTAATGCCGGCGTAGGGAGTATCGGCCATGCCGCCTGCTTCTCCATCCTCCTCGTCGGGCGCGCCCGCGCCCGAGGGCTTCCCCGCCCCCGCGGAGTCCCCCGACCCGTCGGCCGGGGCCACCGCCGTCCTGGACCGCCCCGACCGGGCCGGCCGGGTCGAGGCGCCGCTGGTCCTGGACACCGAGCCGCCGCGCACGCTGCGCTTCCGGGACCACTTCGCGCTCTGGATGAATCTGGGCGTCAGCCTGATCGGCTTCTCCACCGCCGCCACCGTGCTCGGCGCCCCCGGCAGCGAACTCTCGCTGGCCGCCGCGGTGACCGCGATCGCGGTCGGCACGGCGGTCGGCACCGCGATGCTCGGCGTGGCCGCGCTGATCGGCGCCCGGACCGGCGCCCCCGCGATGGCGAACCTGCGCGGGCTGTTCGGCACCCGGCTGTCGTACGTGCCGACGGTGCTGAACATCGTGCAGTGCGTCGGCTGGGGCGTGTTCGAGCTGCTGACGATCTCGGCGGGCGCCCAGACCGTCGCCCACACGACCGGCTACCGCTGGCTGTTCGTGCTGCTCGCGGGCGCGCTGACCACCGCGCTGACCATCTGGCCGCTGGGCTCGATCGCGGTGCTGCGCCGGTTCGTGGCCGGGGCGGTCGCCGTCGCGATGGTGTACTTCACCGTCCAGCTGGGCCGCCTGGGCGTGCCGGACCCGGGCGCCGGCAACTGGCACGGCTTCCTCGGCGCGACCGACGCGATGATCGCGGTGTCGATCTCCTTCGTCCCGCTGGCAGCCGACTACACCCGGCACTCGCGCACCCCGCGCTCGGCGTTCTGGGGCAGCTTCTCCGGCTACACGGTCGCCCAGGTCTGGTGCTACGTGCTCGGCCTGATGGCGCTGCTGCAGTCCGGCGGCGACCCGGACAAGATCTTCGACTCCTTCCTCGGGGTCTGGGCCGGCTGGCTGTTCCTGCTGGTCCTGGTGCTGCGCGAGACCGACCAGTCCTTCGCCAACGTGTACTCGACCGCGATGTCGGTGCAGAACCTGCTGCCGAAGGCGGACCGCCGGGTGCTGAGCGGCGGGATCGGCGTGCTGACCACGGTGCTGGCGCTGCAGATCGACACGTTCACCGACACCTACGCCAACTTCCTCGGGCTGATCGGCTCGGTGTTCGTGCCGCTGCTGGCGGTGCTGGCGGTGGACTTCTTCTTCGGCGCCGGACGCCGCGGCTGGGACCTCTCCGAGGACGCGCCGTCCCGCTGGACGATGCTGCTGCCGTGGGTGCTGGGCTTCGCCGTCTACCAGTTCATCGCGCCGACCAAGGTCGCCGGCTGGTGGACGGACTTCTGGACCTCCGCCCAGGAGGCGCTGCACTTCACCCCGCAGGAGTGGACGTCCGCCTCGCTGTTCGCCTTCCTGGTGCCCGCCCTGGTCACCTGGGCGCTCACCCCGCTCTCCCGCCGCGCGGCGCGCTGACGCCCCGCGGCCCGGGCACCCGGCGGCCCGGCACCGCCGGCCGCCGGGCCGTTCGACCGCCCGGCACCCCGCAGACGGCCCCACGGGTTGGGGCCGTCTTCGCCCCCGCTTCACCTCCGCCGCCTATCGTTGGCCCTGTGACCAGCCCAGACCTGTCCTCGGCGGCGGCGCGCACCGCGCCGCCCGTCCAGGTGATCGCCCACCGCGGTTCCTCCCACGCCCTGCCCGAACACACCCTCGCGGCCTACCGCCGCGCCCTCGACGAGGGCGCCGACGCGGTGGAGTGCGACGTGCGGGTGACCGCCGACGGCCACCTGGTCTGCGTGCACGACCGGCGGATCGGCCGGGTGTCCAACGGCCGCGGCACCGTCTCGGCGATGACGCTCGCCGAGCTGGAGGCCTACGACTTCGGCGCCTGGAAGACCGGCCGCCCCAGCACCGACCCCGAGCTGCGCGGCGTGCTGCGGCTGGACCGCCTGCTGGAGCTGGTGGTGGACTGCGGCCGCCCGGTGGACCTGGCGATCGAGACCAAGCACCCGGTGCGCTTCCGCGGCCTGGTGGAGGCCGAGCTGCTGCGGACGCTGGAGCGGTACAAGATCGGCACGGCCCCGGAGGGCGACCGTCCGTCCGCCCGGATCATGAGCTTCTCCTCGGTCGCCCTGAACCGGGTGGCCGCCGCCGCGCCGGAGTACCGCCGGGTGTTCCTGTTCGAGCGCACGCTCCCGCTGCTCGGCCGGCTGCGCGAGGGCGCGCCGCTGCCGGGCGGGGCGCGGATCGCCGGTCCGGGCATCGAGCTGGTGCGGGCCCGTCCGCAGCTGGTGACCCGGCTGCGCGAACTGGGGCACGCGGTGCACGTGTGGACGGTGGACGACCCGGCCGACGTCGAGCTCTGCCTGGAACTCGGGGTGTCCGCGATCATCACCAACCGGCCCGCCGAGGTGCTGGCGCAGCTCGGCCGGTGATCCGCGGGTGATCCGCCGACGCACCGACGACCGTACCGGTGCGGACTGATCACTCTGGTCGGCAGTCAAACCTTCCTCGCTCGGTATTGCCTGAATTCTTGCGCCCGGGCGACGGAGGGTGAGCACGGAATGACCTCTTGCCCACCCTCGGTCGCCGTGCTCGAAATGGGCTCGCGGGATCGTCCGGTGCTCGTTTCCGACGCATTACCAAGGGGCATCTCTCCCTCGGCATACGCTGAAGGAGGTCCGGGGGTGGCGTTGATGATGGCGCGTGAAGTGCCGACTTCATCGACCATGGCAGTGCCGCACGGCCCAGCGAGTGTCGGGGTCGCACGGCGCCGACTGCGTCGAGATCTGGGTGACCGGCAGATACCGGAACCGGTCATCGATGATGCTGTTCTGATCCTTTCCGAACTGTTGAGCAATGCGTGTCGCTACGCCCGTCCGCTCGGCCCGCTGCCGGCGCTCGGCCGCAGCGCCCGGGCCGAGGTGCTCGGGCAGGTGCTGGTCGGCGTCCCGTCCGGGACGCACCCCGCACCCGGCGGCCGGGAGCACGGCGAGGGCACGGCCGAGCCGGACGGCGGCGTGCTGGTCCGCTGGCAGATGCACACCGACGGCGTGCTCACCCTGGAGGTCACCGACGGCGGCGCGACCACCCGGCCGCTGCCCGCCGGTCCCTCGCTGACCTCGCGCGGCGGCCGCGGCCTGAGCATCGTCGACCAGCTGGCCAGCGACTGGGGCGTGCGCGACTCGCCCGGCGAGGTGACGGTCTGGGCGGCGCTGCCCGCGCGCGCCCGCCACGCCCGGCGCTCCGGGGGCGACGCCCGCAGCGCGTAGGGCGGCACCCGCCCGCCCCGGCGCGTTCGCGCGCGCCGGGGGTAGCGCGGGTGCCGGAGGAACGTCAGTAGGCTTCCCGGGACACAGGACCACCGTTCCCGGGAGAGCCGCACCATGGGCAAGAAGGCCGCCAAGAAGGCGCCGCAGCGTCAGTCCACCACCGCCGTCACGGGTGAGGTCCCCGTGGTCGGGGCCCGCGAGGACTGCCCGTGCGGCTCGGGCCGCCGCTACAAGGCCTGCCACGGCCGGGAGGCCTCGCACGCGGTGCAGGAGCTCGTGCACCGCCCGTTCGAGGGCCTGCCGGGAGAGGCCGACTGGGTGGCGCTGCGCGAGCTGGTGCCCGCCGCCACGGTGCCGCTGACGCTGGCCGCCGGGGTGGCCGAGGGCGACGTCCCGTCGGTGACGCTGGCGACCGTGCTGCCGCTGGCCTGGCCGGCCCTGCGCCGCCAGGACGGCTCGATCCTGCTCGGCCTGCAGACCCAGTCCTCCTCCGGCGACCTCAGCCGCGACCTCGCGGACGCCCTGGAGCTGGCCCTGGCCACCGAGCCGGGCACCCCGGTGCCGGCCCGCCGGACCGTCCCGGGCGGGCGCCGCCTGCAGGACCTGCTGGACACCACCGCCGCGTTCGAGCCGGTCGTGCACACCGGCTTCGAGTTCTGGCTGGAGGACGCCGAGACCGCCACCGGCGAGGTCGCCGCCTCCCTGGAGCGCGCCAACGCCTCGGCCATCCCGACCGAGAAGCTGGGCAGCGTCGACGCCGCCTACTGGTGCGGCACCCCGGACAAGAACCACCTGCGCTGGGTGATGACCGTGCCCGAGGAGCAGCTGCTGGACGCGCTGGCCCGGCTGAACGCCGCCGGCGAGGCCTCGCTCGGCCCGGACACCCGCCTGGTCGGTTCCTTCCGCGCGCACGGCCTGACCGTGCCGGTGTGGGACCTGCCGCTCGCGATGACCGCCGCCGACTGCGAGAAGCCGGCCGCCGAGTTCGGCGAGCGGCTCGCCGCGGTCCTCGCCGACGCGACCCCGCTGACCGCCGAGGAGCGGCGCGCCCGCGCGAACCTGGTGAACCGTCAGGTCACCTTGAACTAAAGCACGCAGGATCCGCGTGATACGCGTCACATTGTCGCGGTGAACGCGCAATTTCCGGGCGTGGAGGGCGTCTTGGAAATTGGCGCGGGCGCGGATCCTTGTTACTGTCTAAAGAGTCCGGCCGCTGGTGCATCCCCCGTCGCCAGCGGCCGGATCTTTTCTTTTTCCGGAGCGCCCCGCCAGTCGCCGCCCCGACACCCGGGGACGGCACCCGGCCTTCAGTACGCCGAGCGTCCGCTGTCCAGCCGGACCGTCGCCTCCACCAACTCGCCCAGCAGCGGCCCGACCTGCGGCAACCAGACCCCGCCACCCGCACCCGGTCGCGGCGCCAGCACCCAGCGCACCCGGCCGGCCGTCCCGCCGGGCGGCAGCGGCAGGAAGCCGCCCGGCCCGTGGTAGCGCAACGAACCCGGCACCCAAGGGAGTTGGGCAAGCATCTCGCCGAGCGCGTCCAAGGAGTACGGGGCCACCAGCAGCGCGTAGCGACCCGGCATCGCCAGCACCGGCCCGAGCGGCATCCGCAGCGCGCCGAGGTAGACCAGCGCCCGCGCCCCGGCCGCCGCGGGCAGGCTGACCGCCGAGACCGTGGAACCGGTGGCCGCCAGCACCGTCGCGTCCGGGCTCTGCCGCTCCCACCACCAGCGCACCATCCGGGCGTCCGTGGTGGCGGCCAGCAGCGAGGGGTCGTGCGGGTGCGCGCCGGGAACGGTGCAGTCCCGGTCGCCGCAGGAGCAGCGCCCGCCGCGCAGCACGGCGCCCGGCACCACGGGCCAGCGGTGGTCGACGGCGGCCTCCAGGGCCGCGGCCAGCCGGACGGCACGCTCCTCCGACCGGTCCTTCGGGTTCTCACGCATGGCGCTCGTTCCTTTCCCTGACCGCTCGGTTCGCTCCGCCCCGTCGGCATCCACCGGAACCCTCCGCGGGGCCCGCCGCGGCACGGTCCGTGCGGCGCGGAGCGGGGCGGGCGGCATGGCGGACGGCGCGGCTACGACGTGGAGCACGGTGTGGAGCACGACATGAGAAGGGCCGCGGACTGGAACAGCCCTTGGAACGAGAATCCCGTACGCGACCGGATGGACGCCGCCCGGGCGCGCTTGGTTCCACCGTACGAGTGAGGGACTTCCGGCCGACCCGGCTCCGGGGCGGCACGGGCATACGATCCGGACGGCCGCCCGGTCCGTCCCCACGGTTCTGCCCGCTCGCGCCTCCCTCCATGCCTCCGGCCCGAGCGGCGCGCGCACGAACCACGCACGCCCTCCGACCGGGTCGCGACGGCCGCGGAACCCGCCCCCGCGCCGTCCTGGATCTGGACATGCCCCGAATGGCCTGTGTAGAAGTGGTGGCATTGCTGTCGATCAATGACGAGTAGTAGCGAAACGAGGCGAAACGCGCCCTTTGGCCGCACTCGCTCCACATCGGCCGTACCTGGGGGTTCCGCATGGCACGTAGCACCGCGTCAGGAGTGGCGGCATGACCGAGTCCCACCCGTCGACGGCCCTCCCGTCGACGACGACCGCCGAACCGGGCGAACCCGGCTGCGCAGGCGGGCTCACCGTCCTCGACCCGCCGGGACTCCCCGGCCCCGCCGACGCGCAGGACGACCCCGCGGACGCACCGGACGACCCCGTGGACGACCCCACGGCACCGTCCGCCACCGTGCAGGACCGTTTGGCCGGACGCCTGTCCGACCTCACCAGCCTGCACGAACACACCGAACGGCTCGCCCGGGCCCGCGGCCTCACCGCCACCCTCGACACCGTCCTCGCCTCCGGCGCCGCCCTGCTCGGCGCCCGCCGCGGCGTCCTGGTCACCCGGACGCCCGGCGGCGGCCCCGGACAGCCCGTCGGCCTCGGCCTCGACCGCGCCAGCCTCGGCGCCCTGGAGACCGTCCCGACCGAACAGAGCCTGCTCGCCCGGCTGCTGCGCGAACGGGACCGGCCCGCCCAACTGCACTCCCCCGACCTCGCCGAGGACCCGGCCATCGGCGCCCGGCTGCGCGAACTCGCCGTCCACCTCGGCCTCGGCGGCGCCTACGGCCTGCCGCTCGCCACCACCGAGGACGGCCCGCTCGCCGCCGCCCTCTGGTTCTACGACGAGCCCGCCGTGCCGGCCGACTGCCGGCGCGCACTCGCCCGCCGGTACTGCGAGGTCGCCGCCCCGCTGCTCGCCAAGCAGCTGGAGGCGGAGCGGACCCTGCGCACCACCGAGGCGCTGCGCCGCGGCCTGCTGCCCGACCACCTCCCCCGCACCGACGGCCTGCGGCTGGCCGCCCGGCTCGTCCCGGCCGGGCTGGACCGCTCCTGCGGCAGCGACTGGTACGACGCCATCCCGCTGCCGGACGGCACCGTCGGCCTCACCGTCGGCTCCGTCTCCGGCGACGGCCCCGGCGCTGGCCCCGGCTCCGCCGCCGGCGCGGCCGCCGCGATGGGCCGGGTACGGGCCGCGCTTCGGGCGTACGCGGTCCTGGAGGGCGAGGACCCGGTCTCCGTCCTGGGCGACCTGGAACTGCTGCTCAAGACCACCGAGCCGACCCGCACCGCCACCGCCGTCTACGCCTGGATCGAGCCCGAGGAGCGCCGGATCACCCTCGCCGGCGCCGGACACTGCCCGCCGGTCCTGGTCGGCCGGCACGGCGCCGAGTTCGTGGAGACCTCGCTCTCCGCCCCGCTCGGCATGCTGGCCTGCTGGGAGGCGCCCGGGGTCGAGCTCACCGCCGGGCGCGGCGACACCCTGCTGCTCTACACCGAGGGCCTGGCCCGCCGCTGCGGCCCGACCCTGCACGCCGGACAGGCCAACCTGCGCCGGGCCGCCGCCGACGCCCCGCGCGACGTGCGGATCGACCCGGACCGGCTCTGCGCCCATCTGCTGGCCGTCTGCCCGGACCCGGCCACCGCGGCGGCGGCCACCGACGACCTGATGCTGCTGGCGGCCCGCTTCGACTGACCGGCGCCGGTCCGGACGGAGGCACCGGGCCCATGGAGTCCCCGGCCGAGGTCGGGGGGAGGGCGAGCGGCCGGGCGTCCGTACCATGGACGCACGGCCGCCCGCGCGTGTCGCGATCCGACACTCCCCCGAGGGGCGGCGGTACCACCCCCAAGGAGGCGTTGCACGTGACCGAGGACCGCACCCCCGCGGTGGCCGAGAACCCCGAGGCCGAGGGCGGCGAGGAGCCGCAGGAGTTCAAGGGACGCAAGAACGGCCTCTACGGCGACATCTCCGACGAGCTGGCCGCCTCCATGAAGTCCGGCTGGGCCGA
The DNA here is from genome assembly GCF_040651155.1 of Kitasatospora sp. NPDC048545. Classification (NCBI taxonomy): domain Bacteria; kingdom Bacillati; phylum Actinomycetota; class Actinomycetes; order Kitasatosporales; family Streptomycetaceae; genus Kitasatospora; species Kitasatospora sp. NPDC048545. The sequence continues at coordinate 190,189 of NZ_JBEZIQ010000007.1, forward strand.
CACCGAGCTGCACGGCCTCGTCCCCGCCGCCCAGGCCCCGTACGCGGCCGAGCGCCGCGCCCGGCTGTCCGCCGCCCACCCCGGCGAGCGCCTGGTCGTCCCGGCCGGCAACCTGCGGGTCCGCTCCAACGACACCGACTACGCCTTCCGCGCCTCCAGCGAGTACGTGCACCTCACCGGTGACCAGACCGAGGACGCCGTGCTGGTCGCCGAGCCGACCGGCGACGCCGGCCACGAGTTCACCCTCTACCTGCTGCCCCGCTCCGACCGCGAGAACGGCGAGTTCTGGCTGGACGGCCACGGCGAGCTGTGGGTCGGCCGCCGGCACAGCCTGACCGAGCAGGAGCAGCTGCTCGGCCTGCCCGCCCGCGACGTCCGCAAGGTCGCCGAGGAGCTGGCCGCGCGCGCCGCCGCCTCCGCCGCCCCCACCCGGATCATCCGCGGCTACGACGCCGGTCTGGAGGCCGCGCTCGCCGACGTCCTCGACGCCGACAAGGACGCCGGGTTCAAGGAGTTCCTGAGCGGCCTGCGGCTGGTCAAGGACGAGTGGGAGATCGGCGAGCTGCGCGCCGCCTGCGACGCCACCGTCAAGGGCTTCACCGACGTGGTCCGCGAGCTCGGCCAGGCCGTCGCCACCTCGGAGCGCTGGATCGAGGGCACCTTCTGGCGCCGCGCGCGGGTCGAGGGCAACGACGTCGGCTACGGCACCATCGCCGCCGCCGGCCCGCACGCCACCACCCTGCACTGGGTCCGCAACGACGGCGACGTGCGCCCCGGCGAGCTGCTGCTCCTGGACGCCGGTGTGGAGACCCACACGCTCTACACCGCCGACGTCACCCGCAGCCTCCCGATCGACGGCCGCTTCACCGACCTGCAGCGCAAGATCTACGACGCGGTGTACGACGCCCAGGAGGCCGGCATCGCCGCGGTGAAGCCCGGCGCCCGCTTCCGCGACTTCCACGAGGCCTCGCAGCGGGTGCTCGCCGAGCGCCTGCTCGCCTGGGGCCTGCTGGACGCCTCCGTGTACGACGTCGAGAAGGTCCTGGAACTCGGCCTGCAGCGCCGCTGGACCCTCCACGGCACCGGCCACATGCTCGGCCTCGACGTCCACGACTGCGCCCACTCGCGCCGCGAGGAGCACGTCGACGCCCTGCTGGTCCCCGGCATGGTCCTCACCGTCGAGCCCGGCCTGTACTTCCAGCAGGACGACCTGACCGTGCCGGAGGAGTACCGCGGCATCGGCGTCCGCATCGAGGACGACATCCTGGTCACCGCCGACGGCAACGAGAACCTCTCGGCCGGCCTGCCCCGCCGCTCCGAGGACGTCGAGGCCTGGATGGCCTCGCTCGCCTGAGCCACCGCGCCCCGAAGGGCCCGGCCCCCGCGCGACGGGAGGCCGGGCCCTCGTGCGTCCGGCGGTCAGCGCCGGACGGCGGGCCGGACCGCGACGGTCTCGCCGGAGTGGCCGTCCGAGTCCCCGCCGACCTGGATCTCCACCGGCGCGGCGCTGCCGGTCCGCTTCAGGCCGACCCGGAACGTGTACTCGACCGGGTTGCCCCGCAGGACGCCGACCAGCTCGGCCGGCGCCACCCCGAGCCGCCCGTTGCAGTCCGGGGTCACCTCGAAGGACTTCCACTCGTTGCCGACCTTCGCCTCCATCGTGACGTCCGCCCCGGTCAGGCCCGCGCCCGCCGGGAGGGACAGCCGCACCACCGGGCGCAGCAGGGCCGACCCGTCCGGCGACGAGACCTCGAAGGAGAACTCGGTCGGGGCCCCACCCACGACCAGCGCGGTGGGCCCGGACACCGAGGTCACCACCGGGCGGTGGCGGTCGACGACCGACGCGGTGACCACGCTCTTCGTCATGACCGTGAGGGAGGACGGCTGCACCGCGTCCGCCTCGACGGCCAGCCGGCCCGGCTGGTTGCCCGCGTCGAGGACCATCCGGTACTGGACGGTCCGGCTCTCGCCCGCCGCCAGGGTGAAGGCCGCGTCGTCACCCGTGCCCGCGTAGTCCATCCCGCCGCCCTGGCTCAGCGCCGGCATGGCCTTCCAGCCCGAGGCGTCCTTGCGCTCCAGCTTGCCCTGCGCCATCGCGAGCCCGCGCTGGCACTTCGCGCCCTCGAACTCCTGGGTCGCCACCACCGGCGCCACCGCGCGGCTGCCCGAGGAGTCGTTGTTCCTCCAGGTCACCGAGAAGGCCACCTGCTCGCCCACCTGGACCTGCCGGCCGTCGTTCAGGCCGTCGAAGGTGATCCCGATGCCGCCGTTCCCGCTGACGGGCTTGGCGACCGGCTTGGTGACGGGCTTGCCGGAGGACTGGGCGGAAGGCTTGGCGGAAGGCTTCGCCGTTGCGCCGACGGCCACCGCTGCGGGCGACCCGGCCTCGCTCGGGGTGGTGGCGGCGGCGGAGGGGGTGGAGCTCGGCTCGGCCGGGACGGTCGTGGCCGACGCGGCGGGGGACCCGGTCGGCGCGGCCGGGGCGGTGGTCACCACGCTCGCGGCGGACCGCGCGGCGCTCGGGGCGGCCGAGGAGCCGGTCTCCGCGGGGCCGCAGGCGGCGACACCGACGGCGGCGATGACGGCCAGGGGAACAATCTTCGCAATACGGGCAACAACGGACGTGCTCATGGAACGGTCCCCCAGGACATGGTGATGGTGATGGTGGTTCCGGGCGCACGAACGGCTCGTCGGCACCCCGGGGAGTCGGCCCGAGCCCCGGCCCCGCCGGCTCGCTCTCCCCGCCTCTCGCTTCTATGGACGTCCGACCCCCGGGGAGGTTGCAGGTGGATCCGAAAGTTTTTTCGCGGCCTCGGCCCGGAACGCCGAAAGGCGCCGTGACCAGGGGATTTCCTGGTCACGGCGCCTCGGGGGCCGTCGACGACCGGCTACTTCACGACGTTCTCCCGGACGATCGCCTCACCGATCACGGTCAGCCGGCCGCTGCCGTCGTACGGCAGCGTCGCCTGCATCCGCACCGGAATGATCCCCGGCCCGTCGGCGGGGTCGATGGTCAGCCGGTACGTCACCGTGTGGCTCGCGCCCGGCGCCAGGGGGAAGGTGGCCGACTTGCCGCCCGTCGCGTAGTCCATGCCGCTTCCGGGCGACATGCTCAACTGGGTCCAGGTGCCGCCGTCCTGACGCTCCAGCTTGCCGGCGTTCATCGGGATCGGACTGTCCGGCGTCCCCGGGTACGGGTCGGTGAAGACCAGCGGCTGGACCGACGGCAGGTTGGCCGTGCCGGTGTTCCGGTACGTCACCGAGAAGGTCACCGGCCTGTCCGTCGCGGACACCATCCCCCCCGGGAGGAACCCGGCCTGCGTGACGGCGACGGTGGTGCTGGTCACCGGATCCGCCGACGGCGTCGCCGCCCCCGGCGCCTTGTGGCCGCTGACGTCCAGGCTGTTGACGATCGACTGCAGGCCGGCCTGGTAGTCGTCCTTGAGGCCGTTCGCCACCACGAACACCTGGTCCGAACTCAGCCCCCACATCTGGGCCGTGAACGAGTCGCCGGGCTTGCAGGTGGCCTTCCACTGGGTCTTGTCGGCCGTCTTCCCGGCGACGGTGGGCCGGGTCCGCACGGCCGTGCCGACCGACGTGTAGGGCGCGGTGGGGATGTAGGGACGGCCCCACACCGGGCAGCTCGGCTCATGGCTCCAGCCCGAATCCGACGCCAGGTCGCCCGTCGTGGGCCAGATCGCGTGTTCGGTCTCGTCCGGGCCGTTGTAGGCGACGACCAGGACGCCGTAGGGCACGCACCTGCCCTGGGTCCAGCCCTGCTGCGGGTCGGTGGGCGCGCCGGGGCTCAGGACACAGACGGTGTTGTCCGCCGTCTGCACCGCCTTCCAGCCCGCCGGGACCTTGAACTTGACGCCCCGGAAGGAGTACGGCGTCGACGGGCCCACCGGGGGTGGGGTGTTGGTGGCCGACGCCGCGGAGGTCGGCGTGCCGTCGGCCAGCGGGACGTCGGTCTCGGGGTCGCCCGTCGGGGTGCCGGCGTCGGTGGGAGTGGCCGACGGGGTGGGGGTCGGCTCGGCGGTCGGGCTGGGGCTCGGGACGGCCGTCAGGGTGGCGGCCGGGGGCGGGACCTGGTCGTGGGCGACCGGTTCGCCGTGGAAGGTGAGCACACCGAGCGCCATCGCGGCGGCCAGGCCGAACGGGACGGCGACGGTGTACACCGGGCGCAGCCGGCGGATCCGGTTCTTCGGGGGCGCGGCCGGGCGCAGGCTGTTCGCCGTCACCAGGGCGGCGCGCGCCCCCAGTGCCTCGCGGAGCAGCCGTTCCGTCGGTGTCTCGGCCGGCTCGTCGCCGTCGCCGCCGCTGCGGCGGGGGAGCTTGTCGGTCATCGAACCTTCTCCAGGTGCTTTTCCAAGGCGTCCAGGGCGCGACTGGCCGTGGACTTCACGGCGCCCCGGGACAGTCCCAGGGTCTCGGCTATCTGCGCCTCCGACAGGTCGGACCAGTAGCGCAGCACCAGCACCTCCCGCTGGCGTGGAGTCAACTCCTGCAGGGCCACGAGCACCCGCCGGTGCTCGTCGTTGAGGACCGCGTGGTCCTCGGCGGACGGGGCGTCGGCCTCGTGCGGCGGCACGTACTCGCGGGCGGTCTTGCGGCGGCGCAGCATCGAGCGGGCGCCGTTGACCACCGAGGTCCGCAGGTAGCCGAGGGCGTTGTCGAGGTCGGCCAGTTCCTCGCCGTGGCGCTGGTACAGCTGCGTGAAGGCGTCCTGGACGACGTCCTCGGCCAGGTCCTGGTGGTCGACCAGCATCACGGCCATCCGCACCAGGCCGAGCCGGTGCGCGTGGTAGAGGTCGGTCAGGGTGGGCCGGTCCTCCGCCGGCTTGCGGCCGCCGCGCAGCAGCCGGAAGCCGGACCGGCGCTGCTTGGCCTCCTGCTCGGTGGTGGGGCCGGCGAGCGGCTCGCCGGCCTCCTGAGCGCCGAACAGCGCGGTGACCACCCCTCGGATGGTGAATCCGCGCGCCCTCTTCGGCGCGACGATCGGCCCGATGGCCATGGACATCTGCGTTTCCGCTTTCCCCCGGGACGGTGACGGCGTTCGCCGGACCGTCACATCACCTGATCAAGATCGTGATCGGAGGGATCTTCCCAGTCGCCCTCGGCCCGGTTCACTCCGCCCCCGCACCCATGGACGTGTGGCGGGGGTGGAGGTTGCAGGTGGGTTCGAAGAAATTTCCGAGGTGGCCGGGACGGCTACACTCACCGGCAATTCCGCCACCCGTGAGCAGGGGGTTCGCATGGCCGAGCAGGACGTCGAGGGCCCGGTCGGCACCGACGCGGAGACCGGGCCGCGCCGGCGCCCGGTGTCCGTCGCCATCGGGCGCCGGCCGGAGCCCGTGCACGACGTCGCGGTGTACGCCTTCGAGGGCATGGCGCCGTTCGAACTCGGCGTCGTGGTCGAGGTCTTCGGACTGGCCCGGCCCGAGCTGGCCGGGCTGCTGGCGACGCCCTGGTACGGGCTGAAGGTGTGCGCCGACCGGCCCGGGACAGCCCTGGACGCGGTGGGCGGCTTCACGCTGACCGCCCGGCACGGGCTGGACGAGCTGGCGGCGGCCGACACCGTGGTGGTGCCCGGGGTGCCGAACGCGTTCGGCGGCACGGTCTCCCCCGGGCTGGTCGCGGCGCTGCGCACCGCGCACGAGCGCGGCGCCCGGATCGTGTCGATCTGCTCGGGCGCCTTCGCGCTGGCCGCCGCGGGGCTGCTGGACGGCCGGGACGCGACCACCCACTGGCGGTACGCCGAGCTGCTCCAACAGCGCCACCCGGCGGTGCGGGTCAATCCGGACGTGCTGTACGTGGACAACGGCGACGTGCTCACCAGCGCGGGCAGCGCAGCCGGGATCGACCTCTGCCTGCACCTGGTCCGCCGGGACCACGGCGCCAGGGTGGCCAACGCCGTGGCCCGCCGCTTCGTGGTGGCGCCGCACCGGGACGGCGGGCAGGCCCAGTTCATCGAGGCGGCGGTCCGGCCGGTCGAGGAGGACGACGACGGCGTCGCCCGCAGCATGCAGTGGGCGCTGGACCACCTCTCCGCGCCGCTGACCGTCCCGGTGCTGGCCCGCGCCGCCCGGATGTCGGACCGCTCGTACCTGCGGCACTTCACCGCCCGCAACGGGACCAGCCCGATGCGCTGGGTCGTCACCCAGCGCATCGCGGCCAGCCTGCCGCTGCTGGAGTCACCGGACGGGACGGTGGAGGAGATCGCCGCGGCGGTCGGCTTCGAGAGCTCCGCGACCTTCCGGCACCACTTCGGCCGGGTGATGCGCACCTCGCCGACCGCCTACCGGCGCTCCTTCGGGCGCGGGGTGGCGTAGTCCCCGCGCGGTCCGGCGACTCAGGCCTGCTCGCGCCGGTCCGCGTTGGCGACGATGGCGTCGTGCAGCCACTGCGCCAGGCCCGGCGCGATCTCCTCGTACATGCTCGTCCAGCGCGGGTCGGAGACGTACAGGCCGGCCAGACCGCGGTGGATGGTGAACGTGCAGTCGTAGAAGTTCCGGCAGATGTGCTGCCGGTGCGCCTCGGCGAGGTCGGTGGCCACCCGGCCGTCGGCGGGCTCGCCGGCGGTGAGCGCCTCGGCCAGGCGGGTGTTGAGCCCGGTCATCTCGGCCTGGATCCGCTGCCAGTCGGCCTTGGAGTAGCTGCCGGTACGGCGCTGCGACTCGGCCCAGGCCTCGGTGTCGCCCCAGCGCTGCTCGGCCTCCTGCTCCCAGTCCTCCTGGTAGCCCTCGCCGAAGATCTCGAACTTCTCCTCCGGGGTCAGCTGAATGCCCATTCTCCGTGCCTCCATGGCGTGTTCGACGGCTGTGGCGAGGTCCTGGAGGTGCCTGATCCGGTCGGTCAGCAGTCGGTGCTGCCGCCGGAGGTGCTCGCTCGGGCTGACCGAGCGGTCGTCCAGGATCGCCGCGATCTCCTCCAGGGGGAAGCCGAGCTCGCGGTAGAAGAGGATCTGCTGCAGCCGGTCGAGGTCGGAGTCCACGTACCGGCGGTAGCCGGACCGGGTACGGCCGGCGGGGGACAGCAGACCGATCTCGTCGTAGTGGTGCAGGGTGCGGACGGTCACCTTGGCGATCTTCGCCACGGTGCCGACCGAGTAGCCCTCAGCGGTCATCGGAATTCCTCCCTGGTGCTGACCACCACCCTCGGCTCTCACGTCGCGTGAGGGTCAAGCCGCCATCGCGGGCACCTTCGACGGTGCCTTGGCGGGCCCCTTCGACGGTGCCTTGGCGGGCCCCTTCGCGGGGCCCTTCGCGGGCCCCGGCACCCGGCTTCCCCGGGCGCCGGGTCCTCAGGCGTCGGCGCCGACCAGCTCCCGCTCGCGCCGCCGGGCCGACCGGCGTCCGCCGCCGTCGCCCTGGGCGCCGGCCCGCGGCCGGCGGGGCTGCTGGGTGGGCCAGAGCAGCACGTAGGCGGCGGAGACCACCACGAAGGCGAGCCGGACGAAGCCGCGGGCCGAGTCGGACGGGAGCAGCAGCGTGCCGCCGTACAGCGCGGCCAGCGCGATCCAGCTCCACCAGGGGACGAGCCGCTTCTGCCCGACCGCGTCCCAGAGCAGGGTGCCGAGCAGGATCGAGGCCGTGTAGTAGGTGTAGACGCTCGGGTCGAGCAGGATCCGGGCGTCCGCGCCGAGCAGCACCACGGCCGGCCAGCGGCCGCGCCACACGGCGATGCTGCCGAGGCCCAGGCCGAGCGCGAACTGGGTCGGGCGGTCCCACCAGGGGGTGGCGGGGTCGGTCACCCCGAACCAGCGCAGCGCGGACGCGGGCTGGTTGGGGATGGTGAACTTGGCCGCCGCCATGGTGTCCAGGTTGCCCAGGTAGAACGGCAGCCAGGCGATCGCCACCAGGGCGGCGAACCAGAGCGCGGTGCGCAGCCAGGCGGGCCGGGGCAGCGCCAGGATCAGCGGGGCGAAGGCGATCGCCCAGGGCTTGGAATCGACCGCCAGCGCCAGGAAGATCGCGACCTGGGTGGGCTTGCCGCGGGCCAGGGCGTGTGCGGCGAGGGTGGTGAAGAACAGCGCGAGGACGTCGTCCAGGTGCGCGAAGCGGACCGACACCTCGACCCACATCGGGATGAAGGCCAGTCCGGCGATCAGCAGGCGCTGCTGGAGCCGGCGGTGGTTGGTACCGGTGCCCAGGTAGTAGAGGGCCGCGGTGCGGCCGACCACGACCAGCATCACCAGGCCGAGCGCGGCGCTCGCCGCCTCCGCGACCAGCTGGCCGGTGTGCGGCGAGAACGGGGCGGTGAGCCGGGCCGCGGCCAGGCTCACCGGGCCGATCTGCAGCTCCGGGTGATGGGCGTAGAGCGACAGTCCACCGTCGGACTGGCCGCTGAAGAGCAGCTGCTCGCCCTGGCGCAGGTAGTGCCAGGAGAAGCCGCCGCTCGGTTCGACCAGGAAGAACCAGAGCACCGTCCAGGCGACCAGCAGGACGTGGTGTCTCCGCAGTGGGAGACCCGCGATGCGCCCGGTCGTCGCCTCGTAGTCGGTGGTGGTCCGTGCCGTGCGTACTTCCCGCACCTGTCCTCTCCCCGCCGGTTCCGCCCCCCTCCGGCCGGACATCCTATGTGACGCAGGAGTACCGCCCGTGCCGCCCGCGTGTCCGTCCGGTGGACGGTGCGGGCGGCACGGGGGCACCCGGAAAACGGTTCCCCCAGGTCAGCCGCGCGCCGGCCGGGTGTCAGCCGCGCGTCGGGTCCCACCCCGGCCGTACCCCGGCCGGGCGTCGGCCGGGCGTCAGCCCTGCTGACCGGCCTTGCGACGGCGCAGCACCACGAGGGTGCCGACACCGGCCGCCAGGACGGCGCCGCCGGCGATCGCGATCCCGGTGGTGTCGTCGCCGCCACCGGTCTGGGCCAGGGACTTGTCCGCGGTGGCGGCGTCGGTCTTGGCCTTGCCGACCCCGCCCGGGGTGATCTTCGGCGGGGTGACGTTCGGGGGCTGGACCGGGAAGTCGATCGGCTGCGGGGCGTCGGCGCTGCCGGACGGCGCCGGGGCCTCGGTGGTGCCGGACGCGGACGGCGAGGCCGACGGCGAGGCGGTGCCGGAGGCCGTGCCGGTCGGCGCCGGGGTCGTCGGCCCGGTGGTCGGGGTCGAGGTGCCCGTCGCGGTGGATGTGGCCGTGGCGGTCGGCGACGCGGTCGACGAGTGGCTCGCGGTCGGGCTGGGCGTGCCGGTCTTGGTCGGGGTGGGGGTCGGGCTGGGCTTGCCGCCGCCGGCCTTGATGGTGAAGCCGGCGCCCTTGATGCCGTCGCAGCTGAAGTGCCCGTTGTCGTTCGCGTCGTTGGCGTCGGCGGAGAAGACCACCGGCACGACCCCGGCCTTGCCCAGCGGCGCGTCCTTGGTGAAGGCGGCGCGGACCTTGATGTCGATGCTCTTGCCCTGCGCGATGTAGAGCAGCGCGCCGTCGGCGGCGTCGCCGCTGTCGGTGATCCCGCCGAGGAACATCAGCACGGCGCTGTCGTCGCCGTCGCCGCCACCGGGGGCGATGGCGGCGGGCTTCCAGGTGCCGCCGCCGGGCAGCGAGGCCGGCAGCTGGTACTCGAGCTTGAGGTCCTTCGCCTTGAGCGAGCCCGCCTTGTTCTTGAACTTCAGCAGCGGGTAGGCGACGAAGTCGGTCTTGGTCGAGTTGTCGATCCGGTAGGTGAACTCGCGGGCGTCGTCACCGGCGAAGAAGGTCCCGGGGACACCGCGCACCGAGAGGTCGAGGCTCTGGTGCCCCGCCTTCTCGGCCGTGGCGGCGGCGGACGGGGAGCCGGTGGTGCCGACGGCCATGGCGCCCTGGGCGCCGGCCAGCACGAGCGAGGACGCGAGAGCGGCGGCGCCGGCGAGGGCGAGACTGCGACGTATGGACAAGGGAGACCTCACGGACGTTTCCGGGCGAGGCCCGGGCGCGAGGGGCGGCCGCAGACGCCGCGTCCCCCCGCGAAGCTGAAAGTGCGACGGAGAGTACCGAACGATCCGGCCGGTTCGGAAGGCGGGTGCCGCACTGTCACCCGGACGTGAAGGAGAGATGCCCGCTTCGTCCAACTCCGTCCGACTTCAAGGCTTTTGCGCTTTGCCAAATGATGACCGGAGGGTGACGGGTACACGCCCGAAGGACCGTACCGCACCCGCGGGCGGGAGCGGTACGGTCCGGATCGGTCGGGTGGTGCCGGATCGGCGGCGGACCGGCGTCCGGGCCTGCGGTCGACCGGTGCCCGGGGCGGGAACAGGATGCCCGGGGCGGGACAGGACAGTGCCCGGGACGGGACGGACGTCAGCCGGCGAAGAAGGACTTGGCCGCGATCAGCGCCCGCTCGTCGCGCAGCACGTCCCCCGGACGGCTGCCGTTGCCGAGCAGCACGCCGCCCCAGTGCATCGCCATGTACTCGGCGCTCAGCCGGAGCGCGCCGATCAGCGGCTCGGCGTTGTCGTCGGTGCCGCTGAGGGCGGTGACGCCCCACAGGGTGCGGCCACCCATCCGGGCGCGGAAGTCCAGCCCGGGGACCCGCATCCAGCCCGACCAGTGGTCGAGGTAGAGCTTGGCGTCGGTCGGCAGGGTGTACCAGTACAGCGGCGCGACGAGGACCACGTCGGTGGCCGCCAGGGTGGCGTCCAGCAGGGTCTTCGCGTGCCCGGTCGGCTCGGCGTACGTGCCGTCGCCGTCGTGCCGCTCGTCCCGGAAGGGCGGCAGCGGGTACTCGGCGAGCCGCAGCCAGCGCTGCTCGGCGCCCGCCGGCAGGCTCGACTCGGCGGCGAGCCGCGCGAGCCGGGCGGAGTTGCCGTCGGTGCGCGCGCTGGCGTCGAGGAACAGGAAACGGCGCGGCGCCTCGGCACCGGACGGCTGGTCGGACATCGGAACTCCCCCGGGTCAGTGGTGTGGACGGGGGTGCGAGCAGCGGCCGCGCGCCGGTTATTCCCCGTCCGCGCCCCGTCGGCCGGTCACCCGGGCGGTACGCCCGGGGTCACTCCGGCCGGTCCGCCGGGTCCCCGGACCGGTCGGCCACCATCCCGGGCGGTGCGCCCGGGGTCACTCCGGCAGTCCGGCCCGGCGACGGGCGACGGCGGCGACCGCCGCCCAGTCCTTGTCTCCGTCGCCGTGGGCCAGGGCGTCCAGGAAGGCGTCCCGCAGGATGCTGCCGAACGGCAGCGGCACGTGCCGCGCGGCGCCCGCCTCCAGGGCGAGGCCGACGTCCTTGAGCCCGAGCGGCAGCCGGAAGCCGGCCGGCTCGTAGCGGCGCTCGGCCACCATCGCGCCGTACCCGGAGTAGACCGGCCCGGGGAAGAGCGTGCCGGTGAGCATCTCGATCAGGTCGGTCGGCCGGACCCCGTTGGCGTCGGCCAGGCTGCATGCCTCGGCCATCGACTCGATCGCGCAGGCCAGCAGGAAGTTGACGCTGATCTTGGCGGTGTTGGCCTGCCGGGGGCTCTCACCGAAGTGCCAGGTGCGTTCGCCCATCGCGGCGAACAGCGGCTCGGCCCTGGTGAGCAGGTCCGCGGCGCCCGCGGTCAGGATGTTCAGCCGGCCCTCCGCCGCGACCGGCGGCCGGCCGAGGACGGGCGCGGCGACGTAGCCGATGCCGTGCTCGGCGTGCAGCGCCTCGGCCCGTTCGGCGAGCGCGAGCGAGACGGTGGCCATGTTGACGTGCAGGGTGGCCGCGGCGCCGTCCAGCAGGGCGGGGTCGAGCAGCAGGCGCTCGACCGCGTCATCGTCGGCGAGCATGGAGACGACCGTGTCGGCGGCGAACACGTCGGCGAGCGAGTCGGCCGCCTGCGCGCCCTCGGCGGCCAGGGCGGCCACCGGCCCGGGCGAGCGGTTCCAGACCCGTACGGCGTGACCGGCCCGCAGCAGACTGCCGGCCATGCCCCGTCCCATCGCCCCGAGCCCCACGAAGCCGACCGTCGTTCCGGTCATCGCCCACTCCCGTCACCGTTGCCGCTCACCTGCGGCCGACTGTACGTCAGGGGATCATCGGGCCCGGCCTTTCACGGAGAGCACCGGACGCACACGACGCACTGGACTCACGGCACGCCCGGCACGTACGGCACGTAGGGGACTGGTGGGACACGGACTCGCGGGACACGCCGACGCGCAGGGCGCCCGGAGCTCACGCGCAGGCGCGCGCCGGCATCCGGTCACGGTGCACGGCGGCCCCGCGCTCCAGCTCGGCGATCACCCGGCCGCGCAGCAGCTCGTACTGGGCCTGCAGCCGGCCGGGGCGGGCCGGGCGGGCGACCGGTCGGCCCGGCCCGACCAGTTCGTCCGGCCCGAACTGCTCGCGGGTGAGGTCGATCTCGAAGCCGGTGGCGAAGCGGTTCCACCAGTGGAGGTCCGTCCGGACCCCGTCGACGTACACCTCGCCCATCATCAGCTCGCCGCCGAGCAGGTCGTGCAGCACCATCGCCGTCACCCCGCACTGGCCGCGGGCGGGATTGTCGGGACGCCAGTGGGCCAGATCCTCGGGCGCACAAGTGTCGACACCCCAGGAGGAGCGGATCGCACGTTCGATGTCGTTGAGGGTCCACGCCGTCATACCGGGAAGCCTGCCACGCGGCACTGACAGCGGCAGCGGCTTTTCGAAGGGTCACCCCGTGTTCTGCGGCGACCCTCCCTGCGTTCACCCGAACGAGTCAATGAACCCGGTCGGTCGGCCATCCGGCGTCACGGGACGGCCGACCGGCCGGGTCGTCACCCCACCGACGGGCGACGGGGCCGAGGGGTCACCCCGCCGACGGGGCGGCCCTGCGGGGAGGGGTCACTTCGCCAGCGCGGCGACACCGGCCTGTGCGAACTGCTCGTCCAGGTCGCCGCTGGGCGCGCCCGCGACGCCGATCGCCGCGACCGGAGCGCCCTGCCACTGCACCGGGGCGCCGCCGGCCAGGAACAGCGTGCCCGGGATGTCCTTCAGGTTGGGGGCCTGGGCCAGGCGCTTGGCCAGCTCCGAGGTCGGCGCGTTCCAGGAGACCGCCGTGAAGGCCTTGCGCTCGGCCGACTCCGGAGCCTGCGGGCCGGCGCCGTCGCCCTTCAGCAGCACCCGGGTGACACCGTCCCGGTCGACGACCGCGACCGAGACGTGCTGGCCGGCCCTGGTCGCCGCGTCCAGGGCGGCCTGGGCGGCGCGGGTGGCGGCGTCGATGGTCAGGCCGGTGCTCTGCGCGAGGTTCTTGTTCTGGGTGTCGACCTTCACGGCAGCCGGGGCGGCCGGGGCGTCGGTGGTCTCGGCGCTGGCCGAGACGGCGCCCACGGTGGCGGCGGCGATCGCGGCGGCGGCGACGGTGCCGGTCAGCACCCGGGTGCGCACGGAGGTCTTCTTCATGGTCCAGCTCCTCAGCGGGTCTGCGGGGTGGGGTGGGGTGGGGATCGGGCGGCCGCCGGGCCAGGGGGCGCCCGGCGGCGTGCTTCGATCCTCCGCCCGGGGGCGGGCCCGCCACATCGACGGTCCGGCGCGTGCGTCCGGGCATGATGGAGGACTGCGGCGTCAACCGATCGGCTGATGCGGGACCGGGCCGGACGGGTCACCATCGAGGGATCGGTGCAGGTCAGTGCGGACCCACCGCCCGTACGCAGCCCGTGCGCCGCCCGTTCGACCAGGAGCCACCCGTGTCTCAGCCCCGCCCCGCCTCCGGTCGGCGCGGCGCCGGTCACGCCGATCGCACCGGTCAGGCCGGGCGGACCGAGGGCGCCGTCCGTCCGGGCACCGCCACCCGGGGCGCCCGGGACGCCGGAGACCCGGACGCCGGTCGGCTGGCGCTGCTGCTGGACTCCGCCTTCGTGGTGCTGCTCGCCGCCTCGCTCAACCGCTACCTCACCCACCACTCCGGCAGCCCCCAGGCCCCCTGGGTGATCGGGCTGAGCGCCGCCCTGGCCGTCGCCCAGCCGGCCGGCTCCTGGCTCGACCACCACCGTCCGACCGCGTCGGGCCGCGGCCGCCGCTGGCCGCTGGGGCTGGTGGTCGCACTGTGGGTGGTGCTGGTGCTGCTCGCGCCGAGCTTCGCCTGGTGCGCCGTCCCGCTGATCTACACCGCGCTGCGGGCGCTGCCCGCGAAGGCGGCGATCCCCCTGGTGGGTGCCCTGACGCTGCTGGTGGTGATCGCCGAGATCCGACTGCCCGGCGGGGCGGACGCCACGCTCGTCCTGCTGCCGCCCGCGGTCGCCGCGCTCGCCACCGGCGTCTTCCTCTTCATGGCCCGGCAGGGCGCCCGGCAGCGCGCGCTGATCGCCGACCTGGTCCGCACCCGGCGCGAACTCGCCGCCACCGAACGGCGGGAGGGCACGCTGGCCGAGCGGGCGCGGCTGGCGATGGAGATCCACGACACCCTGGCGCAGGGCCTGTCCAGCCAGCAGATGCTGCTGCAGGCCGCCGACCGCACCTGGGACGCCGACCCGGCGACCGCCCGCAGCCACGTCCGGACCGCCGCCGAGGTGGCCGCGCGGAACCTGGCCGAGGCCCGCCGCTTCGTCCACGACCTCGCGCCGGCCGAACTCGCCGACGGCCGTGCGCTCGACCAGGCGCTGCGGGCACTGGCCGACCGGGAGGCCGCCGAGAGCGGGCTACCGGTCCGCTTCCACCTGGACGGCACGGCCGTGCCGCTGCCCGCCGCCGCGCAGTCCGCCCTGCTGCGGATCGCCCAGGGCGCGCTGGCCAACGTCCGGGAGCACGCCGGGGCGTCGGCCGCGGCGATCACGCTGTCCTTCCTCGGTGACCAGGCGGTCCTGGACATCGCGGACGACGGGCTGGGCTTCGACCCGGCCGCCGCGGGCACCGGGGGCGGCCGCGGGTACGGTATGCCCGCGATGCGGGCCCGGCTGCGGCAGCTCGGTGGCACGCTGACCGTGGAAAGCACCCCCGGCGAGGGCACCGTGGTCTCCGCCGCAGTCCCCTTGGAGCACCGATTGGAGCACCGATGAGCCAGCGACGCGGGTCCGTCGACACGAGGCGTGCGGCGTGCGGAGCGCCCGCCGCACGGAACGGGGCGGACGCATGAGCACGGCTGCGTCCCGTACCGCGCCCGTCCGGCTGCTGGTCTGCGACGACCACGCGGTGGTCAGGGCCGGCCTGCTCGCGCTGCTCGCCAGCGCGGGCGACATCGAGGTGGTCGGCGAGGCCAGCACCGGGGAGGAGGCCGTCGCGCTGGCCGCCCGGCTGGAGCCGCAGGTGGTGCTGATGGACCTCCAGCTCGGTGAGGGCATCGACGGTGTGGAGGCCACCCGGCGGATCACCGCCGCCCCGGACGGGCCGCACGTCCTGGTGCTCACCACCTACGACACCGACGCCGACATCACCCGGGCGATCGCCGCCGGCGCCACCGGTTACCTGTTGAAGGCCGAGCGGCCGGAGGAACTGTTCGCCGCCGTGCACGCGGCCGCGCAGGGCCGGACGGTACTCTCGCCGCCGGTCGCCTCCCGGGTGATGGCGCAGATGCGGGCGCCGGCGCCGCAGCTCACCGAACGCGAGCAGGACATCCTGGTACAGCTGGCGCAGGGTCTGGGCAACCGCGAGATCGCGCGGGCGCTGTTCATCAGCGAGGCCACGGTGAAGACCCATCTGGGCCGGATCTACGACAAGTTGGGCGTGGACACCCGGGCGGGCGCGGTGGCGGTGGCCAAGGAGCGACGGCTGCTGCGCTGAGCCGTCCGGGGCCCCGCTGCCCCGTCCGAGCTCTCACGCCCCGCCTCTCCCGTCTCTCACCCCCGCCTCTCGCGCCCGGCCGCACCCCGGCCGCACCCCGGCTGCGCTGGGCGCTCGCGCGGTGTCGCTGCGTGCTGCCATGATGCTCGGAATGTCGGATTCCAGGCGGAGGCGCACACGGCCCCGCTCCGGCCCGGTTCACGCGGCCCGGCGGCCGGGTACGCCGGCGGGCGCACAACTGCCTGGTCCGGCGCCCTCCGGGCCGGTCCGTGCCGATCACCACAATGTGGATGTTTCGTGGATTTCACTATTGACAAACCAACCACGCGGTTTGTTAGCGTGAGATCAACGACGTCCCCGGGGGTGGGGACTCGCCGGGGCCTGTGCGGATCGCTCTCGCCGGAGGGTGCAGCCAGGGGGGACGGCGAGGCTGCCGGGGTGTCGGGGGGAGCGGCAGCGCCGAAGCCGCGCAGCGAGGCGGCGTGGAGCGAGTCCGGGGGGACTCGCTCCACGCCTCCCCCGGTCCCTTTTCGGCCTTCCGGCCCCGGCTACGCCAGCGCGCTCCAGTACGGACAGCAGACGTACGGCAACGGGGCCGGGCCGAGGCCCCCCTCTCCCGACAGCACCGGGATCTGCTCCGAGCGGGCCACCCCGGGTGAGCTCGCGGTCAGGCCAGGCTCGCCCAACTCCCCGAAGCAGAGCGCCAGTCGATAGCCGTCCCGAGTGGTCGCGGCGACTCCCGGACGGTCCCTGCCGGCGTTCAGCGAGGTGATCGTCCATCCGCTCCGGCGCCAGTGCTGCTCCACCACGTCCACCAGCACCGCCCGCCGGGGCAGCGAGACGACGGTGAGGATGTCCCGCCCCCGGGTGACGTACCAGAGCGCGGCCGACCCGCGCCCCGGCCGCGGCAGCCGCGCACCCGCCACGGGGGGCGCCTCCTGCCAGGCCGGCGTCGGGTCGATGGCGTCCAGGGTGTCCTGGAGCAGCGCCTCGCAGCGCCGGGCGGCATCGAGTTGATCGACCGTCACACCGCGCTCCACGCCGGGCCACCACGGCGCGGGCGCGATCGGCGCACCACCGGGGCGCCCGCCCGGGCTCCCGACGTTGAGTTCGGCACCACCTGACTGCACAGGGCCCTCCGTACTCCTCCCGGCGTTCAACCCGGGCTGGGATTCCGTCACTGCTTGGACGGTGGACGAGTACGGACAGTTCCACCCCTCACCGTTTCCGCATCCTCGCATTGCACTGCACGGTGCAGTTGAATCATTGCTCTGCACTGTGTAGTTTACTTCTTGTGCCGCCGGCAGGACCGACCCGCCGACCACACGGCACCACCGCCTTCGAGAGGACCCCGCCATGCCCACCATCACCGTCGGCACCGCCCGCATCCCCTACCGCGTCGTCGGCGACGGCCCCGACACCCTCGTCCTCGTCCACGGCACCGGCCCCGGCTCCGGCATGTGGGACGGCCTGCTGGACTCCTTCACCGACCGCTACACCGTGCTGCTGCCCGACCTCTCCGGCAGCGAGGCCGCCGAGGACGACGGCGCACCGCTCACCCTGGAAACCCTCGCTGCCCAGGTCAACGCCGTGATCGACGCCGCCGGCCGGGGCCCCGTCGACGTCTTCGGCTTCTCGCTCGGCGCCGTCGTCGCCACCGCGGCCGCCGCCCGGCGCCCCGAGCAGGTCCGCCGGCTGGTCGCCGCCGCCGGCTGGATCAGCGCCGAACAGGACGAGTACCTGCGCCTCTCCATGGCCACCTGGCTGTCGCTCGCCGACCACCCGGACGCCTTCGGCGGCTACGCCACCCTCACCGCCTTCAGCAGCGGCTTCCTCGACCGGATCGGGCGCGCCGCCGTCGAGGCCAACACCGCCTACATGCGGCCGACTCCCGGCACCCTGCGGCACATCGCCCTGAACCTCGCCCTCGACCTCACCCCGCTGCTCCCCCGGGTCCAGGCCCCGGCCCTGGTGATCGGCTGCACCCAGGACGCCACCGTCCCCGTGCAGAACGCGCGGCGCCTGCACGCCGCCCTCCCGGGCAGCGTCTACGCCGAGTTCGACACCGGCCACATCGTGCTCGCCGAGGAGACCGAGGCGTTCACCAAGACCGTCCGGGAGTTCCTCGACGCCGCGTGAACGGCGCCGCGGACACCGGGCGGACGACGGAGGCAGGGGCGGACGGCGGGGGTGCGGAGCACACCCCCGCCCGCATGACAAGCCCCTGCACAGAACGGCCGATAACCGCGTCCGGAGATCGGAATGAAATTGACTGAACGTCAACTGTCAAGGTGAGACTGCTTCGTCAGCTTCATTGGCAAGGAGTTCACCATGCGCATACTCTTCACCGGCCCCGCTGCGGCCGGCCACCTCTTCCCGATGGTGCCGACCGCCCAGGCGCTGCGCGCCGCCGGGCACGAGGTCCTGTTCGCCTGCGGGCAGCCGCTCGACCAGGTCCGCAGCGCAGGCTTCCCCGTCGTCGAGATCGGCGACGGCCGGGTCCTGCGGGAGCTGTTCGAGGAGCGGCTTCAGGGCAAGATCGAGTACGTCGCCCCGAACAGGTCGCAGGACGAGATCTTCGACATGGCGGCCGGGATCTTCGCGCACGCCTCCCGCCCTTCCGTCGACGGGCTGCTGGAAGCCGCCACCGAGTGGGGCGCCGACCTCCTCGTCCACGACTCCTTCCAGGCCGCCGCCCCGCTGGTGGCCACGCTGCTCAAGATCCCGTCGGTGGTCAACAACTTCGGGGTCAGCGCGGGCCTCCCCATGACCGGCCTGCTCGCCTCCCACTTCACCGACGTCTACGAGCGGCACGGCCTGGACGGCCCCGCCGCCTCCACCGCACTCAACGTCGGCCCGCTCGGCGGCGACCCGGACGGCCTGCCGATGCGCTACGTCCCCTACAACGGCGGCGGCATCGTCCCGACCGAGTTCCTCCGCCCCGCCGACCGGCCCCGGATCGTCGTCACCCTGGGCACCGTGCTCGCCGAACTCGACGGCGTCCGGGCGGTCGTCCGCCTGGTCGAGGCCGCGGCCGAGGTCGACGCGGACTTCCTGCTCGCGGTCGGCGGCGCCGACCTCGCCCCGCTCGGCACCCTGCCCGCCAACGTCCGCGGACTGCCCTGGGTCCCGCTCAACGAACTGCTCGGCCGCGCCGACGCGTTGATCCACCACGGCGGCTCGGGCACCATGCTGACCGCCCTCCAGGCCGGCCTGCCCCAGCTGCTCCTCCCGCAGGGCGCCGACCACTTCATCAACACCGAGGCCCTCACCGCGAGCGGCGCCGCGCTGAGCTCCGCGTCCGACGAGGTGGACACCCCCCTCCTCGACCGGCTGGTCACCGACCCCGACCTCCGCGACGCCGCCCACCGGCTCCGGGCCGAGAACGCGGCCCTGCCCGCCCCGGCCGACCTCGTCCCCGCCCTCGAAGCCCTCGCCACCCGCTGAGCCACGGCTCCGCGCACCGCACCACCGAACGCGACGGCCCGGCAGCCTCCCCGGCTGCCGGGCCGCTCCGTCCGTCCGCTCCGCCGGTCCGGTCGGGTCAGCGGTCGGCCGCGCGCGGCGCGCCGGCCGGGCCGAACTCCTCCCGGATCGCCTCCACCAGTCCGGTCACCAGCCGCGCCCGCGGCACCATCGCGTCGACCACGACGTACTCGTGGTCGGCGTGGGCACCGCCACCGACCGCGCCCAGGCCGTCGAGCGTCGGCACTCCCAGGGCGGCGGTGAAGTTCCCGTCACTGCCACCGCCGACCGCCACGCCCTCGACGCCCGGGAGCAGCCGGCGCGCCAGCCGGAACAGCCGCTCCGACGCCGACCGCGGCATCGGGGGTCGGCCAACGGCGCCCCGGACCACGATCTCGACCTCGTCGAGGTGCGGGCGCAGGTTCGCGAACGCCGACTCGATCCGCTCCTTCTCCCCCTCCGTCTCGACCCGGACGTCCACGGTCACCGTCGCCTCCGCCGGCACCACGTTGTCGGTGGTTCCCGCCGACGCCATGGTCGGCGTCACCGTCGTCCCGGCCTCCGGACGGCTCAGCGCCGCCAGGTCCAGCACCTGGTGTGCCGCCTCGACCAGCGCGTTGACACCCGCCTCCGGCTCCAGCCCGGCGTGCGCCGCCCGCCCCCTGACGGACAGTTCGAAGGTGCCGCAGCCCTTGCGCCCCGTCTTCAGGGCGCCGCCCTCCCCCGCCCCCTCGAACACCAGGACCGCGCCGCAGGCCCGGGCCCGTTCCTCGATCAGCGCCCGGGAGGCGCCGGAACCGACCTCCTCGTCGGCGGTCACCAGGATCTCCACGCCCGTCCGGTCGTCCAGCGCCGCCAGCCCGTGGACGGCCTGCACGAGACCACCGAGCATGTCGAACACGCCCGGCCCGGTCACCCGGCCCTGGTCCAGCCGGAAGGGCCGCCGGGCGAGCGTGCCGAGGGGGAACACCGTGTCGTGGTGGCCGAGCACCAGCACCCGGGGGTCCCCGCCGCCCGACCAGTGGACGTGCGGCCCCACCCTGCTCTCCACCAGGACGGCCCGCCCGCCCAGCCTGCGCTCGATCATCTCCGCGACGACCCCGGCGGAGGCCCGCAGCGCTTCCAGGTCACGGGACGGGGACTCGACCTCGACGAGCCTGCGCAGATCGTCGAGCATCTCCTCGACACGTACGTCGGCACTGCTGTGCATCGTCATCTCCCGGGCAGACGGGGCGGATCGCCCGCGCCGGGCGAAGAACCCCTCCATCGAACCCGGCCGCCCCCGCGCCACCGCACCCGGGGGCGGCCTCCCGCCCCGCCGGCCTCCCGCCGCTACTCCTCGACGCGGTGCCCGGCCGCCCGGAGGGCCGCGACCGCCCCGGCCAGCCGCTCCGCGGGCACCAGCACCAGGTCCGCGTCGTACGTCGACGCCACGAACACCGGCACCCCGGCCGCCGCCAACGGCGCGATCAGCCGCGACAACACACCCGGCAGGTCGAGCCCGTGCGCGCTGTCACCGCTGTAGAACGCCCTCCACCGCTCGACGGACGCGCCGTCCGCCCCCGCGTCCACCGCGCGCACCACCGTCAGCCCCTCCGGGGCCCGGACCAGCGAGACCCAGCGCGACGCCAGCGCCGCCCCCTCGTCGACCGCCCGCTCGACGCACAGGTCCCCCGCAAGAATGCGCAGCTGCTGCGCGCCCGCCGTAGTCACCCGCCGATCGTAGGACCGCCCGCCCCAGCCGGACACCCACCCGGGCCCCGAAGCGCACCGCAGAAGGCCGGACAACGCAAAAGCCGCAGGTCGTGTGACCTGCGGCTTTCGGTAGTGGAGCGGGCGACGAGAATCGAACTCGCGCTCTAAGCTTGGGAATCTCGCCCACTCTCCTGGCCCACAAGTGCTCTGACGTGCAGACATCCGGACCTCGGGCCTGCTTCGGCCTCGATCGATGACCCCGCTGTTCACCGTGACTTACCGCCCAACACCGCCCCTTGGGGCACGGATAGGGCACGGCTCAATACGCCTGGCGCTGCCTGTCAGCGGCGTCTCCGGATCGGCCAGCGATGGCTGCGGCGAGCGCCAGCAGAGCTTCGACCTGTGCGACCTGCGTGCGGAGTTCGTAGCTGGATAGCTTGCCAATCTTGACCGGCGCCAAGAGCTGGCTCGCGGCCTGGGCATGTTCTTCGTAGCTGGCCATTCGGGACTCCGATTCGTTGAGATGAGAGCGAAGCCGTACAACGCCGATCCTAGATCCTAAGCCCCCCGTCACTGCTGACACTTCGCCACTGCGAGGGTGGCGTAGCGGTTTTGGCCGGTGTCCTGCCTGGCTTGGGGTCGAGCATGATCGGGGGGCCGTAAGCTGTTGCGACTCGGTCAGGGCTCTTTGGGCCTGACCGCAATTTGGCCGAGTGGCCCCCCGTTCTTGCTCGACGCGGGTCCCGAGCCGGGGAGGTGGGTAAAACCGCGCAGCCGCCCGCCCCCAGCCCCGGCGGGCTCTAACCTCGGCAACCCTCCCGGCCGCACGCTCGACGTGCGCGGCCGGCCGCCGACGGAGCGGGGCGCAGACAGGAGCGACGGCGAGCGGCCAGGGCCGCGCGCTGGCGCGCTGTGCGCGCCCTTGAATCAGTAGCGAAACTCATAACAGTCACCTTCACACCCCACCCCCTCACACCCACTCCCAGCTATCTACCCCTATCCCCATCTCGGCCCGTCTGGGGCGCTTGGCGCGTCCGGCGTTCTCCTCGGCCCTACCCGATCAGCTTCCGGCCGTCATGGGCCCGGATGTGCGGGGCATCGCCCCCGGGGCCGCTCAGTGCGTCAAGGATGCGTACGGCGAAGACCTCGCCCATGCTCTCCCGGACCTCCTGAGGGGTGAACCAGCGGACGGCCGTCGCCTCGTCTGTGGTCTGCTCCTTGCCGCCTTCGACCCGGCAACGGAACACCAGGGCCACGATGCTCCGGTTCATGTTCTTGTAGACGCCGGTCAGTCGCTCCGGCCGAACGAGGAGCCCGGTCTCTTCGAAGACCTCGCGCCGAACGCCGTCCTCCACGGTCTCGCCGAGTTCAAGCACGCCACCCGGAGGCTCCCAGGTGCCGTTATCGGCCCGCTGGATCACCAGGACTCGCCCGTCCTCACGCACCACAGCCCCCGCCACAGACACGGAGTGGAGGGGCGTTGACGCTTTCAGTGCGGGGCTGCTACTCATGTACAGGAGCATAGGAGATGAGTAGGACCATGGCGAGCAATGAGGTGGCCTCGACGGCCAAGTCCAAGTATCTCCAGATCGCGGATGACCTGGCGGCCCAGATCAAGTCCGGGACCCTCGCTCCCGGGGCCTCGGTGCCCAGCGAAGCCGAGCTGATGGAGCGCTACAGCGTGGCCTCCGGCACCGTGCGCAAGGCCATCGCCGAGCTGCGGACAGCTCAGCTCATCGAGACGCACCACGGACGGGGCTCCTTCGTTCGATCCCGCCCGCCAGTGCAACGAAAGTCCTCAGATCGGTTCCGCCGGGCTCACCGGAAGGCCGGTAAGGCGGCCTACCTTGCGGAGGCGGAGCAGTCAGGCGGTACCCCCTCGGTGACGGTCCTCTTCGTCGGCCCGGCCGATGCGCCTGCCGAGATCGCCGAGCGGCTGGGTGTTCCCGCCGGCGCGAAGGTCTTGGCTCGTAAGCGAAGGTACTTCCGGGACGGCGTGCCCACCGAGGAAGCGACCTCGTACCTGCCCTGGGATGTGGTGAAGGACATCCCGGAGATGTTCGCTGAGAACCCTGGCGGCGGAGGGATCTACGCCCGCCTGGAGGAGCACGGCCATACGCTCGCGGAATTCACGGAGACCGTTCGTGCTCGCCTGGCGACCAAGCCGGAGACCTCGGCTCTTGCGCTCAGCCCGGGGGCCCCTGTGATCCATCTGGTCCGGGACGCCATGACCGATGGCGGCCGGGTCGTCGAGGTTTGCGACACGGTGATGGCCGCTGATCAGTTCGTACTGGACTACCGGTTCGCCGCGCGCGACTGACTGTTGGTCAACTCTCGCAACCCGTCCTGGGATTCTTTCTCGTGACGGGTTGACTCATGTACAGGACTCAGGCACTCTTCTATCAGTCACTCATGTACATGAGTGCACAAGGTTGGCCCATGTAGCTGACCTGTGAAATCCCCGGCAGTTGCTCCTCCAAACGGTGTGACTGCCGAGCACGCCGCCACGATCCCCGGCGGTCCTTAGGGGCCGCTGAACACGCCGCCGCCAGCACATGCAGCGGGGACGACGCTCAACCGCCAAGCCGCGCGTCGTCCCCTTCGCCCCTCGTTCAAGGGAGCCTCCATCATGCCTGCTGCCCCCCTCGCCGGTCTCGCCGTCGCGCTCGTCCACTGCCTGTGCGCCGGAACCGGTCGCATCCCGGTCCCGCCGAAGTACCGGGCCGCGCTGGGCGACTTCGTGTCCTGCTCCCTCCACGCCGCCCCCACCGACGCCGACGCCTGCCCGTCCTGCTCGGGGACGCTGCGGGTCGTCGACCTCGACGGCGCCCTGTCCGGCGCCACCGGCGCCTTCGTGCCGTGCGACTGCATCGGCAGCCACCACTACGGCCGGTACGGCGCCTGCCCGTGCCACATCGACGTGTGGGACGACAACGACGGCCACACCGGCTGGGTCCCGGTCCCGCTGAACGAGTGGACCGACGACGCCCCGTACTTCCGGCCCTGCCCCGAGCACACCCCGAACGCCCGGCCCGTCCTGGCGGTGGCCGCGTGACCCACGCTCCCGTTCTCCCCGGCGGGGTGGACCGGCTGGTCCTCGCGGACCTGGCCCGGCTCGCCTCCCGGGGCGACCTCCCCAAGCTTCAGGACCAGTTACGCCGGACCGGCGGCTGCTCCAACCCGATCCACCTCAAGGGCTTCCGCACCCTCACCCACGCCCCGACCGGCGCCGTCTGGCACCGCTACTCCACCGAGCACGAACCCGGCCAGCGCCTCAAGGTCGCCTGCGGCAACCGCCGCTCCTCCCGCTGCCCCTCGTGCGCCCGCACGTACTCGGCGGACACCTTCCACCTGATCCGCGCAGGACTCGCCGGAGACACCGCCAAGGGCGTCCCGGCCACGGTCCGCTCGCATCCCCGCGTCTTCGCCACCCTCACCGCACCCAGCTTCGGCCCGGTCCACAACCGGCCCGACAAGGGCACCTGCCGCTGCGGGTTCGACCACCCGGCCGGGTCGCTCCTGCTCGGGACGCCGCTGGACCCGGAGACGTACGACTACGGGCACGCGGTGCTGTGGAACAACCACGCCCCGGACCTGTGGCGCCGCTTCACCATCTACCTGTTCCGGACCATGGCGAAGATGGCCGGGCTGTACCAGTACGAGTTCAAGGAGCAGGCGAAGATCTCGTTCGGCAAGGTCGCCGAGTACCAGCGCCGGGGCGCCGTGCACTTCCACGCCGTGATCCGCATCGACGGACCCAAGGGTCCCGGCACGCCGCCGCCCGGCTGGGCGACGGTCGCGCTCCTGGACGCTGCGATCCGGGCCGCCGCCCGCCGCGCCGGCGTTCCCGTCGCCGCCGGAGGTGACCAGCCTGCCCGCGTCCTGGGGTGGGGAACGCAGGTCGATGTCCGCCCGATCGGCGCCTTCTCGACCGGCGAGATCACGGAGCAGGCGGTGGCCTCGTACGTGGCCAAGTACGCCACCAAGTCCGCTGAGACCACCGAGACGGTGGACCGCCGCATCCTGGAGCGCCACGAACTCGACCGGCACGATCTGCCCGCCCACACCCGCCGGCTGATCGAAGCCTGCTGGGACCTCGACCGGCACTACCCGGGCCGCCTGCTCGCGCACTGGTCCCACATGCTCGGCTTCCGCGGTCACTTCTCCAGCAAGTCCCCCACCTACTCGACCACCCTCGGCGCCCTCCGGCAGGTCCGCGCCGACTACCGCGCCGAACAGGCCCGCACCGAACTCCGGGAACGGCTCCTCGCCGCCGGACTGCCGGACCTGGACGACCTGCCCGAAGCGGAGACGCTGGTCGTCGCCCACTGGGCCTTCGCCGGCGCCGGGAACTCCCCGGGCGAATCCCTGCTCGCCGCCAGCATCGCCCGGGACCTGCACGAACGCCACACCACCGACCGACAGGAGATGCGCGCACAACTCGCGCAAGAGGAGGGGAACGACGCATGGACCGTCTGCTGACCGTCAAGGAGGTGGCCGAGCGCCTCGGCACCTGGGACACGAGCGGGGAACGCTTCCCGCGACGCCTGGTCGCGGAACGCCGGATCGCCTTCGTCAAGGTCGGTCGCCACGTCCGGATCACGGAATCGGCCCTCGCCGACTACGTGACCGCCAACACCATTCAGCCCCGGTCCCGCCGACTGCGGGTGGTGGCCTAAGTGGCAAGCAGGCGAAGGCAGTTCGGCCGCATCCGCAAGCTCCCGTCCGGCCGATTCCAGGCCCGGTACCTCGACCCGACCGGCCTCCTTCGGCCGGCGCCGGAGACCTTCGAGACGAAGACCGACGCGGATGACTGGCTGGCCGAGATGCAGACCAGCATCCGGAAGAAGGACTGGCGCGACCCCGACGCCGGGGCGGTCAACTTCGCCAAGTACGCCGACGCCTGGATCACCGAGCGTGGTCTGATGCCGACCACCGTGGAGCTGTACCGCCGACTGCTGCGGCTGCACCTCGAACCGACCTTCGGGGACCTCGACCTGGACGAGATCACGCCTCCGCTCGTCCGCGCCTGGCGGGCCGAACTCCGGGCCACCGGCAAGCACACCACGGCCGCGAAGGCGTACCGCCTGCTGAAGTCCATCATGGCCACCGCGACTGATGACGAGTTGATCCGCCGGAACCCGTGCCGGATCAAGGGCGCTGGCAAGGAGTCGGCCGAGGAGCGCGGAGTCGCCAGCATCGAGAAGGTCTACGAGCTGGCCGAGTTGGTGGGGCTGCGTTGGCGCGCCATGGTCCTGCTCGCCGCCTTCACGACGCTCCGCCCGGAGGAGCTGGCTGAACTGCGACGCAAGGACATCAACCTTGTGGCCGGTACGGTTCAGGTCCGGCTCGCGGCCCCCGAACTCAACACCGGCCGGCGGGCGCTCGGCCACACGAAGTCCGCAGCGGGCAAGCGGGTCGTCACTATCCCCGCGGCTGTCCTGCCTGATGTCCGGCTGCACCTGGAGCTGTTCGCGGAGAAGGAGCAGGAGGGTCTGCTGTTCGTCGGCGAGAAGGGTGCCCCGTTCCGCCGGACCACCTTCGGCCGGGTGTGGAGAAAGGCACGCGCCAAGGCGGGCATGCCGGGCTTCCGCTTCTACGACCTTCGGCACACCGGCAACACCCTGGCCGCCGCGACCGGGGCCAGCCTCAAGGAGCTGATGGCCCGCATGGGGCAGTCCTCCGTCCGAGCCGCGCTGATCTACCAGCACGCGACCAGCGAGCGGGACAAGAAGATCGCCGATGGCATGGACGCCGAGATCACCCGCACCCTCGGCCGGGGCACGACACCGCCCAACCAGTCGTAGGGGCACGCAAGAGACACGGAAGCCCGGAAATGCAAAAGGCCCAGCTCGGGGATCATGCCCCTGAGCTGGGCCTTTACTGCTGGAGCGGGCGACGAGAATCGAACTCGCGCTCTAAGCTTGGGAAGCTCATGTTCTACCATTAAACTACGCCCGCCTGATGAGCCGTCAGAGACCGCTCGATCCAGTGTCACTGTACCCCATCCGTGACTGCGCTTGCACGAGGGGTCCGGGGCGCGGCGGTGCCGGGTGGGGGCGGGCGCGGGGGCGTACTGTGTGGGCCGCGTACGAGTGCTCCGGCGGGTGGGGTCGGGGCGGCGAGCCACGATGAGGAATGTCCGGAACATCCCCTAATGTGACGCTGTCCCGGGGCCCGGCCGCCGGGCGTGTGAGTACCGGTGAGTACTGGGTTAGGGATGGGAAGGGGATCGATGGAGCAGCGCGCCGTCGTTCGTTGTGCCGAGGGGCACCTGTTCAGCACCACCACGTTCCCGATGCAGAACCTCGGTCCGGGCCGGATCGGCCCCGGTCGGCTGATCCGCTGTCCGCAGTGCGGACGGCTGCGGAGCTCGGTGCTGGCCGACGTGCGGGAGCTGTCGGAGCCGCAACTGGCGCAGGCGATGCGGCTGGAGGCCGCGGAGTTCCTGGCCTGACGGCGGGCGGACGGATGCGTGGGCCCCGGACGGATTCGTCCGGGGCCCTTTCTTGCACGTAACCTCGAAGCGTGCTGCTCTCTGACAAGGACATCCGGACCGAAATCGACCTGGGCCGGGTCTCCATCGACCCGTTCGACCCGGCGATGATCCAGCCGTCGAGTATCGACGTGCGCCTCGACCGCTTCTTCCGCGTGTTCGAGAACCACAAGTACCCGCACATCGACCCCTCCGAGGAGCAGCCGGACCTGACCCGGCTGGTCGAGCCGGAGGGCGAAGAGGCGTTCATCCTGCACCCGGGCGAGTTCGTGCTGGCCTCGACGTACGAGGTCATCACGCTGCCCGAGGACGTGGCCTCCCGGCTGGAGGGCAAGTCGAGCCTGGGCCGGCTGGGCCTGCTCACCCACTCCACGGCGGGCTTCATCGACCCCGGCTTCAGCGGCCACGTGACGCTGGAGCTGTCGAACGTCGCGACGCTGCCGATCAAGCTGTACCCGGGTATGAAGATCGGGCAGCTCTGCCTGTTCCGTCTCTCCTCGCCGTCGGAGCACCCGTACGGCTCGGAGCGCTACGGCTCGCGCTACCAGGGCCAGCGCGGCCCGACGCCGTCCCGCTCGTACCTGAACTTCCACCGCAGCAAGGTCTGATCCGCAGGACCGCAGACCCGCGGAGCCGCACGCAGACGGGCGGCCACCCCTCACGGTGAGGGGTGGCCGCCCGCGGTGCTTCCGGCGGACCTCAGGCCCGCTCCCGGTGCTTCCGGCGGACCTCAGGCCCGCTTGGGGCTGGTGACGGCGACCAGTTCGGTGCCGTCCTCGGACAGCCGCAGTTCGGTACGCAGTTCGGCCAGCTCGCCGAGGTGGTGCAGGTGGGTGCCGCCGCAGAAGATCTGCGCGCCGCCCTCGGGGAGCTCGCAGTGCCACTGGCGGCGGGCGGTGAGTTCGGGGCCGGGCACCTCGATGCGGACCGGGGCGTCGGCGGCGACCCAGGCGGCGAGCCGGGCGTTGACGTCCTCGGTGAGCGCGGGCAGGGCGTCGGCCAGGGCGGGGAACTCCTCGGTGGCGTCCGCCGTGAAGCCCTTCTTCTTGAGCGACTTGCCGAGCCGGTAGGTGTCGGTGCTGGCCTCGGTGTCCATCACCGAGCTCGCCATGGCGAGGCTGTCGAAGTCGGGGTTGCCGAAGGCGTCCGAGCGGCCCGGGTCCTTGCGCCAGCGCGGGGCGAGCGCCGCGTTGAGGGCGAGGGCGAGCAGGTGGCAGCCGCTGTGGGAGGCGCTGAGGGCTCCCCGGCGGCCGGCGTCGACGGCGAGCGCGGCGGTGCGGCCGGTGATGTCGCCGGGGTCGGCGTCGAGGACGTGCAGGACCAGCCAGGACCATTCCTCGTCACCGCGCCGGACCGGGATGTCGGCGCCGACCAGCAGCGCGTCGTCCTCCGGGCCCACGGCACCGGTCAGGCAGTCGACGACGGCGAACTCGGTGCCGTCGACGGTGAGGGTGCCGTGGTCGGCGGGCTGGTCGGGCCAGGTGTGGTCGAGCGGGTGGAACGGGGTCACCGCGGTCACGACGGCGTACCGGCCGTCGGCCAGCGGGTGCACCGCGAGCACCGGGGACTCGCCGGTCACCGCCCCGGCCGGGAAGCTGACGTGGGTGGTGGGGAGGGTCATGCCTGGCTCCGGTGGACGTGGGACGACGAGGGTGGACGGGCCCCGGCGCTCGGCCGCGGCCCGTCCACCATTCTGCCCTTCGCCCGTCAGCCCAGTGTCGGCAGCTTGATCAGCACCAGCAGGGCGATCAGCTGCAGCGCCGAGGCGGCGGCGGCCTTGCCCCAGGGCAGGTCGTGCAGCCGCCGGACCATGCAGGTCAGCAGGTACGCGCAGAGCGCCCAGGTCGCCCAGCCGACGACCTGGACGACGGGGCTGCCGGAGGGCAGCACCAGGTCGAGCAGCAGCCGGGGGGCGTCGGTGAGCCAGCCGATGAGCGCGGCCAGGCCGACGGTCGACTTCCACGGCCCGTCGCCGCCCAGCTGGCGGGCCAGCGCGTAGGTGACCCCGCCGAAGACCGCGCCGACGACGGTGAAGCAGACGGCGGCGGCGAAGATGCCGGTCAGTGCGACGGTGAAGGTGGAGTTGACGATGTCGTCGTGGGTCAGCCCGATGCCGAGCACCGCGAGCGAGCCGTACAGCAGCGAGACGGTGAGGGCGGGCAGCCAGACCTGGTGGTCACGGGTGCGGTCGAACATCGCGGTCGGGCTGCGGAAGAGGCCGACGAACAGCTCGCGCCAGTGCGGCCGGGGGCCGGCGACGTGCGGGGCCGACTGACCGCCGGCCCGGTAGACGGCGACGTTGTCCTGGCCGTACGACGCCTGCTGCTCGTGCGCCTGCTGCCCGTACGGCTGCTGCTGCCCGTGGCCGTCGTGGGCGTAGCCGTCCGGCGGGTACTGCCCGTACCGGCCCTGGTCCGGGTACTGCCCCTGGTCGTACTGCCGCTGGTCGTAGTGGCCCTGGTGCGGGGGTTCCTGCCCGTACGGGCCGCCGCCCGGGTACGGGTCGCGCGTCGGGAACGCGCGGGTGTTCCCCGGCCGGTCGGCCGCGTACGGGTCGTACCCGTCGTCGGCCGTTCCCGCCGGGCCCCCCGCGGCTTCCGGGTGCGGGGCCGTGAAGAACTCCGGCCCGTCCGTCCGCCCGTGCCCCCCGGGCGCCCCCGGCGGCGGCGGAGGGGCCGACCACCCGCCGTGCGGGCGGTCGGAGCCCTGACCGCTGTCGTATCGATTACCAGCCACGCTCTGAAGGTACCCGTCCGGCCCGGGCCCCGTCGGCCTCTGACGGAGCCGGGGCCGGTTTGCAGCGAGGCTGAGACGAACAGGGCCGAAAGCCGCCCCGGGGCCCCGGGAAACCGGACGACCGGATCGCGCGCGACCCGAGGACCGGAGGAGCCGGAGCGGCCCGGGAGGGCCGGGCTACCGCTGCGCGGTGACCGACGGGCCGTGCACCGCCGCCGCCGCGCTGGTACCGGCCGGGCAGCCGCCCGGGCCGGCCGAGGTCCGGACGGCACCGACCGGCAGCAGGGTGCCGCAGGCGATCCGGATGCCGGTCGGGAGCTCGTTGTCCGACTCCACGATCGCGCCGTCGCCGATCACCGCGCCGTCCAGCGCCGAGCGGTCGCCGACGGTGGCGTAGGCGCCCACGATCGAGTCCTTGACCAGGGTGTCCGGGCCGATCACCGCGCCCGGCAGGATCACGCTGCCCTCGACGATCGCACCGGCCTCGACCACCGCGTCCGCGGAGATCACGGTGCCGCCGCTGAGCACCGCGCCCGGGTGGACGGTGGCGCCGGGCAGCAGCAGGGCGTCGCCGGTCGGGCCGGGGACGGCCGGGGAGTCGACCTTGCCGAGCACCAGGTCGGCCGAGCCCCGGACGAAGGCGGCGGGGGTGCCGAGGTCCAGCCAGTACGAGGTGTCGACCACGCCGCGCAGCAGCGCGCCGGTGGCCAGCAGCTCGGGGAAGGTCTCGCGCTCGACGGACACCTCGCGGCCGGCCGGGATCCGGTCGATCACGGAGCGGGTGAAGACGTAGCAGCCGGCGTTGATCTGGTCGGTGACGATCTGCTCGGGCGTCTCCGGCTTCTCCAGGAACTCCAGTACCCGCCCGTTCTCGTCGGTCGGGACGAGACCGAAGGCGCGCGGGTCCTCGACCCGGGTGAGGTGCAGGGTGACGTCGGCCCCGGCGGCCACGTGGCCGTCGCGCAGGGCGGCGATGTCGACGCCGGAGAGGATGTCGCCGTTGAAGACCAGGACCGGCTCGTCGGGGCCGCAGGTCAGGCCGGAGGCGGCGTTGCGGATGGCCCCGCCGGTGCCCAGCGGCTCGCGCTCGGTCAGGTAGACCAGCTCGATGCCGTACGGGGTGCCGTCCTGGAAGTGGTCCTCGAACACCTCGGCCAGGTACGAGGTGGCCAGCACGACGCGGGTGACGCCGGCGGCGGCCGCCCGGGCCAGCTGGTGCGCGATGAAGGGGACGCCTGCCACGGGCAGCATGGGCTTGGGGGTGTGGGTGGTCAGCGGACGCAGTCGCGTGCCCTTACCACCGACCAGCATGATCGCCTCGGTCATGGTCTGCGCTGTTCCCCTTGTGGTCTCTGCGGTCCGGCCCGGCGGGCCGGCGCCTCCGTCGGTGTTCTGGACCCGTCCGTCCGGCCGGCGCGGGTCGGCGCCCGTCCGGCCTTGCGCCCGGAACGGGTGGACCGGCACGGAGCCGGTCCGGCGCCTACTGTATTTCCTTCCGACCGAATGCCCGTCCGGCGCCCGTGCGACGGACGTCACTCCCCGTCCGCCCGCCGTACCGCCGAGGGCCACCGCAGTACCCCGAAAGCCCGGCCCGGCGGGCGCGTTGGCGGCGTCCACCGGGCCGGGCAGTTGTAGCAGAACTGTCGAACAGCGGGCTTCCGGGCCGCGGACGGCTACGCGTCCACGGTCTCCGGGTGCTCCTCGGCCTCGGCCGGCGGGGTGGCCTTCACCGAGTCGAGCAGCAGCTGGGCGACGTCGACGACCTTCAGGTGCTCCTTGGCCGCGCCCTCGTTCTTCTTGCCGTTGACCGAGTCGGAGAGCATCACCAGGCAGAACGGGCAGGCGGTGGAGACGATGTCGGGGTTGAGCGACAGCGCCTCGTCCACGCGCTCGGTGTTGATCCGCTTGCCGATGCGCTCCTCCATCCACATCCGGGCGCCGCCGGCGCCGCAGCAGAAGCCGCGCTCCTTGTGGCGGTGCATCTCCTGCTGGCGCAGACCGGGGACCTTGTCCATGATCTCGCGCGGCGGGCTGTAGACCTTGTTGTGGCGGCCCAGGTAGCAGGGGTCGTGGTAGGTGATCAGGCCCTCGACCGGGTTGACCGGGACGAGCTTGCCCTCGTCGATCAGGTGCTGCAGCAGCTGGGTGTGGTGGATCACCTCGAAGTGACCGCCGAGCTGCGGGTACTCGTTGGCGATGGTGTTGAAGCAGTGCGGGCAGGTGGCCACGATCCGCTTGGTCGGGGCGTCCTCCAGCGCGGCGTTCAGCGTCTCCACGTTCTGCGCGCCGAGCATCTGGAACAGGAACTCGTTGCCCAGGCGGCGCGGGGAGTCACCGCTGCAGGTCTCCTCCTTGCCGAGGATGGCGAACTTCACGCCCGCGGTGTGCAGCAGCTCGGCGAAGGCCTTGGTGGTCTTCTTGGCGCGGTCCTCCAGGGCGCCGGCGCAGCCGACCCAGTAGAGGTACTCGACCTCGGCGGGGTCGATGTCCTCGCCGATCACGGGCACCTCGATGCCGGTGTCCTTCTTGAGCTCCTTGACCCAGTCGAGGCGGGCCTTGGTGGCCATGCCCCACGGGTTGCCCTTGTTCTCCAGGTTCTTGAGCATCGTCCCGGCCTCGGTCGGGAAGTTGCTCTCGATCATCACCTGGTAGCGGCGCATGTCGACGATGTGGTCGATGTGCTCGATGTCCACCGGGCACTGCTCGACGCAGGCGCCGCAGGTGGTGCAGGACCACAGGACGTCCGGGTCGATGACGCCGTTCTCCTCGGCGGTGCCGATCAGCGGGCGCTCGGCCTCGGCCAGGGCGGCCGCCGGGACGTCCTTGAGCTGCTCGGGGGTGGCCTGCTCGTTCCCCTCCGCGTCCTTGCCGCCGCCGGCCAGCAGGTACGGCGCCTTGCCGAAGGCGTGCTCGCGCAGGCTCATGATCAGCAGCTTGGGCGAGAGCGGCTTGCCGGTGTTCCAGGCCGGGCACTGCGACTGGCAGCGGCCGCACTCGGTGCAGGTGGAGAAGTCGAGGATGCCCTTCCAGGAGAAGTGCTCGACCTGGGAGACACCGAAGACGGCGTCGTCGGCCGGGTCCTCGAAGTCGATCGGCTGGCCGTTGCTGGTCATCGGACGGAGCTCGCCGAGGGCGGTGCCGCCGTCCTCCTCGCGCTTGAAGTAGATGTTGAAGAAGCCGAGGAAGCGGTGCCAGGCGACGCCCATCGAGGGGTTGATGCCGATGGTGGTGGCCCACGCGAACGAGATGCAGATCTTCAGCATCGCGAACAGGTAGATCAGGTTCTCCAGCGTGCCGTGCGACAGCCCGCTGAGCGCGGAGACCAGCGGGTACGAGACCAGGTGCTCCGGTCCGTACGAGTCGACGCCGTCGAGGGCGCCCTCCAGCGCGCGCAGCATCAGGATGCAGAGGCCGATGCCGAGGATCGTGTACTCGACGTAGAAGGCCTGCCAGGCGATCGAGCCGGCGAACCGGGACTTGCGGCCGGACCGCGACGGCAGGCTCATCAGCCGGATCACGATCAGGGTCAGGATGCCCAGCGTGGTCAGGGTGCCGACCAGCTCGACGAAGAGCTGCCAGATCATCCAGTGACCGATGATCGGCAGCGCGAAGTCGGCGTCGAACAGCTGGCCGAAGGCGTTGACGATGGTCAGCACCAGGCTGAAGAAGCCGACGGCGACGAACCAGTGGGCGATGCCCACGATCCCCCAGCGGTTCATCCTGGTGTGGCCGACGAACTCGACGGCCACGGTCTTGACGCGCTGGGCGGGCTGTCCGAAGCGGGTGGAGTCCGCCGCCCCGGTGCGCACCACCTTGTAGATGTACAGCGCCGCACGGGCGGCGAGCGCGGTGCCGATCACGAATGTGACCAGCGAGATGACGATCGCTGCTAGCTGCATCGGCTCTCCGTCTCCTGCGGCTTTGCGGTTGAGCAGTCTCTGTGGTTCTACGGCTGTCGACTTGAGTGTACTGGTCGGTAACTTGCCGGGCCGACGGCCCGGACATTACAGGTCGCCAACAGCTCTCCAGAAGGTTCCCAAGCTATGGCGGCAGTCACGTGTCCGCACCCCCGCCACGACGGGACCGCGACCCCCCGCCCGCGCGGACCGTCCGTACCCCACCGAATCCACCCGCCCCCGGAGCCGCCCCGCCGGGCCCCCGCGGCACGGTCCGGCTCAGCAAAGTTGAGCGACTCGCACTCATGCCTGTTGACGCTGCCCACCGGGTCATGCATCCTTGAGCCCGTAAAGCTCAACTCTTCCGTGGAGGTATCTACGATGGCACGCGCGGTCGGCATCGACCTCGGTACGACGAACTCGGTCGTCAGCGTTCTGGAGGGTGGCGAGCCCACCGTCATCACGAACGCCGAGGGCGCCAGGACCACGCCGTCCGTCGTCGCCTTCGCCAAGAACGGCGAGGTCCTGGTCGGCGAGGTGGCCAAGCGTCAGGCGGTCACCAACGTCGACCGGACCATCCGCTCGGTCAAGCGCCACATGGGCACCGGGTGGAAGATCAACCTGGACGGCAAGGACTTCAACCCGCAGCAGATCAGCGCCTTCATCCTGCAGAAGCTGAAGCGGGACGCCGAGGCCTACCTGGGCGAGACGGTCACCGACGCCGTCATCACCGTCCCGGCGTACTTCTCGGACTCCGAGCGCCAGGCCACCAAGGAGGCCGGTGAGATCGCGGGCCTCAACGTCCTGCGCATCGTCAACGAGCCGACCGCGGCCGCCCTCGCGTACGGCCTCGACAAGGACGACCAGACCATCCTGGTCTTCGACCTCGGCGGCGGCACCTTCGACGTCTCCCTGCTGGAGATCGGCGACGGGGTCGTCGAGGTGAAGGCCACCAACGGTGACAACCACCTCGGTGGTGACGACTGGGACCAGAAGGTCGTCGACCACCTGGTCAAGGTCTTCCAGAGCGGCCACGGCGTCGACCTGTCCAAGGACAAGATGGCCCTGCAGCGTCTGCGCGAGGCCGCCGAGAAGGCCAAGATCGAGCTGTCCTCGTCCTCCGAGACC
>NZ_JBEZIQ010000008.1:0-214261 GCF_040651155.1 Kitasatospora sp. NPDC048545
CTGGACTTCGTGCCGGTGGTGCACCTGACCAACTCGGTGCCGGACGCCGGCGAGCACTGGGGGCAGCCCGTCATCGCCCGGGGGACCCGGCCGGACCGCCGGCCGGACGGCCCGGGGCCGGGACGCGCGTCACACCCACGCGTGGTTCCCGGCCCCGGGCCGTCGCCGCTATCGTCCGGATCATGTTTGCTGCCTACGCCGCACGTATCGATGCCGACGACCCGCTCAGCGGACTGGAGTTGGGCGAGCTCCCCGAGCCGCAGGCCCGCCCCGGGTGGAGCGTGGTCACGGTCAAGGCCGCCAGCCTCAACCACCACGACCTGTGGTCGCTGCGCGGGGTCGGCCTGCCGGCCGAGAAGCTGCCGATGATCCTCGGGTGCGACGCGGCGGGCGTCGACGAGAACGGCGACGAGGTGGTCATCCACTCGGTGATCGGCCAGAGCGGCCACGGGGTGGGCCCGAACGAGCCGCGCTCGATCCTGACCGAGCGCTACCAGGGCACCTTCGCCCAGCAGGTCGCGGTGCCCACCTGGAACCTGCTGCCCAAGCCCACCGAGCTGAGCTTCGAGGAGGCCGCCTGCCTGCCCACCGCCTGGCTGACGGCCTACCGGATGCTGTTCACCAACGCCGGCGTCAAGCCCGGCGACACCGTCCTGGTGCAGGGGGCGGGCGGCGGTGTGGCGACCGCGCTGATCGTCCTCGGCAAGGCGGCCGGCCTGCGGGTCTGGGTCACCGGCCGGGACGAGGCCAAGCGCCACCGGGCGGTGGAGCTCGGCGCCGACGCGGCCTTCGAGAGCGGCGCCCGGCTGCCCGCCCGGGTGGACGCGGTGATGGAGACGGTTGGTGCCGCGACCTGGTCGCACTCGGTGAAATCGCTGCGCCCGGGCGGCACCATCGTCATCTCGGGTGCCACCTCCGGCCCCAACCCGAAGGCCGCCGAACTGAACCGGATCTTCTTCCTGGAGCTCAAGGTGGTCGGCTCGACCATGGGCACCAAGGAGGAGCTGGCCGGGCTGCTCGCACTCTGCGCCAACACCGGCGTCCGTCCGGTGATCGACTCGGTGCTGCCGCTGGGCGAGGCCCGGGACGGCTTCGCCCGGCTCGCCAAGGGCGACGTCTTCGGCAAGATCGTCCTCAACCCCTGACGTGAGAGGGGCCCGGTGCTCCCCGCGGGAGCACCGGGCCCGGATCCTCCGTACCGCGGCCGCGGTCGGCACGCCTTCGCCGGCCGTGCCGTCACGGGCCGCCCGGCCGTCAGCCGAGCAGCCGCTTCAGCCGCTCGCCCGCGGCGCCCAGCACCGCGCCGGCCTCGGCCAGCCTGTCCGCGCTCACCCCGCCGTCCCGGGCCGCGTCGCGGACCTGGTCGCGGAAGCGGTCGAGCAGGCGCTCCAGCTCCCGGGCCGGGTCCCCGGCCGGGTCGGTGCGCGCCCAGGAGGGCAGGTCCGCCGGGGCGGCCGACTCGTCCGCGTCCAGGTCGATCCGGGTCACGGTGATCCGCTCGTCCGCCGGCGCCGACTCGTCCGACGGCTGGCCCCAGCGGGCCGCGTCGGCCAGGCCGGACAGGCCCTTGGTCAGCTCGGCCAGCCCCTCGGCGAGCCCGGTCGGCCAGTCGCCCTTCGCGGCGTGCTCGCGGACCTGCTGCTCGACCCGGCGCTTGATCCGCAACGCCTCCTGCTGCGCGGCGTTGCGCGAGGCCTTGGCCTGCTCGCGCAGCCGACGGGACTCCTCCTCGGCGGCCTTCGCCTTGGCCTTGGCCGCCTTCTCCTGCTCCCGGGCGCGCTTGGCCTGCTCCTTGGCCTGCCGCTTGAACTGGGTGAACTCCTCCTTGGCGCGCTGCCAGGAGTCGTTGTCGCCCCAGGGGCCCGCCCACGGGTCGCCCTCGCCACCGGCGCGGTCCGGCCTGGGGGCCTGCTTGGCGGCCTTCCACAGCTCCTCGCGCAGGTCCTTGGCGCTGTCCCGGACGTCCTCGCGGATCGCCCCGGCGAGCTGCGCCACGGAGTCCCGGATCTCCAGCTCCAGTTCGTCCAACTCGCCCCGCCGGGAGTCGAGTTCGGTGCGACCGGCGTCGGTCAGCCGGTAGACCTTGCGGCCGCCCTCGGTGCTGTGGGTGACCAGGCCCTCCTGCTCCAGCTTGGCCAGCCGCGGGTAGACCGTCCCGGCCGAGGGGGCGTAGAGGCCCTGGAACCGCTCCTCCAGCAGGCGGATCACCTCGTAGCCGTGCCGCGGGGCTTCGTCGAGCAGCTTCAGCAGGTAGAGCCGGAGCCGGCCGTGGCCGAACACGGGGGTCATCTCAGGCCTCCTTGGTGAGGTCGGGCTTGCCGGGCGCGGCCGGGAGCTCCTTGGCTGGGCCCTCGTCCTCGGGCTCGGGGCGGCTCAGCACGGTGACCGCGCCGGAGACGGTGGTGACGTTGAGGCTGCCGCGGCCCTCGCCGAGCTGCCCGGACAGCTTCTTGGCGCCCCAGGTGCTGCTCAGCTTGAGCTGCTCGAAGCTGCTGGAGATGTCGCCGCTGGTGGAGCCGGCCTCGACCTTGGCGTCGGTGCGGGAGGGGATGCGGACGACGACCGGCCCGCTGACGGTGGTGACCTTGACGTCGGCCTCACCGTCGACGTCGAGGTCCAGGGTGACGGCGCCGGTGACGGCGTTGGCCTGGACCCGGTCGGCCGTGCCGGCGACCACGGTGAGCTGCCCGGAGACGCTGTTGACCCGCAGCTGCCCGCCGACCGACTGGGCGTCCACGTCGCCGGTGACGGTGTTGGCGTCGGTGCGGCCGGTCAGGCCGACCAGGGTGGTGTCGCCGTTGGCGCTCTGTACCGAGACGTGCCCGGCGATGCCGGAGACGGTGGCGTCGGCGGAGACGGTGCCGACCTTGACCTCGGCGTCGGCCGGGACGGTCAGCGTGATGCCGGCGACCCGCTTGCGCTTGAGGGAGCCGAAGAAGCTCTTGACCGAGCCGACCGACTTGAGCCAGTCGCCGAACTCGCCCCAGCTGTTGATGTCCTTGTAGGTGACCGTCAGGACGCCGTCCACCACGGTCACGTGCAGCGGTTCGCCCCGGAGCTCGGTGACCTCCAGACGGGCGGGGCCCTCGGCGGCCACCACGTTCACCGTGCCCTCGATGATCCGCACGTGCAGCGCGCGGACCGCCTCGTCGATGGTGATCCTCTCGGGCCCGTCGACCGTCCACTGGCTCATCTCTGCCGCCTCCCGTCGTCGATCGCGATGTATCGCGTTCTCTTCTAAAGACGATATATCGCGTGCCGGGAGAGTCAAGCGTGCCGGACCCCGATACCGACCCCGATCCGCCCCCGAGACCTCCCCTACGGGACACCCCGTGGGAAGCGGCCCGCGGGCATGCGAGAGGCCCGGGAGGCGGTTGCCTCCCGGGCCTCTCGGCGGCCGTCAGCGGGTCACTCGTCGTCCTCGTCGTCGAGCCGGGCCAGCCAGGTGGCCAGCCGCTCGACCGGGATCTCGAAGTCCGGGTTGAGGTCGACGAACTCGCGCAGGCGCTCGGCCAGCCACTCGAAGGTGACCTCCTCCTCGCCGCGCCGGTTCGCCAGCTCCTCGATGCCTCGGTCGGTGAAGTACACGGTTCGCTCCGGTCCGGTGGGGGTCGACCCGGTCAGGATAGACCGGGCCGGTCAGCCGTCGTTGCGCCAGTAGCTCAGCGACAGCTTGACCGCGCCGCTGCTCTTGTTGCCCTGCTCGATCACCTTGGCGATCACGACGCCGCCGTTGTTGCGGTTGCGCAGGCAGAACAGCCGGCCCGGGGGGAGGTCGTCGAACTTCAGGCTCTTGGTGGGTTCCCGGTCGATCGCCGCCGAGCAGCTCTGCGGGGTGAGCACGTTGTCCCGGCTGATGTAGGCGTCGGAGTTGCTGTCCAGGTCGAAGCTGCCGGAGCTGGTCGGGTCCAGGGCCCAGGACGGGTAGGTGTTGTCCGGGACGACCTTGCCGCCGGACAGGTCGAAGCTGTAGCTGTAGCTGGTCGCGAAGAGTTCGGTGTCCTGGTAGACGACGGTGTAGACGCTGTTGCGGGGCACGGTGGCACCGGCCGACGGGCTCTTGGAGGAGCCGGTGGCGCCGCTGTTCTTCGTGGTGCCCGGCGTGGGCGACGGCGAGTCGTCGTCCGCCTCGGTCGGGGTGGACCTGGGCGTCGTCGGCGCCGGGTTCACGGCGGTCGGCGAGCCGGCGGAGGTGGAGGCCGCGGCGGTGTCCTTCTTCTTGCCGTCGTCCAGCTTCTTCATCAGCACCACGCCGCCCGCGGTGCCGCCGACGGCCATCACCAGGGCGACGGTGAGCAGCACCTTCCAGGACACCCCGCCCTTGCGCGCGGGCTCCGGCTCCGGCACCGCCGCGACGGGGTGGGCGGTCACCACCGGTCCGGGCGGCGGGGTGTCGAAGGACGGCGGCTCCGGCTGCAGCCGGGCGGTGGGCGGGGCGGGCAGCACCGGGGCGGTCGGCGACTCGGTGGGCGCCTGCGGGGCGCCGTACGCGCCGAGCGGCGGCGGCGCGAAGCCCGGCGGGGGCGTTGCGGGCTGCTGCGGCGGGTGCACCACGGTGGCGGGGTGGGTCGGTGCGGCGGGCGGCGGAGGCGGTGTGGCCGGAGCGGTGGCCGGCATCGCGGGCAGCGGCGTCGGCGGGGTGGCGGGCGCGGCCGGCAACGGCGTGGGCGGCGTCTTGGGGAGGTCGGAGCGGCGGGTGATCTCGGTGTTGACCTGGCGCGGCAGCCAGTCGTCGCCGAACCGCAGCTGGCCGCCGACCTCGGGGTGGTTGCGGGCGACCCGGATGATCTCGGCGGGGCTCGGGCGGTCCTCCGGGCTCTTGGCCAGGCAGCGCTGGACCAGCTCGCGCAGGTCCGCCGGGACGGCTGACAGGTCCGCCTCCTCGTGCACCACCCGGTAGAGCACCGCGGTGTCCGGGCCGTCGCCGAACGGCGCGGTGCCGCCGGCCACGTACGCGGCCAGGGCGCCCAGCGCGAAGACGTCGGTGGCCGGGGTGACCGGGCGTCCCTGGGCCTGCTCGGGGGACATGAAGGCGGGGGAGCCGATCCGGTAGCCGGTGCCGGTGAGGGCGGTGGCGTCGGCGGCCCGGGCGATGCCGAAGTCGATCACCCGCGGGCCGTCCCCGGCGACCAGCACGTTGGCGGGCTTGAGGTCGCGGTGGACCACCTCGACGCTGTGGATCGCCTGCAGGGCCTCGGCGATGCCGCCCATCAGCAACAGCACGGTGCGCACCGGCAGCGCGCCGTTCTCGCGCACCACCTGCTGCAGGGACGGGCCCGGGACGTAGGCGGTGACCAGCCACGGGGAGTCGGTGTCCAGGCCGCCGGAGTCGATCACCTGCGCGGTGTAGAGCCCGTGGATGCGCTGGGCGTTGCTGACCTCCTGGGCGAAGCGACGGCGGAACTCGCCGTCCTCGGCGAACTCCGGGCGCACCACCTTGAGCGCGACCGGGCGCCCGCCCGGGGTGTACGACAGGTAGACCCGGCCCATGCCGCCGGCGCCGAGCCGGGCGAACAGCCGGTAGCCGCCGACCTCCCTGGGGTCGTCCGGGAGGAGCGGCTGGAAGACCGGCGGGAGCCTGTCGGCGTCCCGGGGCGTGTCGGCGGTCATGCGGTGATCCCCCTGGGTGAGCGGTGAGGTCGTACGGCCGGGGCGGCGGGGCGCGGTGACGGGCGTCCGGCGCCGACCGGCGAGGCATAACCTATCGATCCGTCAGGAGTCCGTGCATCGGGGTTCCGGTTTGGTTGCAGAGCTGGGACCTTGACATGGCGTGGCGATGAAACGGTTCTCCCGGAAACGACACGGCCCCCGTCCTCCCGGGTGGGAGGACGGGGGCCATGGGTCGTCAGGTGTCCGAGCCTTGGGGCGTCAGAGCGAGAAGACCTCTTCGATCAGCGCCTGCTGCTCGGCGGCGTGCCGCTTGGCCGAGCCGACCGCCGGGGACGAGGCCGTCGTCCGGGCGACGCGGCGCAGGCGGGAGCCGCCGGCACTGCGGCCGATGACGACCTGCAGGTGGTCGACCAGGTTCATCGCGATGAACGGCCAGGCACCCTGGTTGTCCGGCTCCTCCTGCGCCCAGACGAACTGGACGTTGTCGCCGTAGCGGGCCAGCTCCTCCTGGAGCTCGGCCACCGGCAGCGGGTAGAGCCGCTCGACCCGGACGATCGCGGTGTCGGTGACGCCGCGCTCGGTGCGGGCCGCCGCCAGGTCGTAGTAGAACTTGCCGGCGGTGATGACCACCTTGCGGACCTGCGCCGGGTCGACGGTGGTGTCGCCGATGACCGGGCGGAACGAGCCGGACAGGAACTCCTCGGTCGCACTCGCCGCAGCCTTCAGACGCAGCATCGACTTCGGGGTGAAGACGACCAGCGGCTTGTGGTGCGGGTTGTGCGCCTGCCAGCGCAGCAGGTGGAAGTAGTTCGACGGCAGGGTCGGCATGGCGACCGTCATGTTGTTCTGCGCGCACAGCTGGAGGAAGCGCTCCGGGCGGGCGGACGAGTGGTCCGGGCCCTGGCCCTCGTAGCCGTGCGGCAGCAGCAGGGTGACGCCGGAGTGCTGGCCCCACTTCTGCTCGGCGGAGGCGATGTACTCGTCCACCACGGTCTGCGCGCCGTTGACGAAGTCGCCGAACTGCGCCTCCCACATGACCAGCGCGTTCGGGCGGGTCAGCGAGTAGCCGTACTCGAAGCCCATGGCCGCGTACTCCGACAGCAGGCTGTCGTAGACGGTGTAGCGGGCCTGGTCCTCGGTGAGGTACTGCAGCGGGGTGTAGTCCTCGCCGGTCTTGCGGTCGATCAGGACGGCGTGCCGCTGGCCGAAGGTGCCGCGGCGGCTGTCCTGGCCGGCCAGGCGGACCGGGTGGCCCTCCATGAGCAGCGAGCCGATGGCGAGGGTCTCGCCCATCGCCCAGTCGATGGTGTTGTCCTCGACCGAGCCGGCGCGGCGCTGCAGCTGCGGCAGCAGGCGCGGGTGGACGGTCAGCCAGTCCGGGTGGTTCACCTGGGAGGCGGCGATCCGCTTGACCATCTCCTGGGAGATGCCGGTCTGGATGGAGACCGGGAAGTCGGCGACCGGCTTGCCGGCGGTGGCGTCGGCCGGCGCCTGGGCCGCGTCGCGGACCTCGGCGAAGACCTTCTCCAGCTGGCCCTGGAAGTCCTGGAGCGCCTGCTCCGCCTCTTCCATGGTGATGTCGCCGCGACCGATCAGGCCCTCGGTGTACAGCTTGCGCACCGAGCGCTTCTTGTCGATCAGGTCGTACATCAGCGGCTGGGTGAACGACGGGTTGTCGGCCTCGTTGTGACCGCGGCGGCGGTAGCAGATGAGGTCGATCACCACGTCCTTGTGGAACTCCTGGCGGAACTCGA
Source organism: Kitasatospora sp. NPDC048545 (assembly GCF_040651155.1). Lineage (NCBI taxonomy): Bacteria > Bacillati > Actinomycetota > Actinomycetes > Kitasatosporales > Streptomycetaceae > Kitasatospora > Kitasatospora sp. NPDC048545. Next base: position 7,365 of record NZ_JBEZIQ010000008.1, read on the forward strand.
AGGCGAGCCGCGCGACGCGGACCACGGCCTCCGGGTCGTCGCCGTTCACGTGGAAGATCGGGGCCTCGATCATGCGGGCCACGTCGGTGCAGTACATCGAGGAGCGCGAGGACGCCGGGGCGGCGGTGAAGCCGACCTGGTTGTTCACCACGACGTGCACGGTGCCGCCGGTGCGGTAGCCGCGCAGCTGCGACATGTTCAGCGTCTCCGCGACGACGCCCTGGCCGGCGAAGGCCGCGTCGCCGTGGATCTGGATCGGCAGCACCGGGAAGGTGGTGCCGCCCTGGTCCAGGATGTCCTGCTTGGCGCGGGCGATGCCCTCGACGACCGGGTCCACCGTCTCCAGGTGGGAGGGGTTCGCGGCGAGCGAGACCTTGATGGTCTCGCCGTCCAGACCGGTGAAGGTGCCGTCGGAGCCCAGGTGGTACTTGACGTCGCCGGAGCCGTGCATCGACTTCGGGTCGAGGTTGCCCTCGAACTCGCCGAAGATCTTGCCGTACGGCTTGCCGACGATGTTGGCCAGCACGTTCAGGCGGCCGCGGTGGGCCATGCCGATGACGGCCTCGTCCAGGCGGTGCTCGGCGGCGGCGTCGATGGTCGCGTCCAGCAGCGCGATCAGCGACTCACCGCCCTCCAGCGAGAAGCGCTTCTGCCCGACGTACTTGGTCTGCAGGAAGGTCTCGAAGGCCTCGGCGGAGTTCAGCCGGCGCAGGATCCGCAGCTGCTCCTCGCGCTCCGGCTTCGCGTACGGCTTCTCCAGGCGCTCCTGCAGCCACTTGCGCTGCTTCGGGTCCTGGATGTGCATGTACTCGATGCCGACGGTGCGGCAGTAGGTGTTGCGCAGCAGGCCGAGGATGTCGCGGAGCTTCATCATCTTCTGGCTGCCGAAGCCGCCGACCGCGAACTCGCGCTCCAGGTCCCACAGGGTGAGGCCGTGGGTGGTGACGTCCAGGTCGGGGTGCTTGCGCTGCTTGTACTCCAGCGGGTCGGTGTCGGCCATCAGGTGACCGCGGACCCGGTAGGAGTGGATCAGCTCCATGACGCGCGCGGTCTTGTTGACCTCGTCGTCGTGGGTGGTGGCGACGTCGGTGGCCCAGCGGACCGGCTCGTACGGGATCCGCAGCGACTCGAAGATCTCGTCGTAGAAGCCGTTCTCGCCGAGCAGCAGACGGTGGATCTCGCGCAGGAACTCGCCGGACGCCGCGCCCTGGATGACGCGGTGGTCGTAGGTCGAGGTCAGCGTCATGATCTTGGAGACGCCCAGGCGGGACAGGGTCTCCGGGGCGGAGCCCTGGAACTCGGCCGGGTACTCCATGGCGCCGACGCCGACGATGGTGCCCTGGTTCTGCATCAGGCGCGGCACGGAGTGCACGGTGCCGATGCCGCCGGGGTTGGTCAGCGAGACCGTGACGCCGGTGAAGTCGTCCATGGTCAGCTTGTTGGCGCGGGCCCGGCGGACGATGTCCTCGTAGGCCTGCCAGAAGCCGAAGAAGTCGAGGGTCTCGGCCTTCTTGATGGCCGCGACGACCAGCTGGCGGTCACCGTTGGGCTTGACCAGGTCGATGGCCAGGCCGAGGTTGACGTGCTCGGGCTTGACCAGGAAGGCCTTGCCGTCCTCCACCTTGTAGCTGTGGTTCATGCCCGGGGCGGCCTTGATGGCCTGGACCAGGGCGTAACCGATCAGGTGGGTGAAGGAGACCTTGCCGCCGCGGGCGCGCTGCAGGTGGTTGTTGATGACGATGCGGTTGTCGATCAACAGCTTCGCCGGCACGGCGCGGACCGAGGTCGCGGTCGGCACCTCCAGCGAGGCGTCCATGTTGGTGGCGACGGCCTTCGCCGGGCCGCGCAGCTGGACCAGCTCGGGGCCGGCAGCGGCGGCGGGTGCGGCCGGGGCCGGCGCGGCGGCCTTCGGGGCCGGGGGCGCGGCGGGCGCGGCGGCGAGCGGGGCGGCAGCCGGCGCCGGAGCGGCCTGGGCGGCCGGTGCGGCGGGGGCGGGCGCGGCCGGAGCAGCGGCGGGCGCGGGGGCAGCGGCAGGGGTCGGCGTGGGGCCGGCCTGGGTCGCGGCCTGGGTCACTGGGGTCACCTCGGTACCGGGCTTGTAGTCGGCGAAAAAGTCCCACCAGGCTCGGTCGACCGAGTTCGGGTCCTGGAGGTACTGCTGGTAGATCTCGTCGACGAGCCACTCATTGGGGCCGAAGCCAGTGGAACTTGCCGAGCTGTTGGGGGTTTCAGGGGACTGTGGCGACACGGCGGCAACCGCCCTCTTCCGCTTCCTTTTGGGATGTTTGGACAGCGGGGATTAAGGCTACGCCCCTGACCAGTGATCGCGCAGTCCCCGGGGGCCAGGCGTCGCCCAGATCACAGTCCTGACCTGCAGTTTGGCTGAAAAAGTGCGTTAGAAAGCCGTATCTGAGGGGAACCGATCGGCCCCAAACAGGGCTATTACCCGGATAAAACCGGACAAACCCCTACTGAAATCCTCTAACGATCTTCGTGTGCGTCTGTGTCGGATCTGTGACAAATGTCCCGGCCGTCGTCCTGGCGCGGCCCCGGCAGGCGGACCTCGATCCGGCAGCCGCTCGGCGACTCGGCGACCGCGATCCGTCCGCCGTGCAGGTCCACCGCCCAGCGGGCGATGGCCAGGCCCAGGCCGGTGCCGCCGTCCGCGCCCGGTCCGGCCGCGGTCGCGGTGCCGCTGCGGCTGAACCGCTCGAAGACCCGGGTGCGGTCGGCCGGAGGGATGCCCGGGCCCTCGTCCTGGACCTCCAGTAGCAGGCCGAGGCCCCCGCCGTCGGGCCGCGCGCGCACCGTCACGGTGCCGCCGGGCGGGGAGTGCTTGCAGGCGTTGTCGACCAGGTTCGCGACCACCTGGTGGAGGCGCTCGGGGTCCGCCACGCCGGTCAGGCCGGCCGGACTGACCTCCAGGGCCAGCCGGACGTCCCCGCGCCGGGAGAAGGCCCCGCCGGCCGTCGCGCCGTCCACGGTGACCCCGCGCAGCACTCCGTCCAGGAACTCGCGCACCTCGAAGGGGCGGGCGTCCAGGTCGACCACGCCGTCGTCGATCTTGGAGAGGTCGAGCAGGTGGGTGACCAGGCGGCCGAGCCGCTCGGTCTGCTCCAGGGCCGCACCCAGGGTCGCCGGATTGGGCTGGACGACGCCGTCGACCACGTTCTCCAGGACGGCGCGCAGCGCGGCGATCGGCGTGCGCAGCTCGTGCGAGACGTTGGCGACCAGCTCGCGGCGGTGCTGGTCGGCGGCCTCCAGGTCGGCGGCCATGCCGTTGAAGGCGGCCGCCAGCTCGCCGATCTCGTCGCGCGAGTTCACCTCGACCCGGCGGCTGTAGTCGCCGGAGGCCATCGCGCGGGCGGCAGCCGTCATCTCGCGCAGGGGGGCGGTCAGCCCGTGCGCGAGGAACTGCATGAAGAGCAGTGAGGCGATCATGGAGAAGACCATGATGATCCGGATCTGGGTCTCGGACCGGATCGCCACGACCACCATCCCGGTGGCCAGGAACACGGAGACGATCACCAGCAGGGCGAGTTTGCCCTTGATCGAGCGGACCGGGTCGAGCGGCCGGATGTCGGCCCAGACCCGGCGGGCGGCACGGACGGCCAGCGTCTGCGGCCGCGCGCCGTCGGATTCCCCGTTGCGTTGCTGTGGAAAGGTCATTGGTCCCTGTGGTCCCCGCGTGTGTCCCCCCGCGTGGTGGCACGGCGTCGTTCGGGTCACGGGCCCCCCGGTGGCCCGTCGCCCGAGGCCCGCCGTCAGGAGAGCGGGGCCTCCAGTGCGTACCCGACACCGTGCACGGTGCGGATCCAGCTGGCGCCGATCTTCCGGCGCAGCGCCTTGACGTGGCTGTCCACGGTGCGGGTGCCGGACGCGTCGGTCCAGTCCCAGACCTCGGCCAGCAACTGCTCGCGGGTGAGCACCGCGCGCGGCTGGGCGGCCAGGCAGGCGAGCAGGTCGAACTCGGTCGGCGTCAGGTGGACGTCGCCCGAGGACAGCCGGACCCGGCGCTGCACGTGGTCGATCTCCAGTTCGCCGAAGCGCAGGCTGCCGAGTGCGGGCGTCCGGGCGGCCTGCTGGGCGCGCTCGACGCGGCGCAGCAGCACGTTGACCCGGGCGGCCAGTTCGCGCATCGAGAACGGCTTGGTCATGTAGTCGTCGGCACCCACGCCGAGGCCGACCAGCAGGTCCGTCTCGTCGTCGCGCGCGGTCAGCATCAGTACCGGCACCGGGCGTTGGGCCTGGATCCGGCGGCACACCTCCAGGCCGTCGAAGCCGGGCAGCATGATGTCGAGGACGACCAGGTCGGGCTGCCAGGTGTGGAAGCCGTCGACCGCGCCGGGACCGTCGTGGGCCACGGCGACCTTGAAGCCCTCCGCGCCCAGTCGGGCCGCGATCGACTCGGCGATCGTCGGCTCGTCCTCCACCACCAGCACTCTGCGTTGGCTGCTCACCGCGCCGCCGGTGTTGTGGTTCTCCTGCTGAATTTCTGTCACGGTCACGCCACCGCCCCCAGGGCTGCGGGCCGGCCACCTGTGGGGATGGCGGGGCTCCGCTCGTAGTCTTGTTCCGTCGTGGACTGTGCCGGGTCCGCCGTCCCGTCGCGCGATCGGGAGGCGAGGACGGATTCGTCGGCCGCCCACTTCTCCCGCGCACACCGCAGCGTACGGACAGCGGATGGTTTCCGGCAGGTGGACCGGACGTTTCCGGCCCGTGGGGCGGCTGTTCGGGCCGCCCGCGGACCCACTGCACGAGTGGGCACGGGCCGATACCTTACCCGGCGAATTTTCACTGCGTAACGGTACGTATGCAGTCGAGTTGACGCCAAGTCGCCGGTCAGAGGGCCTACTGACGCGTCAATCGAAAGAAGGTCTGGACCAATGTCGGGAATCCGGCCGTCCGCTACGTCGACGGTCTTCACCGGCTTTTCCCAGGTGCCTCTCAGAACCTCGACGTACCGTGGCCACGACAACACCCGACCGGGCGGAACCCGCGGTGCGCGTCGGTGCGTTCGCACCGGGTGGGCGCCGTCGGCTGCGGCGTGGAGCGGAGGCGGCATGGCGGGACCGCGGCAGGTCGTCGACGGGCGGACGCCCGCGGGAGCGCCGTACGGCATGCTCCGCCACGGGCTGCGCACCGGTGTCGCGCGGTGGCTGCTGGACCGGGTGCCGACGCCCCGGCGCAACCCCTTCACGCTCGGCTACCTCGCCGTCGTGGGTGCCACCACGACCTTCGCGGGGCTCGCCGACCCGGAGCTCGTGCAGCGACTGCGGGAGGCCTCCAGCTCGGACGGGCACAACCTGCTGCAGCACCCCCTGCGGGCCCTGGTCCTGAGTGGTTTCTGGGTGGCCGGCGACGTCTGGGTGCCCTACCTGTGGGGATTCGCCTTCACCCTCGCACCGCTGGAGCGCAGGGTCGGGCCCGCCAGGGCGGCGGCCGTCTTCGCGACCGGCCACGTCGCGGCCACGCTGCTCTCCCAGGGCGTGGTGATCACCGCGGTGGAGACCGGGCGGATGGCGCCCGAGGCGATGGACCACCTGGACATCGGGGTCAGCTACGGCGTGCTCGCCTGCCTGGGCGCGCTGTGCGGACTCCTGCCCCGGCACGGCCGGCTGCTCGCGCTGAGCGGGGCCGGGCTGATGATCGCCCAGCAGATCGCCTCCGACCGGGACGTGGTCACCGCGGTCGGGCACCCGGCGGCGGTGCTCGCCGGGATGGCGCTCTGGCGTTGGCTGCGCCACACCGAGCGGCGCCCGCCCCGGCTGCATCCGGCCGTGGCGGCGGTCGGTGGTGCGGCACCCGCGCGCGGCGGGGCGCGCGTGCGAACCGTGCGCTGAGGGTCTCCCGCGCGCGCCCGGTGATCCTCCGGCGCCCTTTTGACGGCCGGGCCGCGGCCCGCCCGCGGGGTCTCCACGGTCCGATCGTGTTCGCTCACGGCGAACCAAGTCCCGGGAACATCCGGTGCCCGTGAAGCCTTAGTCAGGTCGGCTCAACTTCACTGACTGGGGAGAGATCATGGCATCGACGTCCACACCGCTCACCCTGCCCGTGCTGCCGCTCGACGACGAGGTCGTCCTGCCGGGCATGGTCGTCCCGCTGGACCTCAAGGACACCGAGGTGCGCGCCGCGGTCGAGGCCGCCCGCGCCGCGGCCACCGGCGGCAAGCCGCAGGTCCTGCTGGTCCCGCGGGTGGACGGCTCGTACGCGGCGGCCGGCACGCTGGCCACCGTCGAGCAGGTCGGCCGGCTGGCCGACGGGGAGCCGGCCGCACTGGTGCGCGCCGTGCGCCGGCTCCGGATCGGCGTCGGCACCACCGGACCCGGCGCCGCCCTCTGGGTGGAGACCACGCCGTTCCGGGAGTCCTCGGTGGGCACCCCGGTGGCCGGCCGGGCCGCCGAGCTGGTCAAGGAGTACAAGGCGCTCTCCACCCAGTGGCTGCGCCGCCGCGGCGCCTGGCAGATCGTGGACCGGGTCGCCCAGATCGAGGGCGTCGGCGAGCTCGCCGACAACATCGGCTACGCGCCGTTCGTCACCGCCGAGCAGAAGCTCAAGGTTCTGCTGGAGGCCGACCAGGTCGCCCGCCTGGAGTACGCGCTGACCCTGCTGCGCGACCACCTCGCCGAGGAGGAGGTCAACGACACCATCCGCAAGGACGTCGAGGAGGGCGTGGCCAAGCAGCAGAAGGAGTTCCTGCTCCGCCGCCAGCTGGAGGCCGTCCGCAAGGAGCTGGCCGAGCTGAACGGGGACCCGGCCGACGAGGAGGGCGACTACCGGGCCCGGGTCGAGGCCGCGGACCTGCCGGAGGGCGTCCGCGCGGCCGCCCTCAAGGAGGTCGACAAGCTGGAGCGCAGCTCCGACCAGTCGCCCGAGGGCTCGTGGATCCGCACCTGGCTGGACACCGTCCTGGAGCTCCCCTGGAACGAGCGCACCGAGGACGCCTACGACATCGCCGGCGCCCGCGCGGTGCTGGACGGCGACCACGCCGGCCTGGCCGACGTGAAGGATCGCATCGTCGAGTACCTCGCCGTCCGCAAGCGCCGGGCCGACCAGGGCCTCGGACTGGTCGGCGGCCGCCGGGGCGGCGCGGTGCTGGCCCTCGTCGGCCCGCCCGGCGTCGGCAAGACCTCGCTCGGCGAATCGGTGGCCCGCGCGATGGGCCGCAGGTTCGTCCGGGTCGCGCTCGGCGGCGTCCGCGACGAGGCCGAGATCCGCGGCCACCGGCGCACCTACGTCGGCGCGCTGCCCGGCCGGCTGGTGCGGGCGATCAAGGAGGCCGGGTCGATGAACCCGGTCGTCCTGCTCGACGAGATCGACAAGGTCGGCTCCGACTACCGGGGCGACCCGGCCGCCGCCCTGCTGGAGGTGCTGGACCCGGCGCAGAACCACACCTTCCGGGACCACTACCTGGAGGTCGACCTCGACCTCTCCGACGTCGTCTTCCTCGCCACCGCCAACGTGCTGGAGGCCATTCCCGAGCCGCTGCTCGACCGGATGGAGCTGGTCCGGCTGGACGGCTACACCGAGGACGAGAAGGTCGTCATCGCCCGTGACCACCTGCTCCCGCGCCAGCTGGAGAAGGCCGGCCTCGGCGGCGGCCAGGTCGACGTGGACGAGGCCGCGCTGCGTCGGCTGGCCGGGGAGTACACCCGTGAGGCGGGCGTCCGCAACCTGGAGCGCTCGATCGCCCGGGTGCTGCGCAAGGTCGCCGCACAGGCCGAACTGGGCGAGCGCGAGCTGCCCGCCGCGGTCGGGCCGCAGGACCTGCGCGCCCTGATCGGCCGTCCGCACCACGTGCCGGAGTCCGCCCAGGAGCCGGCCGAGCGCCGCACCGCCGTCCCCGGCGTGGCCACCGGCCTCGCCGTGACCGGTGCCGGCGGCGACGTCCTCTACATCGAGGCCTCGCTCGCGGACGCCGAGACCGGCGGCACCGGGCTGACCCTCACCGGGCAGCTGGGCGACGTGATGAAGGAGTCGGCGCACATCGCGCTCTCCTTCCTGCGCTCGCGCGGCGCCGAGCTGGAACTGCCGGTCACCTCGCTGCGCGACCGCGGCGTGCACCTGCACGTCCCGGCCGGAGCCGTCCCCAAGGACGGGCCGAGCGCCGGCATCACCATGACCACGGCGCTGGCCTCGCTGCTCTCCGGCCGCAAGGTGCGCACCGACGTCGCGATGACCGGTGAGGTGTCGCTGACCGGGCGGGTGCTGCCGATCGGCGGGGTGAAGCAGAAGCTGCTCGCCGCCGACCGGGCCGGGGTCACCACGGTGATCATCCCCAAGCGCAACGAGGCCGACCTGGACGACGTCCCGGCCGAGGTGCTGGAGCGGCTCACCGTCCACCCGGTGGCGGACGTCCGCGAGGTGCTGAAGCTGGCGCTGGAGCCGGCCGAGGTGCTGGTCGCCGCCTGAGCAGCGGTCCGAGGGGCCGACGGCATCCCCGCGTGCGAGACTGCGGAGATGCCGTCCCTCACGCAGCGTGCTCTGGCCCGGGTGCCGGACCGGCTGCGCCCCTTCCTGGTTCACCACCGCCGACTGGTGAAGTTCCTGATGGTCGGGGGCACCTGCTTCGTGCTCACCGTGGTGGTCAACCTCGAACTCAAGTTCACCGTGCTGCAGCACAAGCCGGTGGTCGCGTTGACCGTCGCGACCGTGATCGGCACCGTCGTCTCGTACGTGCTGAACCGCTGCTGGGCCTTCCGGGCCGGCGGCCGGCAGCGTGAGGTCCTGCTGTTCTCCCTGGTCAGCGTGGTGGCGATCGCCGTCAACGATGTACCGCTGGCGGTCTCCCGGTACGTCCTGGACCTGCGCGAGCCGTTCGTCAGCCCCTTCGCCCAGGAGGTCGCGGACTTCGTCAGCGGGATGGTGGTCGGCACCTTCGTCGCGATGCTGTTCCGCTTCTGGGCGATGCAGCGCTGGGTCTTCACCCGGCTCGCCGACCGGCCCGGGGCCGGGCCCGCCCTGGTGCGGACGGTCACCCCGGAACCCGGTTACGCTGCACCCGAGATGCCACGGGATGTGCCGTAAGGGGCGAGGTGAGCCTGATGCACGAACCGGACGGCGTCCGGACCGGGCCGGCCAGCCAGCAGGGCATGCGCCGGGCCAACCTGGCCCTGGTGCTCACGGTGATCGCCGGCGGGCCGCGCTCGCGCGCCGAGGTGGCCGCCGAGACCGGGCTGACCAGGGCCGCGGTCTCCTCGCTCGCCGAACAGCTGATCGCCGGCGGCCTGGTCGTCGAGGAGGGCCCCGCCGCGCCCAGCGGCAAGGTCGGCCGCCCCGGCACCGCGCTCGGACTCAACCCGCTCGGGCCCGGCGGCCTCGGCGCCGAGATCGGCGTCCGTCACCTGGGCGCCTGCGTGGTCGACCTGCGCGGGGAGGTCCGCGCCTGGCGGCGCCAGGAGATCTCCAACCACGGCCGGACGCCCGCCGCCGTCATGGCCGACCTGGCCCGGCTGCTGCGCGCGGCCGTCGCCGAGTCCGGCCTGAGCCCGGCCGGACTCACCCTGGCCGTGCCCGGGCTGGTCGGCGACTCCGGCGCGGTGCTGCAGCGGGCCGCCAACCTGGGCTGGGAGGACGTCCCGCTGGCCGCCGGGCTGCGCGCGGCGCTGCGGCCGGGCGCGGACGGCCTGGACGAGCTGCCGGTCGAGGCCGACAACGAGGCCAACCTCGGCGGACTGGCCGAGCGCTGGCTGGGCGACGGCGCGGAGGACTTCCTGTACGTCTCCGCCGAGGCCGGGGTCGGTGCGGCGATCGTGGTCGGCGGGCGCCTGCTGCGGGGAGCGCGCGGCCACGCGGGCGAGTTCGGCCACGTGCCGGTCCACCCCGACGGGCCCCGCTGCGCCTGCGGGGCGCGCGGCTGCCTGGAGCAGTACGCGGGCGAGGCGGCGGTGCTGCGGGCGGCCGGCCTGACCGGCGCCCGGGGCGACTGGGTGACGCTGCTCGCCGACCGGGCCGGGGCCGGTGAGGAGCCGGCCCGCGCGGCCCTGGCCGGAGCCGGGTCGGCGCTCGGCATCGCGGCCGCCGGCGCGGTCAACCTGCTGGACCCGGCCGAGGTGGTGCTGGGCGGCGGCTACGCCCGGCTGGCGCCCTGGCTGATCCCCGCGATGCGCGCCGAGCTGACCGCCCGGGTCACCGTCCGGCCGTGGGCCGAGGACCGGCTCACCGTCTCCCGGCTGGGCCGCCGCGGCCCGCTGCTGGGCGCCGCGGTGCGCGTGGTCCGGGGCATCGTCGCCGACCCGGGGCTGCTCGCGGGCGGCTGACCCTCCGCTGCGCGGCCCCGGCCGGGAACGGGCCGAGCCCCCGGCCGTGGGGCCGGGGGCTCGGTGTGGCGGGGAGGGATCAGACCCCGACTGCGGTGGGCTCGGGCTCGCGCTCCTCGGCGCGGGGGCCGCGCAGGACGGCCAGAAAGGCGATGCCGATGCCGACCAGCGCCCAGATCACCAGGACCAGGATCGGCATCCCCAGGTTGGTCGAGCCGAAGTAGGCGATCGACTTGGTGGCGCCGGTGCCGGCGCCGTTCGGGATCACCGAGCCGATGGCCCGCCAGAACGGCGGCATCATCGGCGCCGGGTAGACCCCGCCCGCGCTCGGGTTGCCGAGGACGACGAAGACCAGTACCGCGATGCCGATGCCGATGATCCCGAACAGGCACTGCAGCGCCATGGTGAACGCGCCGACCGAGAAGACCACCAGGGCGCCGATCGCGGACAGGGCGAGGATCGAGCCGGGCAGCGCGTCCAGGACCGGCCCGGCGATGATCGCGCCGCCGACGCCGGCTGCGACCGAGTAGAGCGCCAGGACACCCAGGCGGATCAGCAGACGGTGGGCGTTGGCCGGCTTGGAGCCGGCGCTGATGCCGAGGATCGAGGCGACCAGGTAGCCGCCGACGCACCAGCCGATCACCAGGTAGAAGGAGGAGAGGCCGTTGGTGTCGCCCTTGGCGAGCGGCACGACGTCCTGGACCTTGACCGTCCGGCCCTGGGACTGGTCGATCGCGGTGGTGACGGTCTCGGCGGCCTTGGCGGCGGACGGGCCGCGGGCGCCGCCGACCAGCAGGGTGTCCTCGGTGCCGGTCGGGTTCACGACCCAGGCCGCGTAGATCTTCTGGTCCTTGATCTGCGCGGTGGCGGTCTCGGCGTCCGGCGCGGTGACGGCCTTGACGGCGCCGTTCGGGACCGCCTCCAGCGCGCCGATCAGCTTGGGGGCGACCTGCGGCGGGGCGACCACCGCGATGGAGAGGTTGTGCGGGGCGGGCTTGTGCAGCGCGCCGATGTAGGAGGTGATGAAGCCGAGCTGGAGGAGCAGCACTCCGATCACGAGCAGTGCCGCGCGCGGGGTGACCGCGCTCTTCAGTTCGGCGACGAAACCCTGCCCAGGGGCTGCCATCCACATCTCCTTGCGTATCGGGGAAAAACGGATCTCCGGAACCGATACTTCATACCATGAAGTAGTTGGTCCGCGGCAGCTCCCGCACCGGGTCCGGGCCGGGGCCGCTGCGCGATACTGACGCGGTGAGCGACGAGGAAGCCCTGGTGGTGGTGGAGCGCGAGGTCGCGCTGATGTTCCGGCGGGGCCGGGCCAGAGTGGCGGAACTCTCACGCCGGGTGCACCCCGGACTGGAGGGCACGGCCTACAGCATGCTCGGCTACATCGAGCAGGCCGGGCGGGTCCGGGTGACCGACGTCGGCCTGCACTTCTCGGTGGGCAAGGCGACGGTGAGCCGGCAGATCCGGGCGCTGGAGGACCTCGGCCTGGTGGCCCGGGAGGCGGACCCGCTGGACCGCCGGGCCGCGCTGGTCTCGCTGACCGAGGACGGGCGCCGGCGCTACCTGGACGCCCGGGACGTGCGGATGCGGCGGGTGCGCGAGGTGATGGGCGGCTGGTCGCCGGACGACGTGACCCGCTTCGGGGAGCTGCTGCGCCGCTTCAACGACGTCCTCGGGGAGCCGGCCGCCGAGTGACGGGGGAGCCCCGGGCGGCGTCACCGGCGCCGTCGGTGCGGGTCACGGGCGCTCGTGGTGCGGGCGACCGGTGGCCGTGGTGCGGGTGGCCGGCGCGGGTACCCGTGCGGGCTTTACCCACCCTTGAAGAAAGTTGCCTAATTCAACCATCTCGTCTTATGGTTGCTTAAGGCAACGAATTTTCATGATGCGCGCATCCCGCCCGCCTGCGCCGAAGGACCCAGATGACCGTGACCACCGAGGCCGCGAGCGGCAGCGCCGCCGCCGTCGACACCCAGCAGATGACCCACCGGCAGGTGATGGAGGCGCTCTCCGGCCTGCTGCTCGGCCTCTTCGTGGCCGTGCTCTCCTCGACCGTCGTCTCCAATGCCCTGCCGCACATCCTGGCCGACCTGCACGGCGGCCAGTCCGCCTACACCTGGGTGATCACCGCGGCCCTGCTCACCCTCACCGCCTCCACCCCGATCTGGGGCAAGCTCTCCGACCTCGCCAGCAAGAAGCTGTTGCTGCAGATCGCGCTGCTGATCTACATCGCGACCTCCGCGCTGGCCGGCCTCGCGCAGAACACCGGTGAGCTGATCGCCTGCCGCGCACTGCAGGGCATCGGCGCCGGCGGTGTCGTCGCGCTCGGCCAGATCTGCCTGGCCGCGATGGTCCCGCCGCGCGAGCGCGGCCGGTACAGCGGCTACTTCGGCGCGGTCTTCGCGCTCGCGACCATCGGCGGCCCGCTGATCGGCGGCGTCATCGTGGACACCTCCTGGCTGGGCTGGCGCTGGTGCTTCTACGTCGGCATCCCGTTCGCCGTGCTCGCGATCGCGGTGGTCCAGCGGACCCTCAAGCTGCCGGTGGTCAAGCGCAAGGCGAGGATCGACTACCTGGGCGCGCTGGTCATCACCGCCTCGGTCAGCCTGCTGATGATCTGGATCACGCTGGCCGGCAAGAACTACGCCTGGCTGTCCTGGCAGACCGCGGCCATGGTCGGCGGCGGCCTGCTGCTGGGCGCGCTGGCCGTCGTGGTCGAGCGCCGCGCCGCCGAGCCGATCATCCCGCCGGACCTCTTCAAGTACCGGACCGTCACCCTGGCCGCCCTCGCCAGCGTGCTGGTCGGCGTCGGCATGTACGGCGCGACCACCTTCCTCAGCCAGTACTTCCAGCTGGCCCGCGCCAAGTCCCCGACCACGGCCGGCCTGATGACCCTGCCGATGATCCTCGGCCTGGCGGTCTCCTCCGCCGTGGCCGGCCGGCTGATCACCAAGTACGGCAAGTGGAAGGCCTACCTGGTCGCCGGCACCGCGCTGCTCACGGTCGGCTTCGGCCTGCTCGGCACCACCCGGGCCGACACGGACTACGGGCTGCTCTCCCTCTACATGGCGATCACCGGCGTCGGCCTCGGTCTGACCAGCCAGAACCTGGTGCTCGCGGTGCAGAACACGGTGCCCCGGCACGAGCTCGGCGCGGCCAGCTCGGTGGTCACCTTCTTCCGGACCATGGGCGGCGCGATGGGCGTCTCCGCGCTCGGCGCGCTGATGACCGACCGGGTCGGCCGCTACCTGGCGGAGAACCTGGCGGCCGCGCACGTCCCGGCCGGGCACGCGGCGGCCGGCGGCGGCATCCCGGACCTGCACAAGCTGCCGGCCCCGATCGTCCCGCTGGTGACCGACGCCTTCGGGCACGGCGTCGGCACCGTCTTCCTGTGGGCCGCGCCCTTCGCCGGGCTGGCCTTCGTCACCGTGCTCTTCATCCGGGAGACGGTCCTGAGGACCACCCAGGAGAGCTGACCGGCCGGCAGGACCGAGGACGCGCGCGACGGGTCGAGACCCGCGGGTCCCGACCGGGCGTACGAGAACGGGCCGGGGAGTGCACCTTCGCACTCCCCGGCCCGTTGCGTCGGGCTCCGCGGCCGGGCCAGGCCCTGTCCGGACCTAGTGGCCGGCGATCAGCGTCAGCCCGTAGCCGACGGCCGCAGCGCAGACCGCGAAGCAGGCGTACGCGCCGGCCAGGGCCAGCTTGCCGCCGCCCTGGGCCGGGGCGCTCCCGGCCTCACGGGCGGCGCTCAGCGAGGCCTCGCGGCGGGACAGGGCCAGGATGCCGAGCGCGAAGACGGCGACCACGGCGACGGTGATGCCGAAGCTGAAACCGGCGGTCTGGGCCAGGGCGGTCCACTTGATGTGCATGGTGAGTGCTCCTCAGCCTGCGGCGCTCAGGCCGCGACCGTGGTCGAGGCGGGGGTGGGGGCGTTCGCGGCGACGGCCGGTGCGACCTCGACCTCGACCGTGGTGACGTCGTTGACGTTGTCCGCGCCGACCGGCTGGCGGCGGGAGATCAGCCACATCGCGCCCGAGCCGGCCACCAGCACGGCGCCGACCAGGGCGACGCCCCAGCTGCCCTGCTCGGCCAGCAGGGCCGCGCCGCCGGAGACCAGCGCGGCGGCCGGCAGGGTCAGGCCCCAGGTGTAGACCATGCGGCGGACCATGCTCCAGCGCAGCTCGCCCTTGGGGCCGCCGAGGCCCGCGCCCATGATGCCGCCGGAGCAGACCTGGGTGGTGGAGAGGCCGAAGCCCATGTGCGAGGAGGTCAGGATGACCGTCGCGGCGGCCGACTCGGAGGCGAAGCCCTGCGGCGGCCGGATGTCGGCCAGGCCCTTGCCCATCGAGCGGATGATCCGCCAGCCGCCCATGTAGGTGCCCAGCGCGATCGCGGCACCGGCGGAGACGATCACCCAGGTGGGGGGCAGCGCGCCGTGCGGCAGGGCGCCGACCGAGACCAGGGTCAGGGTGATGATGCCCATCGTCTTCTGGGCGTCGTTGGTGCCGTGCGCGAGCGAGATCAGCGAGGACGAGAAGATCTGGCCGGTCTTGAAGCCCTTCTCGGTGGCCGCGCCGTCGCCCTTGCGGGTGATCGCGTAGGCCAGCTTGGTGGCGCCCCAGGAGGCCAGGCCGGCGACGAACGGCGAGGCGACCGCCGGGATGATGATCTTGGTGATCACGGTGTCGAAGTTGACGCCGTTCATGCCGACGCCGACGATCGTGGCGCCGATCAGGCCGCCGTACAGCGCGTGCGAGGAGCTGGACGGCAGGCCGCGCAGCCAGGTCAGCAGGTTCCAGAGGATCGCTCCGGCCAGTGCGGCGAAGATGATCTCGGGATGGACCCCGGCCTTCTCGTTGACGATGCCGCCGGAGATGGTGGTGGCGACCTTCACGGACAGGAACGCGCCCGCGAAGTTCAGGACGGCCGCGATGGTGACCGCGACCTTCGGACGAAGGGCCCCGGTCGCGATCGCGGTGGCGGCCGCGTTGGCGGTGTCGTGGAACCCGTTGGTGAAGTCGAAGGCCAGCGCCGTGATGATCACAACGGCTACCAGGAACGAGATGTGTTCCATACCCAAACAATCGTCGTAGTTGTCGCACGGACGTTGGTGACGTCGCGACCGTAGGTCGGCTTGGTAAACGGAAGGTGAACTGAGCCGGGAATCGTGGTTCCGATGGTTGACTAGTGGTAACCGTAAGCTTTCGCCGGGGTGACCTCGACCGCACTGAACTGGGCATTGGCGTGGAACGCCCTGGTTCGACCGGGTTTGCTGAGAGCTGTCTCACAGTTCAATCGAGAATTAACCTCCCAGTACGCGTGCGCCCTGTTTCCGGCGAGTAACCCATGGGAGGATCTGCGGGATCCGGGAGACCGGGACAGGGCACTGGGCGGGGAGGACCAACCCATGGGCGGGGCTGGACAGCGTACGGAGACGACAGGCGTGCGCCCCTGGGTGCGGGCGGCCCTGCGGTGCGGAGCCGTCCTCGCGGCCGCCGCACTCGCCCTGCCGGCCGCCGCCGGCGCCGCCTGGGCCGCACCCGACCCGGGCGCAGGCACCGTCGTCGCGGGCGCCGACCCGCTCGCCGCCGCCAAGGCCACCCTCGGCCCGCTCCTCGACCAGCTGCACGCGCTCTACCAGAGCGCCGAGGCCGCCACCGAGGAGTACAACGGCACGGTGGCCAAGGTCGCCGAGCAGCAGGCCGCGCTCACCGACCTCCAGGGCAGGCTGGAACGCCAGCAGAAGGAGGTCGACGCCGGCACCGACATCGCCTCGCAGCTGGCCGCCGCGCAGTACCGCAACGGCGCCGCCTCCGCGTACGCCGAACTGCTGCTGTCCAAGGACCCGTACGAGGCCGTCACCATCGCCGAGCTGCTCGCCACGGCCAGCCGCTCCCAGTCGGAGTTCCTGGAGCGGCTGAAGAACGACCGGAACGCGCTCGACGGGCTGAAGAAGCAGACCGAGGACGCGCTGAAGGCCTCCCAGGGGCTGGTCGCCCAGCAGGACGCCGCCAAGGCCAAGGTCGCCGCCGACCTCGCCTCGGTCGAACAGGTCGTCTCCTCGCTGACGGGCGCCCAGCGGACCGAGCTGGAGCAGCTGGAGAAGGCGAAGGCCGACGAGGCCCAGCTCGCGTTCCTCGCCTCCGGAGCGCTCGGCAAGGGCGAGCGCACGCCCTCGCAGCAGGGGCGCGGGGCGGTGGCCTTCGCGCTGGCGCAGGTCGGCAAGCCCTACCTGTGGGGCGGCATCGGACCGGACTCCTACGACTGCTCCGGCCTCACCTCGCAGGCCTGGCTGCACGCCGGCAAGCCCATCCCGCGCACCAGCCAGGAGCAGTGGGCGCAGCTGCCGCACGTGGCGCTCAACCAGCTGCGGCCCGGTGACCTGGTGATCTACTTCCAGGACGCCTCGCACGTCGGGATGTACATCGGTGGTGGGCTGATCGTGCAGGCGCCGCGCCCGGGGGCGTTCATCAAGGTGTCGCCGATCGGCTCGATGCCGATCCTCGGTGCCGTCCGGCCGGACCCGTCCGGCGCGGCCGACGACGCGGGCGGCGCCTGGAAGGTGCCCGACCTGCCGGCCGGCTGGGACTCCACCACCCCGATCGCGCCGAACCCCACCAAGCCGACTCCGCCGACCACCCCGACCACCCCGCCGACGTCCCCGGGCCAGCCCACCGGCACGCCGACCACCCCCGGCGGGACCGGCACCCCGACCGACCCGGGCACCCCGTCGGGCACCGGCACGCCGACGCCCACCCAGGCCCCGACCGGCACGCCGACGACCCCGACCACGCCGACGACCCCGACCACGCCGCCCGGCACGCCCGGCACGCCCACCCCGACCGGAACGGGGAGCCCGGCGGGCACCCCGAGCGGCACCGGCTCCGCCACCGCCTCCGTCTCGGCCTCCGCCTCCGTCCCGGGCAGCCCCACGGCGACCCGGCCGCTGGGGACGCCCACGCACTGACCGCCCGCTCCGACGGCGAGGCCGCCCCGCGTCCGAGGACGTGGGGCGGCCTCCGCCTTCGTCGGGGGTTATGCGCCGGTGTCGGCGGCGAAGCGGATCACCACGGCCTTGGAGGTCGGGGTGTTGCTGATGTCGGCGGTGGAGTCCAGTGGGACCAGGACGTTGGTCTCGGGGTAGTAGGCCGCCGCTCCGCCGCGGGCGACGGGGTAGTGGACGACCCGGAAGTGGGGCGCGCGGCGCTCGACGCCGTCCTTCCACTCGCCGACCAGGTCGACGTACTCGCCGTCGGTGAGCCCCAGTTCGGCGGCGTCGGCGGGGTTGACCAGGACCACCCGGCGGCCGCCCTTGATGCCGCGGTAGCGGTCGTCGAGGCCGTAGATCGTGGTGTTGTACTGGTCGTGCGAGCGCAGCGTCTGGAGCATCAGGCGGCCCGGCGGGACCTCGGGGGCGGTGAGCGGGTTGACGGTGAAGTTGGCCCTGCCGGTCGCGGTGGGGAAGGTGCGGGAGTCCCGGGGACCGTGCGGGAGGGTGAAGCCGCCCGGCCGGCGGACCTTCTCGTTGTAGTCCGCGAAGCCCGGGACGACGCGGGCGATCCGGTCGCGCAGGGTGTCGTAGTCGGTGGCGAAGTCCTCCCACGGCAGGGTGTCCCGCGGGCCGAGGACGGCGCGGGCGAGGCGGCAGACGATCGCGGTCTCGGAGAGCAGGCCGGGCGCGGGCGGCCGCAGGCCGCCGCGGGAGGCGTGGACCTGCCCCATCGAGTCCTCGACGCTGACGAACTGGGCGCCGGCGCCGGTGACGTCCCGGTCGGTGCGGCCGAGGGTGGGCAGGATCAGGGCGCGGGCGCCGGTGATCACGTGCGAGCGGTTGAGCTTGGTGGAGACGTGGACGGTCAGCCTGCAGCGGCGCATCGCCGCCTCGGTGACCTCGGTGTCCGGGCTGGCCGCGACGAAGTTGCCGCCCATCGCGAAGAAGACCTTGACCTTGCCGTCGCGCATCGCGCGGATGGTGTCCACCGAGTCGAGGCCGTGCGCGCGCGGCGGCTCGAAACCGAACTCGTTCTCCAACGCGTCGAGGAAGGCCTTGGCGGGCCGCTCGAAGATGCCCATCGTCCGGTCGCCCTGGACGTTGCTGTGCCCGCGCACCGGGCAGACACCGGCGCCGGGGCGGCCGACGTTGCCGCGCAGCAGCAGGAAGTTGACCACCTCGCGGATGGTGGGGACGGCGTGCTTGTGCTGGGTGAGGCCCATCGCCCAGCAGACGATGATCTTCTTCGAGCCCAGCACCAGGCGGCCGAGCTCCTCGATCTGCTCCCAGGGCAGGCCGGTCGCGGCCAGCACCTCGTCCCGCTCGGTCTTCCGGGCCTGGGCCTCGAACTCCTCGAAGCCGTGGCAGTGCTCGGCGACGAAGTCGCGGTCGACGCCGTCCTGCTCCAGGACGATCCGGTTGAGCGCGCGGAACAGTGCGAGGTCGCCGCCGAGGCGGATCTGCAGGAAGAGATCGGTCAGCTTGGTGCCGTGGCCGACCAGGCCGCGGGCGTGCTGCGGGTTCTTGAACCGCTCCAGGCCGGCCTCCGGCAGCGGGTTGACGCTGACGATCGTGGCGCCGGCCCGCTTGGCGCGCTCCAGCGCGGAGAGCATCCGGGGATGGTTGGTGCCCGGGTTCTGGCCTGCCACGATGATCAGGTCGGCCTGGTAGAGGTCCTTGAGGCTGACGCTGCCCTTGCCGACGCCGAGCGTCTCGGTGAGCGCCGAGCCGGAGGACTCGTGGCACATGTTGGAGCAGTCCGGCAGGTTGTTGGTGCCGAGCCGGCGGGCGAACAGCTGGTAGGCGAAGGCGGCCTCGTTGCTGGTGCGGCCGGAGGTGTAGAAGGCGGCGCCGTCCGGGGTGTCCAGGCTGCGCAGCTCCTCGGCGATCAGCGCGAACGCGTCGTCCCAGGAGACCGGCCGGTAGTGGGTGGCACCCTCGTCGAGCAGCATCGGCTCGGTGAGCCGGCCCTGCTGGCCCAGCCAGTAGCCGGAGCGCCCGGCCAGGTCGGCGACCGGGTGGGCGGCGAAGAAGTCGGCGCGGATCCGGCGCTCGGTGGCCTCCTCGGCGACGGCCTTGGCGCCGTTCTCGCAGAACTCGGCGGTGTGCGTCCTGTCCGGCTCGGGCCAGGCGCAACCGGGGCAGTCGAAGCCGTCCGGCTGGTTGACCTTGCGCAGGGTGGCCAGGGTGCGGCGGGCGCCCATCTGCTCGGCGGCCATCCGCAGGCTGTGGCCGACGGCGGGCAGTCCGGCGGCCGCGTGCTGGGGCGCGGAAACCTCGGGGGCGTCCTGCGCCGGGTCGCTCTGCGGGGCCTGCTTGGCCATGACCGCTCTCCTCGGCTCTGCTCGATCCGGCCGTACCGCCGGGGCCGCCGCTCCGTCGCGGGGGCTCGGTGCCCATCCTTCCACCTGGCCGTGGGCGGGGGGAGGGGCGGTCGGCGGCGTCGGTAGAGTCTCGTCCGTCATGGCGGATGGGGGAGGGGCGCGTGCGAGTCGGTGACGTCCTGGACGGCCGGTACGAGCTGGAGGAGAAGCTCGGACAGGGCGGGTTCGGGGTGGTGTGGCGGGCCCGGGACACCCGGATGCGGCGTCCGGTGGCGGTCAAGGTCATCGGGCACCACGGCGGCGACCAGGCGAAGGCGGCCCTGCGGTTCGTGCGGGAGGCGTGCGCGGCCGGCAACCTGTCGCACCCGCACATCGTCACCGTGCACGACCTCGGCCAGTGCGAGGTCGGCGACCGCGAGGTCACCTTCCTGGTGATGGAACTGCTCACCGGCCGCACCCTGACCGAGGTGCTGCGCGAGGGACTGCCCGAGCCCGCGCTCGGCCTGCGCTGGGGACGGCAGATCAGCGAGGCGCTGGCGGCCGCGCACGACGCCGGCATGGTGCACCGGGACATCAAGCCCGACAACGTGATGCTCACCGGCGGCGGGCACCTGAAGGTGCTGGACTTCGGCATCGCCCAGCTGGACACCGGCGCGGGCGGGCTCACCACCACCGGGACGATCGTCGGCAGCCCCGCCTACATGGCGCCCGAGCGGTGGACCGGCAGCCGGGTGGACGGCCGGGCGGACCTGTACGCCCTCGGCTGCGTACTGGTCGAACTCTTCACCGGGGCAAGGCCGTTCGGCGGTGATTCGACGCCGGTGCTGATGTACCAGCACCTCAACGAGGCGCCCCCGGCGCTGGACCCGGCGCAGTTCGGGCTGCCGCCGCAGGTGGCCGGACTGGTCGCGGAACTGCTGGCGAAGGACCCGGCGGACCGGCCGGCCGACGCCAGGACGGTCGCGCGGCGGCTGGCGGAGCTGGCCGCGGTGCCGGTACCGCCGGCCGACACGCCGGTGGCGGTGCCGACGGTGGTCGACCGGGCCGCGGCCGGGCCGGCCGCGCCCGTGGCGCAGGCTGCGCCGGTCGCGGTGGGGCCGGTGGCGGTGGGGCCGGTGGTGCCGCCGGCACCGACCGCTCCGCCCGTGGCGCCGCCCGCGGCCGCTCCGGCCGCCGCACCTCCGGCCGCTGCGCCGACGGCGCCTCCGCCCGCGGCCGCTCCGGCCGTCGCACCTCCGACCGCTGCGCCGACGGCGCCCCCGGCCGCTCCGCCCGTCGTGCCGAGCGCCGCGCCGTCGGTGCTGTCACCGCTGACCACCCCGCCGGTGCTCGCCGTACCGCCGGCCGACGGCGTACGGACCGCGCTGCGCGAGCGGCGGTCGGCCGCGTACGGGGCGGCGACGGCCGGGGAGTCGGCGATCCAGCTGCAGGCGGTCGCCCAGGAGTGCGTGACCGCGCTCGGCGCGGGCGACCGCGACACCCTGTGCACCTGGCGGGACTTCACCTGGTACCTCAGCCGGACCGGGGACCTGGACGGCGCGATCCGGCTGCTGACGAGCGTCGTCGACGACATGCGCTCGGCGCTCGGCCCGCTCGACCCGGACACCCTCGGCGCCCGCTACCACCTGGTGTGGTGCGTCGGCGAGAGCGGTGCGACGGTCACCGCGATCCGGCTGCTGCACGAGCTGCTGCCCGATCTGCACGCCGTCTGGGGCCCGCACGACACCCGCGTCCTGAAGGCCCGGCACGACCTCGCGGTGCACCGGGCCAACCGGGACGACCTGCAGGGCGCCGTGCTCGAACTGCACGGGCTGCTGCCCGACCTCGCCCGGGTCCTCGGTGAGCACCACCCGAGCACCGCGCAGGCCTGGCAGGACCTGGCCGGCTACCAGCAGCGGCTCGCCGGTGCGGGCCGCCGCGGCGCGGGCGGACCGCACCGGCGCCGGACGCCGAGGATGAGCCCGGTGGAGGCGCTTGTGCTGGTGCGCCGGCTGCGGGTCTGGGACTTCGCCACCGACGGGGAGGCCCGGGCCTGCATGGACGCGCTGGACCGCGGGATCGGCCTGAAGGGCGTCGCGGACGTGGTGTTCGGCGCCCCGGACCACGTCTCCGACGAGGACCTGGTGGAGGAGATCTTCGGCCCCTGACGTCTCTGGCGTCGCTGGCGTCTCTGACGTTTCTGCGGGCAGCCGTCGACAGCGGATGCTGCCGCGGTTCCCGGTTCCCGGTTCCCGGTTCCCGGGTCCCCGCTTGCGACGGCCGGTCACGGCCACGGTCACGTTCACGCGGCCAGGGCCGCCGTCGGGAGCGCGGCCAGGGCCCGCAGCAGGACCCGGGCGGCCGCGTCGTTCTGCCGGAAGCCCGGGGCGTCGGTGTGCGGCCGGGCGAAGGCGGCGGCCGAGCGCAGGCTGGTGTGCGGGCCGAGCGCGGTGCGGCGCGGGTGCGGGGCGCCGCCCAGGGTGGGGTCGAGCAACCGGCTGTCGGCCGGGGCGATGGTGACCAGGCCGGACCGGTGGGTGTAGTCGGGGTCGCGCACCACCTCCTCCACGATCCGCCCGGTGCGGTGCAGTTCGCGCAGGACGGGGTCGAGGGTGCGGGCCAGCGCGTGCTTGGGCAGGTACGCCTCGACGAGTGCCGTCGCGTGGACGGTGTGGCCGGGCACGGTGGTGCCGGAGGCGCGCCAGGTGCCGGTGGCCTCGTCCCGTTCGACCCGTACGCCCGCGCCGAGGAAGCGCACCACCCCGGCCTCCGACAGTGCGAGCAGCTGGCGCAGCCGGAAGCCGGGCGGACCGGAGGCGAGGAAGCTGAAGTAGCCGAAGAACCACTCGTCCACGTCCTCGGCGACCGAGCGGGCGGTGAGCCGGCCGCTCGTGAGGACCCGCTGGAGCTGGCCGAACAGGGAGAGCAGGGCGAGGAAGGCGCCGAGGTCGGCGCTGTGCGCGGGGTCGGCGCGACGGTCGGCGTCGGCGGCGACGTATCCGCGCAGGTGTGCCTGGAGCTCCTCGGCGGAGGCGAGTTCGAGGCCGGCCAGCGGGTGGTCGAGCCGCTCGAAGTCGATCCGGTCGGCCGGGTCGGGGACGGCCTCGGCGACCAGGGCGGCGAGTTCGGGGGTGTACCAGCCGTGCCGGTCGTACCGGGCCAAGAACGCGGGCCAGGGCAGGGCGGTGCGTTCGGGGTGGGCGTGGAACAGCTCGTGGAAGTGTCCGAAGGCGACCTCCTTGGCCATCGCCGGCCAGAAGTCGTGCCGTAGCCCCAGCGGCCCTTCGCCGGCGAGCACGGCGTCGACGGCGGCCGCGTCGAAGTACCGGGGGAGCGGGGCGGGCGGTCCCTGCAGCCGGTAGCCGGTCTTGGAGTGGTACGGGACGCCGCGCCGGGAGCCGAGGTGGAGCACCGGTTCGCGGCCGGACGGGTGGTAGCGCAGCGCGTCGCCGCGGCCGGTGGGTTCGAAGCGGCCGCCGCGGCCCTCGGTGAGCAGCGAGACCAGGTCGACGGCGGCCAGGCCGAGGCCGCGCAGCACCACCTGTTCGCCGGGGGCGATGCGCGCCAACTCGGTGGCGGTGTCGGCGGAGTAGGCGGGCGGGAGGTGGAAGCGGCCGTGTCGGGCGGCGAAGTCGGCGTCGGCGGTGTGGCGCGGGTGCGGGGCCGAGTCGAGGTGGCCGAGGGTGAGGGCGACGTGGTCGGCGGTGAGCGTCCGGTCGCCGAGGTGGACGGTCTGCGGGCCGTCGGCGGGGCCGTCGATCCGCCGCACGGTGTCCCGGTGGACGGTGACGCCGACGTGGGGCGGCAGGTCGGCGACGGCACGGCGGAACACCCAGTCCAGGTAGGCGCTCTGGGCCCGGCGGGTGGGGAAGTCGGTGGGTGCGAGGCTGTCCAGCTCGGCCCGGACGGTCGGGTCGGCGACCTCCCGGTACGGCGCGAACTCCGCCTGCCGTACCGCCCATTCGGCGAGCGAGGGGCCGGGGCGGACCGGTCCTTCGAGGGTGGAGCGCTCGTCGGTGAACATGGTGACGTCCTCGGCCATCGAGTTCATCCGCAGCAGCGGGGACTGGTCGTGGCGCCAGATCCGGCCCGCGCCGGGCGGGTACGGGTCGACCAGGTGGATCTCCAACGGACGTTCGGCGGGCAGGAGTTCGGCGGCGTTGGCGGCGATCCGCTCCAGCAGACCGGTGCCGCGCGGGCCGGCGCCGACGATGACGAGCGTCGTCACGCCCCCACCACCCGTCGGTAGGCCGCGCGGGCCCGCTGCAGCGGCGTGGGCGGCAGGCCGTCGCGGGTGGCGCCCCTGGCGAAGTGGCGTTCCAGGTAGTACTGGCCGATGGACAGCAGGGTGGTGATCACCAGGTACCAGATGGTGGCGACCATCAGCATCGGGATGACCCGGTACGACTGCAGGTAGACCAGTTGCACCGAGTAGAGCAGGTCGGAGACGGCCAGCACGCTGACGATGCTGGTGCCCTTGAGCGCGCCGATCAGCATGTTCCCGGCGGTCGGCACGATCGCGCGCATCGCCTGCGGCACGACGATGCGGCGCAGGACCCGCCGGCGGGCGATCCCGAGCGCGGCGGCCGCCTCCAGCTGGCCGCGGTCCACGGAGAGGATGCCGCCGCGGATCACCTCGGCGGCGTAGGCGGTCTCCAGCAGGGTGAGGCCGATGACGGCGGTCAGGGTGGGGCCGATCAGGTCGACCGTCCTGACGGTGACGAACTCGGGGCCGAACGGGATGCCGAGGCCGAGCGTGGGGTAGAGCGCGCCGATGTTGAAGAAGAACAGCAGCTGCACCAGCGGCGGGGTGGAGCGGAAGATCCAGATGTACACCCAACTGAGCGTGCGCAGAACCGGGTTGGCGGACAGCCGCATGACGGCGAGGACGGTGCCGAACGCGAAGCCGAGCGCGAGGGTGACGGCGGTCAGCCACAGGGTCAGGGTGAGGCCGTCGAGCACGGACCGGGCGGTGAACCAGTCCGCGACCACGCTCCACTGGAAGGCCTCGTTGCGGATCGCCGAGGTCACCGCCATCGTCGCCAGCAGCAGTGCGACGCCGGCGGCGGCCCACTGGCCGGGCTTGCGGCGGGCGACGATCCGGGCCACGGGCGGCGGGGCGGAGCGGTCGAGTGCGGAGGGGGCGGGCAGGACGTCCTGCGGGCTGGCCATGGCGGAGGCTCCTGGCGGGAGTGCGGGCGGGCGGGTACGGCGGCGGTCACGTACGTACGGCCGGGGGTGCCGGCCCGCGTCCCTCAACGCGTCCGGCACGGTTGCACTGCACTCCGCCGTGATCGTACGCATGCGCGAACGAGGGCTGTCAAGGGTGGCCCGAGGGGCGGGGGCGGTCCTGCGGCAGCGGTCGGGGAAGTGACAGGAGATCGCAACAGTGCGGCAATGATGGGTGGTTGACGCGGGACCGGGCGGCTGCTCAACTTGAGGCCATGTACGCCGAGCAGCCCCTGGTCACCCGCGACCACATCGACTTCGGTCGGGTGTGGTCCGCGGCGTGTCGCGGCTGACCCGACAGCGGCCGCCCGTCCGGCCCTGACCGTCCCTCGGCCCTGACCGTCCTCGGCCCTGATTCCCTCGGCCCTGATTCCCTCGGGGAGTCCTCCCTCGGTTTGCCCCGCCGCGGGCCGGGAGCCGCCGTCCCTACGTGACGGCACGTCAGGTATTAGCTGTCATCGCCGACTTCGCACTGCGCTCCGGCAGTTCCCCGTTCCCTGTTCCCCTGTTCCCCTGTTCCCCCGTTCGGTCCGGCCTTCGCCGTGCTCCAGCCTGCCCGCGTCACCGTCACGTGCCCGACGGCCGCCCCGCCACGGCCGCCTCCGGTCCGCCCACCCGCGGCCCACCGGATCCCCGCTCACCCGAAAGGTTCCGCCATGCCCGTCGAATTCCTCGGCATCGCCGCCACCGGCGACGGTTCGGAGACCACCCCGCGCACCACCGCCGCCTTCGACCGCGACTACACCCTGCGGCTGGCCCGGGCGCACGAGGACCACGGCTGGGACCGGGTGCTCTTCGCGTACGGGGCCGGCGCCCCGGAGCCGGCGGCCTCGGCGGCCTACCTCGCCTCGCACCTCGACCGGCTGCAGATCCTGCTGGCCCACCGGCCCAACGTCTCCTACCCGACGTTCGCCGCCAAGACCTTCGCGACGCTGGATCGGATCAGCGACGGTCGGCTCACCGTGCACTTCATCACCGGCGGAAACGACCACGAGCAGCGCCGCGAGGGCGACTTCCTCACCAAGGACGAGCGTTACGAGCGCACCCGCGAGTACATCGGCATCGTGAAGAAGGCGTGGACCAGCCGGGAGCCCTTCGACCACGAGGGCCCGCACTACCGTTTCGAGGACTTCGTCTCGGACGTCTTCCCGGTGCAGCAACCGCGTCCGGCGGTCTCCTTCGGCGGCTCCTCGGACGCGGCCTACGCGGCCGGCGGCGCCGAGGCCGACATCTACTGCCTCTGGGGCGAGCCGCTGGCCCGGACCGCCGAGCAGATCGAGCGGGTGCGGGAGGCGGCGCGGGCCGCCGGGCGGACCGACCTGCCGCGGATCCAGGTGGCGTTCCGGCCGATCATCGCGCCGACCGAGGAACTGGCCTGGGAGAAGGCGCACCGGACGGTCGCCGCGATCCGGGCCCGCCGGGCCGCCGACCGGCCGGCGGCGGGGCGGACGGCGGGGCCCGCGACGCCGGAGGCCGTGACACCCGAGAACGTCGGCTCGCAGCGGCTGATCGAGATCGCCGAGGCCGGCGAGCGCTACGACCGCGCGCTGTGGACCCCGACCGCCGCGGCCACCGGCGGGGCGGGCAACTCCAACGCGCTGGTCGGCACCCCGGAGACGGTCGCCCAGGCCCTGCTGGACTACCACGACCTCGGCGTGGACATCCTGTCCGCCCGCGGCTACCACCTGCTGGACGACGCCATCGACTTCGGCCGGTACGTCATCCCGATCGTCCGCGAGGAGGTCGCCAAGCGGGACGCCGCGAAGGCCGCCGAGCAGGCGGCCCGGGACGAGCGGGCCGAGCGCGACCGCCGGCAACTGATCGCCGTGCAGGCGTGAGCACGGCGCCGCCGGCCGAGTTCCGCCGGGTCACCGTCGACGACCGGCTGGTCGAGCCGCTGCTGCGCGAACTCACCCACGAGTACGTCACCCGGTACGGCCCCGAGGCGCACCGGGAGATGAGCCGTTACCCGGGCGAGGCCTTCGCCGAGCCGCACGGCGTGCTGCTGCTCCTCCTGGAGGGCGGCGAACCGGTGGCCGGCGGCGCGTACAAGCGGTACGACGAGCACACCGCCGAGGTGAAGCGGATGTGGACGCACTCCGCGCACCGCCGCCGCGGCCTGGCCCGCCGGGTGCTGGCCGAACTGGAGCGGACCGCCGCCGAGGCCGGCTACACCCGCATCCACCTCACCACCGGGCCGCGCCAGCCGGAGGCCAGGGGCCTCTACCTGGCGGCCGGGTACACCCCGCTGTTCGACGTCAGCGCAGATCCGCTGACGATCGGCCCGCTGCCGTTCGAGAAGGACCTTCCCGACCTGTCCGGGCAGCTTCTCCCCGCCGCGCCCGCGCGGCAGCCCGTCCACACCCCCTGAAAGGCCCCCCGTGAGAACCACCACCGTCCGCCGCCGCCTGCTCGCGGCCACCGCCCTGCTGCCGGTCCTGGCCCTGGCCGCCTGCGGCTCGGACCCGAAGATCGCGGGTGCGGCGGGGACGGGCGGCCCGGCCGCCTCCGCCACCGAGGACGTCGTCTCCGGCCTGGCCAGGTCGGAGGCCGCGGCCGCGCTGCTTCCCGAGGAGGTCCGCAGGGCCGGCGCGCTGAAGTTCGGCTCGTCCTTCGGTGCGGCGCCCACCGCGTTCTACGTCGACCAGGTCGGCAAGAAGCCCGCCGGGATCGACGTGGACTTCACCGACGCGGTGGCCAAGGTGCTCGGCCTGACCGTGGAACGGCAGGAGGCCGCGTTCGAGACCATCCTGCCCGCCCTGGACAGCGGGAAGTTCGACGTCGGCACCGGCAACTTCGGGGTCACCACGGCCCGGCTGAAGACCATCGACTTCGTCACCTACATCGACGACGGCCAGGGCTTTGCGGTGAAGAAGGACAACACCGCGATCCAGCCGATCACCGACCTGGTCCAGCTGTGCGGGCTGACCGTCGGCACCGGCGCCGGCACCACCTTCGAAACCACCCTCAACAGCCGCAGGAACGTCTGCACCGACGCCGGGAAGAAGCCGTACGAGGTCAAGGCGTTCAGCGAGAGCGGTGCGCTGCTGACCAGCCTCCGGCAGGGCCGGGTCGACGTCGAGATGTCCACCATCAACGGCCTGCGCCACCAGGCCTCGCAGGAGGCTTCCGGCCTCCGCTTCCTCGGCGAGTTCCACCGCCTCGACGTCGGCTTCGCCTTCAAGAAGGGCTCGAAGCTCACCCCGGCCTTCCAGGCGGCGGTCAACCAGCTGATCAAGGACGGGACGTACGAGCGGATCCTGCGCAAGTGGGGGGTCACCGACTCGGCCATCAAGGAATCGCAGATCAGCCCGCCCGAGCACGCGTGAGCACCGGCCCGCTCCGCCGCCGGCCCGCTCCGGCGGTGGGCCCTCCGCCGCGGGGCCTTCCGTCGGCGGGCTTTCCGACGCCGGGCCTTCCACCGGTGGGCCTTCCACCGGTGGGTCCTCCGCCGCCGGGCCCCTCGACGCCAGGCCTCTCGACGCCGGGTCCTCCGCTCACAGGCCCAAGGAGCCTCCGATGACCGTCACCACCGAGACCCCCGCGCCCCCGGCCCGCCGCAGAACCGCGGCCGCCGTCGACCTCGACGCCTTGGAGGGCCTGCCGACCGTCCCCGCCCGGCACCCCTGGCGCTGGGCGGCCGGGGCCGTCGCCCTGGTCGTCCTCGCCCAGTTCACCCACGGCCTGGCCACCAACCCCGGCTGGGACTGGGCCACCTTCCGGGTCTACTTCACCGCCGACACCATCCTCCAGGCGATCGGCCGGACCCTCGAACTCACCGCCTACGGAACGGTGCTGGGCTTCCTGCTGGGCGCCGGGGTGGCCGCGATGCGGCTGTCCCGCAGCGCGATCCTGCGGGCCATCGCCTGGGCTTACGTCTGGGTGTTCCGCTCGATCCCGCTGATCGTCCAGCTGGTGTTCTGGTTCAACCTCTCCTACCTCTACAAGCGGTTCGGGTTCGGCATCCCCTTCGGCCCGACCTTCGCCGACTTCGAGACCGTCGGTGTGCTCGGCGCGCTCGGGGCCGCGGTGCTCGGCCTCGGACTGCACCAGGCCGCGTTCGCCGCCGAGATCATCCGCGGCGGCGTCATCGCGGTGGACGCCGGCCAGCGGGAGGCCGCCGCCGCCCTCGGCATCCCGCGCCGGCGGCAGGTCTGGCGGATCGTGCTGCCGCAGGCCATGCGGGGCATCCTGCCGGCCGCCGCCAACGAGGTCATCTCGCTGCTCAAGGGCACGTCGGTGGTCTACGTGATGGCCATCGGCGAGCTCTTCTACCAGACCCAGGTCATCTACGGCCGGACCGGCCGGGTGGTGCCGCTGCTGATGGTCGCCACCGTCTGGTACGTGGTGCTCACCACCGTGCTGTCGATCGGCCAGTACTACGTCGAACGCCACTTCGCCCGCGGCGCGCGGCGCACCCCGCCGCCCACCCCGCTGCAGCGCGTCCGGGCCCTCGTCCGGAGCCTGCCGGCCCGCACCTCGCCCGTCGCCCGCACCTCGCCCGTCGCTCGCACCTCCGGAGGACAGCCGTGACCACCCTGACGAAGACCGGACCGACCGACGCCGCCCCGATGGTGCAGGTCCGCGGCCTGCACAAGAGCTTCGGCCGGCTGGAGGTGCTGCGCGGGGTCGACCTGGACGTCCCGGCCGGCTCGGTGACCGTGGTGCTCGGTCCGTCCGGCTCCGGCAAGTCCACCCTGCTGCGGGCGATCAACCACCTGGAGAAGCTGGACCGCGGCCACGTCGCGATCGACGGCGAGCTGATCGGCTACCGGCGCTCCGGGGACAAGCTGTACGAGCTCAAGGAACGCGAGGTGCTGCGCCAGCGCACCGGCATCGGCTTCGTGTTCCAGAACTTCAACCTGTTCCCGCACCTCACCGTGCTGGAGAACCTGGTCGAGGCGCCGGTCTCCGCGCTGCGCCGGCCCCGGGCCGAGGCCAGGGCGACGGCGTCGGCGCTGCTGGAGCGGGTCGGGCTGGCCGACAAGGCCGCCGCCTACCCCCGGCAGCTGTCCGGCGGGCAGCAGCAGCGGGTGGCGATCGCCCGGGCGCTGGCACTGGAGCCGAAGGTGCTGCTGTTCGACGAGCCGACCTCGGCGCTCGACCCGGAGCTGGTCGGCGAGGTGCTGGACGTCATCAAGGACCTGGCCCGCAGCGGCACCACGATGATCGTGGTCACCCACGAGATCGGGTTCGCCCGCGAGGTCGCCGACACCGTGGTCTTCATGGACGGCGGCGTGGTCGTCGAGCAGGGCCCGCCCGCCGAGGTGCTGGACCGGCCCCGGCACGACCGGACCCGGGCCTTCCTCGCCAAGGTGCTCTGAACGCGCCGCCCTGCCGCACGTCCCTCCCTCTCCGCATCCCCCTTTCCCGCGCCCCCGTGCCGCGCCCCTTTCCCGCGCCCCCTTCAAGTCCCCTTCACCGAGCAGGAGTTCCGCCATGTCCCTACCCCGCCGCGCCCTGGTGACCTCGGCCGCCGTACTCGCCGCCGCCCTCGTCCTGGCCGGCTGCGGCAGCGGCGCCACGGGTGCCGCGGCGGAACTCGCCCCGGCCAGGGGCAGCACCGCGCCCGACGGCACGGTGGTGAACCTGTCGCCGAACCAGAACCGGGTGACGACGCCGAAGGTCGACGCGATCGCCGCGCTCGTCCCGGAGGAGATCAGGAAGAAGGGGACGCTGACCGTCGTCGACTCGATCGGCACCACCCCGCCGCTGGACTTCTACGCCAACGACGACAGGACCGTCATCGGCGTCGAGCCGGACATCGCCACCCTGATCGGCGGAGTGCTCGGCCTCAGGGTCGAGTTCAACCCGGTGTCCTGGGAGAACATCTTCGTCGGCCTGGACAGCGGCAAGTACGACGTGGGCCTGTCCAACATCACGGTCACCGAGGCGCGCAAGGAGAAGTACGACTTCGCCACGTACCGGCTGGACGTCCTGGGCTTCGAGGCGAGGAAGGGCAGCGGCCTCAAGGTCGCCGGCGCCGCGGACCTCGCGGGCAGGTCGGTCGGCGTCGCCACCGGCACCAACCAGGAGAAGCTGCTGGTCGCCTGGAGCGAGGAGAACGTCCGGGCCGGCCGCAAGCCGATCGACATCAAGTACTTCCAGGGCACCGACTACTACCTGGCGCTGTCCTCCGGCCGGATCGAGGTCTACACCGGCCCCAACCCCAGCCTGGCCTTCCACGCGGTGCAGACCGGCGAGACCGAGGTCGTCGGCACCTACTCCGGCGGCGGCGCCGATGTCATCGGCAAGATCGCGGCGACCACGAAGAAGGACAACGGCCTGGTCAAGGCACTCGGCGCGGCGATCGACGAGGCGATCAGGAACGGCACCTACGGGCAGGTGCTCAAGCGCTGGGGCCTGGACGGCGAGGCCGTGCGGTCCTCCGAGACCAACCCGCCCGGCCTGCCCAAGCCGAAGCCGTAGCGGCCTCCCGGCACACCCACCCGGTTCCGTTCACCCGTTCGTCCCCGCCCGCCGCTATGGTGACCCCTCCGACGGCGAACGCCGGGCGGGCGCGGTCGAGTTGGGGGAGGGCATGGAGAAGGGCGAGGTGCTCGGCGGCCGGTACCGGCTGGAGGAGCGGCTGGGCAGGGGCGGCTTCGGCGTGGTCTGGCGGGCGACCGACACGACCATCCCCCGGGAGGTCGCGGTGAAGGTGCTGCTCGCCGAGCACGCCACCGACCGGGAGGCGGTCAGCAGGTTCGCCGGCGAGGCCAGGACGGCCGGCAGCCTCAGCAACCCGCACATCGTGACCGTGTACGACTACGGGTGGACCGCGGCCGGCTCCGGGAAGATCATCCCCTACCTGGTGATGGAGCTGGTCCGCGGCCGGGCGCTGTCCGAGGTGCTCAAGGAGGGCTTGCCGGACCACGCGAAGGCGCTGCGCTGGATCCGGCACGTCTGCAAGGCGCTGGACGCCGCGCACCGCTCGGACGTCGTCCACCGGGACATCAAGCCCGAGAACGTGATGGTCACCGACGAGGGGGAGGGGGAGCGGGCCAAGGTCCTGGACTTCGGCATCGCGCGACTGGTCACCCAGACCGTCCGGCTCACCTCCACCGGCAACGTGATCGGCACCGTCCCGTACCTCGCGCCCGAGTGCTGGTCCGGCGGCGCGGTGGACGGCCGCGCCGACCTCTACGCGCTCGGCGTCATGCTGTACGAGGTCTGCACCGGTGGACGGCCGTTCCGCGCCGCCTCGGCCGCCGAGTACATGTACAAGCACCTGGAGGAGGTCCCGCCGCGGGTGCGCAGCAAGGACCCGGCGCTGGCCGAGCTGGTCGCCCGGCTGCTCGCCAAACGGCCCGAGGACCGGCCGTCCGGGGCCGCCGAGGTGCTGGAGCGGCTGCGCGCCGTCCGGCCGGGGATGCTGCGGCCGGACGACCCCAGCCCGGAGCAGCTGCGCCGGCGGGCCGACCGGGCCTGGCAGCACGGCGCGGCGGACGAGCCGGCCGAGGCGGTGGAGATCCTCACCGCCCTCGTCCCCGACTTCGCCCGGATCTGCGGCCCGGACGACCCGCGCACCCTGCGCACCTGCCACGACCTGGCCCTCTGGCTGGCCCGGGACGGCAGCCCGGGCGCCGCGGTCGCCCTGCTGGACGAGCTGGCGCAGGTGTCGGGCGCCGCCCCGGAGACCAGGGCCGACGCGCGGCGCGACCTCGCGCACTGGCAGCGGGAGGTCGCCCGGCTCGGCCCCGGCCGGCCGCGCGCGCTAAGCCTGCGGGTGCTGCTCGGCGGCGGTGCGCAGGGCGGCTGAGGCGCCCTCGGCGATGGGGTCGCCGTGTCCGAACACGGCCGTTCCCACCGGCAGTGCGGCCAGCCGGTGGAAGGAGGCCAGGGCCCGGGCCGGGTCGGTGTGGAACACCCCCGGCCGGGTCTGCCCCCCGACGTTGGACACCACGTCCCCGGTGAACAGCACGCCCGGCCCGGGCAGGTGCAGCGCGATGCTGCCGTCGGTGTGGCCGGGCACGTGCAGGACCACCGCGCCGCCGCCGGTGTCCAGCACGTCCCCGTCCTCGACCTCGCGGTGCACCGGGCAGGGCTCGGCGGGCGGGATCGGCGGCAGGCCGTCCCACAGCTGCTGCTCGAAGGGGCTGAGCACCGGTGGTACCGGCGGCTGCTCGCGCCGCACCACCGGCGCCTCCAGCCGGTGTGCCACCACCTCGGCGCCCCGGCGGCGGGCGAGCTCGGCGGCGGAGCCGGTGTGGTCCTCGTGGTGGTGGGTGAGCACGATCCGGCGCAGCGCGGCCGGATCCAAGCCGACGGCGCGGATGCCCTTCTCGATGTCGTCGGCGGAGCCGGCGATGCCGGTGTCGACCAGGGTCAGTCCGTGGTCGTCCCGCCAGAGGTAGGCGGCACCGAAGTCCAGTGTGATCATGTGCAACTCGTCGCGTACCCGGGTGATCTCCATGTCCCGGATCCTGCGCCCCGCACCGGCGCGGCACGCCCGCGTTCGCCCTGGGCGTGCAGGCGTTCGCCGACGGCGGAGCGGCTCGCGCCCGCCCGGCGCGGGCGGGTCCCGGCCGGTGTCAACCGTGCGTGCCGCCGATCCGGGGCCCGGGCCGGGACGGAAACCGGGAGGATTTCGCCCACCGGGACGGTCTGGCCCGCCGCCCCGGGCCGTTGGTATACCTCGTTGCCAGACTCGGGAGCGGTGTCCGTGCCGCCCCGGTGAGCTGCGACGAAAGGCTGGTGACGGATCGATGAAGCTCCTGCGCGTCGGACCCCCGGGCGCCGAGCGCCCGGTCGTCCTGGGTGAGGACGGCACCGCGTACGACCTGTCCGGACGGGCCCGCGACCTCGACGGGGCCTTCCTGGCCGGGCTCGACCCGGCCGCACTGGCCCGGGAGGTCGCCGCCGGCGTCCTGCCGACGGTGGACCTGGACGGGCAGCGGGTGGGTGCGCCGGTGGCCCGGCCGGGCAAGGTGGTCGGCATCGGGCTCAACTACCGCGACCACGCGGCCGAGGCCGGGGCCGCGATCCCGGATGAGCCGGTGATCTTCCTGAAGCCGAGCTCCACGGTGGTCGGCCCGTACGACGAGGTGCTGGTGCCGCGCGGCGGCGAGAAGACCGACTACGAGGCCGAGCTGGCCGTGGTGATCGGGCGCACCGCCCGCTACCTGGACTCGCACGCCGAGGCCGCCGGGGTGATCGCCGGCTACACGATCGCCAACGACGTCACCGAGCGGGCCTTCCAGTTCGAGCGCGGCGGCCAGTGGGACAAGGGCAAGTCGGCGGAGACCTTCACCCCGCTCGGGCCCTGGCTGGTCACCGCCGACGAGGTGGCGGACCCGCAGGACCTGACGCTGCGGCTCTGGGTCAACGGCGAGCAACGGCAGCACGGCAGCACCGCCGAGATGATCTTCCCGGTGCTCGAACTGGTCCGCTACGCCAGTCGGTTCATGGTGCTGGAGCCGGGCGACGTGATCGTCACCGGCACTCCGGCCGGGGTCACCCTGGGTCGCCCCGGGACGCCGTTCCTCGCCCCGGGCGACGTCGTCGAGATCGAGGTCGACGGCCTCGGCCGCCAGCGCCAGGTGCTCGGCAAGGCGTGACCCGCGACGTCCCGACCCTTGGCACGGGGGTCGGGTCCGCGGGACCGCCCGCACCGCCCCCGCCGGCCGCCTCACGGTCGTCGCAGCACCGCCCGCACCGCCCCCGCCGGCCGCCTCACGGCCGGTGCAGGACCTCGCGCAGCCGCTCCGCCCGTTCCGCCCGCGGCCCCTCCAGGGCGAGCACCCCGGCCAGCACCTCCGCCGTCTGCGGATCGTGCAGGGCCGTCGCCGCCGCCATCGCGGTGAACTGGTCCACCAGCCAGTCCCGCAGCTCGGAGACCGGCAGCGTGCGTCCCTCGTCCAGCCAGCTCAGCGACGCGCCCTCGACCACCGCGATCCACGAGCGCACCAGCAGCGTCAGCCGCGGCCCGGCCTCGCGCACGCCCAGGTGGCGCAGCGTCCGCCGCAGTGCCGCCCGCCGGACGTCGTCGACGATCGCCGAGGTGCGGGCCGTCTCCACCACCGAACCGCCGCGCAGCAGCGCCGAGTAGCCCGCGTCGTGCTCGGCCACGAAGGCGAAGTAGCCGTCCAGCACGGCCGAGAGCTGTTCGGACGGCGTCCCGGCGAGCGGGACGGCGAAGCGGCTGGTCAGCTCGTCGGCCGCGGTGCGCAGCGCGGCCTCGTACAACTGCTGCTTGCCGCCCGCGAAGTAGCGGTAGACCAGCGGGCGGGAGGCCTCGGCGGCCTCGGCGACGTCGTCCAGGCTCACCTCCTCGGGCGGCCGGGAGGCGAACAGCTCCAGGGCGACCGCGATCAGTTGCTCGCGCCGCTGTTGGACCGGCAGTCGCCGGTAGCCGGTTCGGCGCGGGCGCAGGTCGGGTACAGCCGGGGCGGGCACCTGGTCGGATGCCGGGGTGGGGCGGGCTTCCATGGCGGTCAGCGTAATGGGCGTCGGACGGATCGGATCCTGTCGCGCCGAACGGATTTTCGCGCGTCGACCCCGGGAAAGGGCCGACGGGCGCCGGTGGTCAGGGGGTTGCAAACGGGCTGCGCCACGAAATGATGTCCGAATGGTTGAAGAACTGATCACCGCCGACGGCACCACCCCCCGCCGCATCGCGGACGGGTACGTCCGTGCCCTGGCCGAGCTCGACCCGCTGACCGCGGTCTACCTCGGTCTCAACCCCGAGGACGAGCGGCTGCCCGACCTCTCCCCGGCCGGCCGCGAGGCGATCGCCGACCTCGGCCGCCGCACCCTGGCGCAGCTCGACGAGGCCGAACGGGCCGGCGCCGCCGAGGACGAGGCGGAGCGCCGCTGCGCCCGGCTGCTGCGCGAGCGGCTGACCGCCGAGCTCGCCGTCCACGACGCGGGGGAGGACCTCCGCGCGGTGCGCAACCTGGCCTCCCCGGTGCACGAGCTGCGGGAGTCCTTCACGCTGATGGCCACCGGCACCGAGGCCGAGTGGCAGGTGCTCGGCCGCCGGCTGGCGAAGGTCCCGGTCGCGCTGGAGCAGTACCGGCAGACGCTGGCCGCCGGCATCGAGCGGGGCCTGCTGTCCGGCCCGCGCCAGGTGAGCACGGTGGTCGGGCAGATCGGCGAGTGGCTGGAGGGGGAGGTCCCCGGCGGCTGGTTCGGGCAGTTCGTCCAGGACGCGCCGGAGGGTCTGCGCGCCGAGCTGTCCGGGTACGCGGTGGCCGCCTCCGAGGCGCTGGCGGCGCTGCGCGAGTGGCTGCGCGACGTCTACGGCCCGGCGGCCGCGGACACCCCGGACGCGGTGGGCCGCGAGCGCTACCGCCGGTGGGTCCGCTACTGGGCCGGCGCCGACCTGGACCTGGACGAGGCGTACGCCTGGGCCTGGACCGAGTTCCACGACCTGCTCGCCCAGATGCGGGCCGAGGCCGAGAAGGTCCTGCCCGGCTCCGACCCGATGGCGGCGATGGCCTGGCTGGGTACCGACGGCCCGGCCGTCGAGGGCGTCGAGGCCATCCGGGAGCACCTGCAGGGCCTGATGGACCAGGCGATCCGGGACCTCCAGGGCATCCACTTCGACCTGGCCGAGCCGGTCACCCGGGTCGAGTCCATGATCGCCCCGTCCGGCAGCGCCGCCGCGCCGTACTACACCCCGCCGTCGCTGGACTTCAACCGCCCGGGGCGGACCTGGCTGCCGTTGCTCGGCCGGGAGCGCTTCCCGCTCTGGGACCTGGTGTCGATCTGGTACCACGAGGGCGTCCCGGGTCACCACCTGCAGCTCGCGCAGTGGAACTACGTCGCCGACCGGCTCTCCACCTACCAGGTGAGCCTCGGCGGGGTCAGCGCCAACCTGGAGGGCTGGGCGCTGTACGCCGAGCGTCTGATGGACGAGCTCGGCTACCTCACCGACCCGGGCCAGCGCCTCGGTTACCTCAACGCGCAGATGATGCGCGCGCTGCGGGTCATCGTCGACATCGGCATGCACGCGGGCCTGGACTTCCCGGCCGACTCGCCGTACAAGCCGGGCGAGCCGGTCAGCCCGGAGCACGCCCGCGAGTTCTTCGGGCAGTACTGCGGCCTGTCCGACGACTTCCTGGACAGCGAGCTGGTCCGCTACCTGGGCATGCCCGGCCAGGCGATCGGCTACAAGCTCGGCGAGCGGGCCTGGCTGCGCGGCCGGGCGGCGGCGCGAGCGGCGCACGAGGCGCGCGGCGAGGAGTTCGACCTCAAGGCGTGGCACATGGCGGCGCTCTCGCAGGGCTCGCTGGGCCTGGACGACCTGGTCGACGAGCTCTCGGCGCTGTAGGCCCTGGCCGAGGGGACGGAACCAGGGTCCCGGGGACTCGTCCCGTAGTCCCAGGACCCTGGTTCTTTTGTCCCAAAAGTCCGATTTGGCAAGGTTTTTCCTTGCCCTTTCGTCGGGCCCGGGTATTGGCTGGAAGGCGACTGCGTGACCTCTCCGACCCACTCCGGAAGGCTCGACCAGTGAGTGTGCAAACCGCCACCGGTCATGAGGACGCGGACAGCCGGCGCTGGTGGGCGCTGGCCGTCATCGCCGTCGCCCAGCTCATGATCGTCCTCGACATCACCATCGTGAACATCGCACTGCCGTCCGCCCAGCGGGACCTGGGCATATCCGACGCCGACCGGCAGTGGGTGATCACCGCCTACACGCTGGCCTTCGGCGGCCTGCTGCTGCTCGGCGGACGGCTGGGCGACCTCTTCGGCCGCAAGCGCGTCTTCATCATCGGACTGCTCGGCTTCGCGCTGGCCTCCGCCCTCGGCGGCGCGGCGGTCGACCCGACGATGCTGTTCGGTGCCCGTGCCCTCCAGGGCGCGTTCGGCGCCCTGCTCGCCCCGTCCGCGCTGGGGCTGCTCTCCACCACGTTCTCCGACCCGAAGGAGCGCAGCACGGCCTTCGGCATCTTCGGCGCGATCGCCGGCGGCGGCGCCGCGATCGGATTCATCGCCGGCGGGCTGCTGACCGAGTACCTGAACTGGCGCTGGTGCCTGTTCGTCAACACCCCGATCGCCATCGCCACCGCCTTCGCTGCGGTCTCCGTGCTCCAGCGCGACCACGTCGGCAAGGGGCGCCGGGTCCGGCTGGACCTGCCCGGGGCCCTGCTGGGCTGCGGCGGCCTGCTCGCGATCGTCTTCGGCACCTCCGAGGCCGTGACCCGGGGCTGGGCCGACGCCCTGGTGCTCGGCTCGCTGTTCCTGGGCGTGGCGCTGCTCGCGATGTTCGTCCTGGTCGAGCGCCGCACCGCGCACCCGCTGCTGCCGGTGCACATCGTCGCGGACCGCAACCGCGGCGGCGGCGCGCTCTCGGTCGGCCTGGCCATGGTCGGCATGTTCGGCCTGTTCCTGTTCCTGACGTACTACCTGCAGGCCATCAAGCACTTCTCGCCGATCGTCTCCGGCCTCTCCTTCCTGCCCATGACGGCCGCCATCGTGATCAGCTCGACGGGCATCGCGGCCCGCCTGATGACCAGGGTGCCGTCGCGGAACCTGATCGCACCGGGACTGCTGCTCGCCGGGGCCGGCATGGCCTGGCTGACCCAGATGAAGGTGGACAGCCCGTGGGCCGGCATGGTGCTGCCCGCCGAACTGCTGCTCGGCTTCGGCATGGGCCTGGTGTTCATGCCGTCGATGAGCCTGGCCACCCTCGGGGTCGCCCGGAACGAGGCCGGAGCGGCTTCGGCCACCATCAACTCGGCCCAGCAGGTCGGCGGTTCCTTCGGTACGGCGCTGCTGAACACCATCGCGGCCAGTGCCACCGCGAGCTTCCTGGCCACCCGGATCGCCTCCGACCCGGCGGTCCAGGCCCAGGGCGCGGTGCACGGCTACGTGGTCGCGACCTGGGTGGCGATGGGCATCCTGCTGCTGGCCGCGCTGGTCGCCTTCCTGATGATCGACCACCGGCCGGCGCCCGGTGAGGCCACCTCCGTCGAGGGCGGCGCCGAAGCGGCCGCGGCGGCCCCCGCCGTACGGACCGCGGACGGGCGACCGAGCCCCCGGGAAGCGGCCATGGCCGACGTCAAGGCCAACGTCCGGGCGGGCGGCGAGGTCCGCTCGGAGGCCAGGGCGGAGCGCCCACCGACCGATTGAAAATTGCAGCAAGGTCTTGCAGTCAACCTTCGGCGCCTGCTTGACTCCTGGCCACCGTCCAGGGATCAAGGAGGCGCCGTCGTGCTGCCCGAGTCCGTGCCGTCCGAGACCGAGGCCGTGACCGGCGGCCCCGCGCCCGGGTCCGCGCCCGCCGGGTCCGTGCCGTCCGCCACCACCGCGCCGGCGATCGACCTGCTCGTGGTCGGCGGAGCCGGTGTGGACACCGTCGTCCGGGTCGAGCGGCTGGAGATCCCGCCCGGCGACTCGCAGTCCGTCAGACCGGTGCACGACTACGTCGGCCACACCGGAAACGGCGTCGCCCTCGGCGCCCACCACCTCGGCCTGCGCACCGTCCTGCTCGACTTCCTCGGTGACGACCCGCAGGGCGACCTGGTCCGCGCCGCCTACCGGCGCCACGGCCTGCGCCTCGCCCACCTGGTGAGCCCGCACGGGACCCCGCGCGGGGTCAACCTGGTCGACGCCGCCGGCCGCCGGTTCTCCTTCTACGACGGCCGGCACCCCGCCGACCTGCGGCTGCCGCGGGACTTCTACCTCCCGTACGCCGAGCGCAGCCGGCACGTCCACCTCTCCATCACCGGCGTCAACCGGGACATGTACGGCGACCTGCACCGGCTCGGCCGCACCACCTCCACCGACCTGCACGACTGGGACGGCGCCGACCCGCACCACCGCGACTACGCGTTCGGCTCCGACCTGGTCTTCCTCTCGGTGGCCGGCTGCCGCGGCCGGCACGAGGAGGTGATGCGCGCCGTCCTCGCCGGGGGCCGGGCGCGGGTGGTCGTCGCCACCGCCGGCGCCGAGGGCTGCCACCTGCTCACCCGCGAGGACGGCGTGCTCCGCCGGCTTCCGGCGGTCGACCCCGGCCGCCCGGTGGTGGACACCAACGGCGCCGGGGACGCCTTCGTCTCCGGCTTCCTGTACGCCTGGTTCCGGGGGCGTTCGCCGCTGGACTGCGCCCGGGCCGGCTCGGCCGCCGGGGCGTTCGCCTGCACCGCCGCGGGGACGCACACCGCCTTCATCGGGTCGGCCGGGCTCGACGCGGTGCTGAACGGGGGATGACGGCGGGGCGGTGCCGGGTGAGCACCGGGCGGCGGATTTCTCATCGAGCTCCAAGGCGCGGATAACGACCTTTCCAGCCGGAGGCGTCATAGTCGTTGACCGAACACCGCCACCGAACCCGGCAGGAGAGTCAGGCATGGGTCAGCACAGCCGCCAGAGGTCCCGCCGCCGACGGCTGTTGGCCCCGGCCCTGTTCGCCGCGCTGTCCGCCGTCGTGGTGGCCGTCGTGGTGACCGGGACGCACACGCTGGACCTGTCCGACGCGGCGGCCGCGGGGAAGGCCGCGCGGAGCACCCGCGCCGCGGTCGCGCCCGCCCCGACCGCCGCCGCCACGGCGCCGGCGCCGGTCGCCGATCCCGAGCCGGCCGACAGCCCGACCCCGACCGACCCGCCGGCGCCCGCGTCCGCGCCCGCTGCCCCGTCGCCCGCCGCCACCGACACCCCGACGGCCACCGCGGCCGCCACCCCCGACACCCGCGGCGTCGTCCGCGGCATCACCGCCGCCGCCCCCGCCGACGTCCGTGAAACCGACACCGTCGGCGCGCTGTTCAGCGGCAAGGTGGAGGCCGGCAACCACTTCTGCACCGCCAGCGTGCTGCACAGCGCCACCGGCAACCTGCTGCTGACCGCCGCGCACTGCCTCGACAGCACGGACGGCGTCACCTTCGCCCCCGGCTACCGCGACGGCTCGGCCCCGTACGGCACCTGGCGGGTGACCGCGATCCACACCACCACCGGCTGGTCGCAGAAGGGCGACACGGACGAGGACTTCGCGATCCTGGAGACCGCCCCCAACAACGGCCGCAAGGTCGAGGACGTGGTCGGCGGCAACCGCCTGGGCACCGACGAGCCGTTCGACGCGGCCGTCCGGCTCTACGGCTACCCCGCGGACTCCGAGACGCCCAACCTCTGCACCAACGGCACCGACCGGAAGAGCAGCTACCAGCGGGTCATCGACTGCCCGACCTACCCGTCCGGCACCAGCGGCGGCCCGTGGATCGATGTCGCCACCGGCGACGTGGTCGGTGCCATAGGCGGTTACCAGCAGGGCGGCGACAGCGACGACGTCTCGTACAGCGCCTACTTCGACCACACCATCGCGGCCCTCTA
Organism: Kitasatospora sp. NPDC048545; assembly: GCF_040651155.1. Classification (NCBI taxonomy): domain Bacteria; kingdom Bacillati; phylum Actinomycetota; class Actinomycetes; order Kitasatosporales; family Streptomycetaceae; genus Kitasatospora; species Kitasatospora sp. NPDC048545. The sequence goes on from NZ_JBEZIQ010000008.1 coordinate 48,422, forward strand.
CAACCAGGCCGTGGCCGCCGCGTCCTGACCCGGTCCGATCCGCCCGGCCGCCTGCCCGCGGGTCGCCCGGGCGGGCCCGGGCGGGCCCGGCCGGTGCCCACCGCAGCGGGCCCGGGACATGACGAAGGCCCAGATCCGTGGATCAACTCCACTGATCTGGGCCTCTGTTGCACTTGCTGCGAAGTGCCCCCGGTAGGATTCGAACCTACGCACCCGCCTCCGGAGGGCGGTGCTCTATCCCCTGAGCTACGGGGGCCTGTCGGCCTGTCGGTGGCTCGCGCTTCCGACGTGGAGAACACTACCAGGCCCGGGCCGCGGTCCGTGCACGGGTTTTCCCGGACGGCTGCCGGGGCGGTGACGGGGGAGGGGGAGCGGAAGTGCCCAAAGGCCGGACGGGGCGGCGGGGCCGCGGATACCCTCGGTGAGGTGTCGGGAGTGTCCGGGCGGGTCCTCGTGGTGGACGACAGCGAGGTGATCCGCCAGCTGATCAGGGTCAACCTGGAGCTCGAAGGCTTCGAGGTGGTGACCGCCGCCGACGGCGCCGAGTGCCTGGAGGTCATCCGCCGGGTGAAGCCCGACGTGGTGACGCTGGACGTGATGATGCCGCGGCTGGACGGCCTGCGGACGGCGGCCCGGTTGCGCGCGACGCCGGAGACCCGCCGGCTGCCGATCGCGATCGTGAGCGCCTGCACCCCGGCGGACCTGGACCTGGGGGAGACGGTCGGGGTGGACGGCTACCTCGGCAAGCCCTTCGACCCGGCCGATCTGGTGGCCCTGGTCCGGCGCCTGATGCGGCTCGGCGGGGGGTCCGACGGGGAGCCGGACGGGCGGCCCGGCGGGCGGCTCGGCGGCCGGCCCCGAACGTTTCGCCCTGAGCGAACAGATCGGACCGATCGCGGCTGAGACCCCGGAGCCGACGGCGCGTCGGGGCCTCCGGGCGTCTCAACCGGTAAACCGGGTGGCGGGCGGGTACCCCGTCTCGCCTACGCTTGGCGTCGTGACCCCCGCAGACCTTTCCCAGGCAATCCAGGCCGCAGTGAGCACCGCCGTCGAGGCGGGCGAGCTGGCCGTCGCCGTGCCCGAGCACGTGACGGTCGAGCGGCCCAAGAACAGGGACCACGGCGACTACGCGACCAACGTGGCCCTCCAGCTCGCCAAGGCGGCCGGCAAGCCGCCGCGAGCCGTTGCCGAGGTCCTGGCCGGGCGCCTGCGAGGGATCACCGGCGTCGCCAAGGTCGACATCGCCGGTCCGGGCTTCCTCAACATCACCCTGGACACCGCCACCGCGGGCGCGCTGGCGCGCACCGTCGTCGAGGCGGGCGAGGCCTACGGCCGCAACGACGCCCTCAAGGGCCTCAAGATCAACCTGGAGTTCGTCTCCGCCAACCCGACCGGCCCGATCCACATCGGCGGCGTCCGCTGGGCCGCCGTCGGCGACTCGCTGGCGCGCGTGCTGCGGGCCTCCGGCGCCGACGTCACCACCGAGTACTACCTCAACGACGCCGGTGTGCAGATCACCAAGTTCGCCGCCTCGCTGCAGGCCGCCGCGAACGGCCGCGAGGTGCCCGAGGGCGGGTACGTCGGCGAGTACATCGTCGACATCGCCAAGGCGCTCACCGACGCGGTCCCCGGCGTGCTCGACCTGCCCGAGGACGAGCAGCTGCAGGTCTTCCGCACCGAGGGCCTCAAGCTCATGGTGTCCGAGATCAAGCGCTCGATGGACGAGTTCGGCACCCACTTCGACGTGTGGTTCTCGGAGAAGACGCTGCACGACTCCGGCGCCGTCGAGAAGGCCATCGACCGGCTGCGCGAGCAGGGCCACGTCTTCGAGCAGGACGGCGCGGTCTTCCTGCGCACCACCGACTTCGGCGACGACAAGGACCGCGTCCTGGTCAAGGCCGACGGCGACAAGACCTACTTCGCCGCCGACGCCGCGTACTACCTGTCCAAGCGGGACCGCGGCGCCGAGGTCGCGCTCTACATGCTGGGCGCCGACCACCACGGCTACGTCAACCGCCTCAAGGCCATCTCGGCCTGCGCCGGCGACGACATGAACCACAACATCGAGGTGAAGATCGGCCAGTTCGTGAAGATGCTTCGCGACGGCGAAGAGGTCCGCATGTCCAAGCGTGCGGGCAACATCATCACGATCGACGACGTGGTCGAGTGGATCGGCGTGGACGCCGCCCGCTACACCCTGGCGCGCTCCTCCACGGACTCGACGATCACGCTGGACATCAACGTCCTGACCAGCCAGACCAACGAGAACCCGGTCTTCTACGTGCAGTACGCGCACACCCGGATGTGCGGGGTGGCGCGCAAGGCCGCCGAGCTGGGCGTGGACAAGGGCACGGCCGAGCAGTTCAAACCCGAGCTGCTTGCCACCGAGTGGGAGTCCGACGTGCTCGGCCACCTCGCCGACTTCCCGCGCGTGCTGGCCGCGGCCGGCGAGCTGCGCGAGCCGCACCGGGTCGCCGTCTACCTGGAGAAGCTCGCGGGCAAGTACCACCGCCTGTACGAGAACTGCATGTTCCTGCCCAAGGGCGACGAGGAGCTCACGGACACGCACCGGGCCCGCCTCTGGCTGGTCGAGGCGACGCGCACCGTGCTCGCCAACGGTCTCACGCTCCTGGGCGTGACGGCGCCCGAGCGGATGTAGGAACCACCCCCAAGCGCACAGCGGGGGCGGCTGACGGTCAACGGGGACCGTCGCCGCCCCTCGCCATAGGTCTCCCCGAAGGACGCACCAGCATGAGTCGTTCCGCACACCCCGCAGGCCCCCGCCACGGCGACGTCCTGCCCGAGGGCCACTACCAGGCCCCGCCCGCCGACCTGAACGCGCTGGACCCCAAGGTCTGGTCGTGCACCGTCGCCCGTGACGCCGCGGGCGTGGCCACCGTCGGCGGGATCGACGTCAAGCGGCTGGCGGCCGAGTTCGGCACCCCGGCGTACGTGCTGGACGAGGAGGACTTCCGGTCCCGGGCGCGCGCCTGGCGGGACGCCTTCGGCACCGGGGCGGACGTCTACTACGCCGGAAAGGCGTTCCTCTCCAAGGCGGTCGTGCGCTGGCTGCACGAGGAGGGCCTCAACCTGGACGTGTGCAGCGCGGGTGAGTTGGCCGTCGCGCTGGCCGCCGGGATGCCGCCGGCGCGGATCGCGCTGCACGGCAACAACAAGTCGGTGGACGAGCTCGAACACGCGGTGAAGACCGGGGTCGGGCACATCGTGGTCGACTCCTACGAGGAGATCGAGCGGCTGGCCGCGATCGCCGCCCGCCATGGCGTGCGCCAGCAGGTGCTGATCCGGATCACGGTCGGCGTCGAGGCGCACACCCACGAGTTCATCGCCACCGCGCACGAGGACCAGAAGTTCGGCCTCTCGCTCACCGGCGGTTCGGCCGCCGAGGCGGTGCGCCGGGTGCTGGCCCACGGCGACAGCCTGGAACTGCGCGGCATCCACTCGCACATCGGCTCGCAGATCTTCGACATGGCCGGCTTCGAGGTGGCGGCCCGCCGGGTGGTCGGCCTGCTGGCGCGGATCCGCGACGAGCACGGGGTCCAGCTGCCGGAGATCGACCTCGGCGGCGGCCTCGGCATCGCGTACACCAGCGACGACGACCCGCGCGAGCCGGCCGAGATCGCGGCCGCGCTGGCCGACATCGTCCGCCGCGAGTGCGCCGCCGAGAACCTGGACGCCCCCCGGCTGAGCGTGGAGCCGGGCCGGGCGATCGTCGGCCCGACGGCGTTCACGCTGTACGAGGTCGGCACCGTCAAGCCGCTGGAGGGCCTGCGCACCTACGTCAGCGTGGACGGCGGCATGTCGGACAACATCCGCACCGCGCTGTACGACGCCGAGTACTCGGTGGCGCTGGTGTCGCGCACGAGCGACGCCGAGCCGATGCTGGTCAGGGTGGTCGGCAAGCACTGCGAGTCCGGTGACATCGTCGTCCGGGACGCCTTCCTGCCCGCCGACCTGGCTCCCGGCGACCTGGTCGCGGTGCCCGCCACCGGCGCCTACTGCCGCTCGATGGCGAGCAACTACAACCACGCCCTCAGGCCTCCCGTGCTCGCCGTCAAGGACGGTGCGGCGCGGGTGATCGTCCGGCGCGAGACGGAGGAGGATCTCCTGCGTCTCGATATCGGATGACGAAATCCTTGTCTCAGATCATGGAACGACCGTAGATCCGTACGGAAAGTCCCGGAGACTGGTACGGACCGAAGTTCCCGGCGGCCCCGGAAAACCGCCGGAAATACCGAAGCAGATGAATGCAGAGCGGAGTCGGATGATGCGTACGCGCCCGCTGAAGGTGGCGTTGCTGGGTTGTGGTGTGGTGGGCTCCGAGGTGGCGCGCATCATGACGACGACGGCCGACGACCTCGCCGCTCGCATCGGCGCCCCGGTGGAGCTGGCCGGGATCGCGGTCCGCCGGGCCGGTCGGGTGCGCCCGGGCGTTCCCGAGCACCTGATCACCACCGACGCCGAGGCCCTGGTCGGCCGGGGCGACATCGACGTGGTGGTCGAGGTCGTGGGCGGCATCGAGCCGTCCAAAGCCCTGATCCTGTCCGCCTTCGAGCAGGGTGCCTCGGTGGTCAGCGCCAACAAGGCGCTGCTCGCCAAGGACGGCACCGAGCTGCACGCGGCGGCCGCCCGGGCCGGCGTGGACCTGTACTACGAGGCTGCGGTGGCCGGCGCGATCCCGCTGCTGCGTCCGCTGCGCGAGTCCCTCGCGGGCGACAAGGTGAACCGGGTGCTGGGCATCGTCAACGGCACCACCAACTTCATCCTCGACAAGATGGACACCACCGGCGCCGGCTACTCGGAGGCGCTGGAGGAGGCCACCGCGCTGGGCTATGCCGAGGCCGACCCGACGGCCGACGTCGAGGGCTTCGACGCCGCCGCCAAGGCCGCGATCCTGGCCGGCATCGCCTTCCACACCGAGGTCACCGCGGCCGACGTCTACCGCGAGGGCATCACCGAGGTGACGGCGGCGGACATCGCCTCCGCGAAGGAGATGGGCTGCGTGGTCAAGCTGCTCGCGATCTGCGAGCGGGCGGCCGACGGCGAGTCCGTCACCGCCCGGGTGCACCCGGCGATGATCCCGCTCTCGCACCCGCTGGCCTCGGTCCGGGAGGCGTACAACGCGGTGTTCGTCGAGGCCGAGGCGGCCGGCCGGCTGATGTTCTACGGCCCGGGCGCGGGCGGCTCCCCGACCGCCTCCGCGGTGCTCGGCGACCTGGTCGCGGTCTGCCGCAACAAGCTGGCCGGGGCCACCGGTCCCGGTGACTCGGTGTACACCCAGCTGCCCGCCAAGCCGATGGACGAGGTGGTCACCCGCTACCACGTCAGCCTGGACGTGGACGACCGCGCGGGTGTGCTCGCCCAGGTGGCCTCCGTCTTCGCCGAGCACGGCGTCTCCATCGACACCGTGCGCCAGCAGGGCCGCGACGGCGACGCCTCGCTCGTCGTGGTCACCCACCGTGCCACCGACGCCGCGCTGTCGGCGACGGTCGACAAGCTCCGCGCGCTGGACAGTGTGCGGGACGTGGCCAGCATCATGCGGGTCGAAGGGGAATAAGGAACAGCCATGAACGCCGTTGCCGAGAACGTCGTCCGAGGCGCGCACACCCACCAGTGGCGCGGCCTGATCGAGGAGTACCGGGACCGCCTGCCGGTCACCGCGGCCACCCCGGTGGTCACCCTGCTGGAGGGCGGCACGCCCCTGGTCCCCGCCCAGGTGCTCTCCGAGCGCACCGGCTGCGAGGTCTACCTCAAGGTCGAGGGCGCCAACCCGACCGGCTCCTTCAAGGACCGCGGGATGACGATGGCCATCTCCAAGGCCAAGGAGGAGGGTGCGCAGGCGGTCATCTGCGCGTCCACCGGCAACACCTCGGCCTCCGCCGCCGCGTACGCGGTGCGGGCCGGGATGGTGTCCGCGGTGCTCGTCCCGCAGGGCAAGATCGCCCTCGGCAAGATGGGCCAGGCGCTGGTGCACGGCGCCCGGATCCTGCAGGTCGACGGGAACTTCGACGACTGCCTCACCCTGGCGCGCGAACTGTCCGAGAAGTATCCGGTGGCCCTGGTCAACTCGGTGAACCCGGCGCGCATCGAGGGTCAGAAGACCGCGGCCTTCGAGATCGTCGACATGCTCGGCGACGCCCCCGACGTCCACGTCCTGCCGGTCGGCAACGCGGGCAACATCACCGCGTACTGGAAGGGCTACCGCGAGTACGCCGCGGACGGTCTCTCCTCGCGCACCCCGCGGATGTGGGGCTTCCAGGCCGCAGGCTCGGCCCCGATCGTGGACGGTGCGCCGGTGCTCAAGCCGCAGACCATCGCCACCGCGATCCGGATCGGCAACCCGGCCTCCTGGGACTTCGCGCTCGCCGCGCGGGACGAGTCCGGCGGCCTCATCGACAAGGTGACGGACCGTCAGATCCTTTCCGCCTACCGGCTGTTGGCCTCGCAGGAGGGCGTCTTCGTGGAGCCCGCCTCGGCCGCCTCGGTGGCCGGCCTGCTGGCCAAGGCGGAGGCCGGTCTGGTCGACCCGGGCCAGCGGATCGTCTGCACCGTGACCGGCAACGGCCTCAAGGACCCGGACTGGGCGGTGGCCGGCGCGCCGCAGCCGCAGGTCGTCCCGGTCGACCCGGAGGCCGCGGCCCGGCAACTCGGCCTGCTCGACCGGTAACGGGGCCCGACACTTCGACGGGCCGACCCTTTCGGGGGTAGGCCCGTCGAAGTTCTCCACTGACACTTCTGTGTCAATTCCGCCGAGCATTCCGATCCGATTTCGGCCCGCTCTTTGACGGGGAGGGGTGCGCATTCCGGCCAGAACCGGCAACACACCAGATCGAAGGCCCACGGGGTGTACCGCTCGGGAACCTCTCTTCGATACTCTGGGTTCGGCCGTGTGGCACATGCCCCGGGCCCGGCGCCGTCCGGGCCGCGCCGACGACTGTGGCCGCCCGCCCCGAAAGGGCCCGCGTCCCTTTCCCCCACCTTCGCAACGACGACGCGCTCCGCGCCGCCCGATTTCCCCAGGAGAGTCCACCGCATGGCCGGTCCTGCGTTCCGTGCCGCCGCCGTCCGGGTCCGGGTTCCCGCGACCAGCGCCAACCTCGGTCCGGGCTTCGACGCCTTCGGACTCGCGCTGGGTCTCTACGACGACGTGGTCGTCCGGGTCGCCGACTCCGGTCTCTCCGTCGACATCGCGGGCGAGGGCGCCGAGACGCTGCCGCGCGACGAGCGCCACCTGCTGGTCCGCTCGATGCGTGCCGCCTTCGACCGGCTCGGCGGCCAGCCGCGCGGCCTCGAACTCGTCTGCGCCAACCGGATACCGCACGGCCGGGGCCTCGGTTCCTCCTCCGCCGCCATCTGCGCCGGCATCGTGGCCGCGCGCGCGGTCACCATCGGCGGTCCGTCCGCGCTGGACGACGACGCGCTGCTGGCCCTCGCCTCCGAGCTGGAGGGCCACCCGGACAACGTCGCGGCCTGCCTGCGCGGCAACTTCACCATCGCCTGGACCGACGAGGAGTCCGCCAAGGCGGTCGCCCTGGAGCCCGCCGAGCAGGTCGTCCCGGTGGTGTTCGTCCCGGCCGGCGAGGTGCTCACCGAGACCGCCCGCGGTCTGCTGCCGAGGACCGTGCCGCTGGCCGACGCCGCGGTCAACGCCGGCCGCTCCGCGCTGCTGGTCGAGGCGCTGACCCGGCGCCCCGAACTGCTCTTCGCCGCCACCGAGGACCGCCTGCACCAGGACTACCGCGCCTCCGCCATGCCGGACAGCGCCGCGCTGGTCGGCGCGCTGCGCGCGGAGGGCGTCCCCGCGGTCATCTCCGGGGCCGGCCCGACCGTCCTGGCGCTCACCGACGAGGCGGGTGCCGACAAGGTGCTCTCCTTCGCCGGGCACCACGGCCACGGCGGCGACCCGGCGTTCGCCGCGCACCGGCTGGACGTCGACCGCGCCGGGGCCGTCGTGCTCCCGCTGGACGTCTGAGCAGCCCTGATGGGCCCGGCGTGCCGGACACGATTGGCAAGCGCAAGGCTGGGGAATGTCTGAGGGGGTCGGTAGTGTTAACCTCATTGCTGCACCAGGTGCCCTCCGGGGCTCGGTGCGCCGCGTCCCGATCCCAGCACTCCACTGCCGTGGAGTCCCGGCGATGCACGGGGCGACGATTCTCCGGGAGCCCACCGCAGCGCGTACGCAGCCTGCCTGCGCGACACGCGGCCGCATCCCGAAGCCGTGACGGCACCTGACTCCCACCCGCGGCCTCCCACCTTGAGGCCAGGACGGGCGGAGCACGGGCCACCGTCACGCGACGGGGGCCCGGGATTCGCAGGGAGCGTGGGGGTTACGCCCTCAGGGGAGGTCGACACACGACCGGCCCACGCGCCACTCAGCACCACCGTGCTTCAAGCACCGCACCTCGCAGCTCTCCCTCGACGGGCTCCCGCCATTCGAGGGACCACCGCCTCGGACCGACGCAGTCGAGCGTCGGTCAGGACAGCACAACCGGTCGCCGAGCCAGACAGGCCGACGTCCGCTCCAGGGAAGGACCCTTAGTGAGCGACTCCACCGATCTGATGGGCGCGCGCCCGGACGCCGACGCGCCGGACGCAGCCCCCGCTGCCCCGGCCCGCCGCCGCCGCAGCGCCGCCGCGGGCCTGGACGGCATGGTCCTGGCCGAGCTGCAGAAGCTCGCCGCGGACCTTGGCATCACCGGTACCGGCCGCATGCGCAAGAGCCAGCTGATCGAGACCATCAAGGAGAAGAGCGGCGGGGACCCGCTGCTCGCCGCCGGTGGCGCCCCGGCCGCCAAGCGTGCCGCCGCCAAGGCGGACGCCGAGGCCCCGGCCGAGAAGCCGGCCCGCCGCACCAAGGCCGCCGCCGCCAAGGCGGAGGCCGAGGCCCAGGCCGCCGCCGAGCCGCAGGCCCAGATCGAGATCCCGGTCCAGGCCGCCTCCGAGACCTCCGCGCCGGCCCGCACCGAGCGCACCCGCCGCCGCGCGACCTCGGCCGCCGGCGCCCCCACGGCCCCGGCCGCCGCTCCGGCCGCCGAGGCCGCCGCCGACGCCACCGTCGCGGTCGCCGAGCCGAAGCAGGCTGAGGCCCGCCCGGCCGAGACCCGTGGCTTCGAGGGCCGCGAGGACGGCCGCGAGAGCCGTCGCGACCGCCGTGAGCGCCGCGAGCGCCGTGACACCGGCGAGCGCACCGAGCGCACCGAGCGCACCGAGCGCACCGACCGCCAGGAGGGCGGCGAGGCGCAGGACGGCGACTCCCGCGAGTCGCGCCGCGACCGCCGCAACCGCCGCGAGCGCGCCGACCGCCCGGGCCAGCAGGGTCAGCAGGGCCAGCAGCAGGGCACCGGCCAGGGCGACCAGCAGGGCCGCCAGGGCCAGCAGACCCAGCAGCCGCCGGTCCAGCAGGGCGGTTACGACGACGACGAGTTCGGCGAGGGACGCCGCGGCCGTCGCGGCCGCTACCGTGACCGCCGGGGCCGTCGTGGCCGCGACGGTTTCGAGGCCGGCCCCGTCGAGACGCCGATCGGCGAGGACGACGTCCTGATCCCGGTCGCGGGCATCCTCGACATCCTCGACAACTACGCGTTCGTGCGGACCTCCGGCTACCTGCCGGGCCAGAACGACGTCTACGTCTCGCTCGCCCAGGTCCGCAAGAACGGCCTGCGCAAGGGTGACGCCATCACCGGTGCGGTGCGCCAGCCGCGCGACGGCGAGCGCCGCGAGAAGTTCAACGCGATGGTGCGCCTGGACTCCGTCAACGGCATGGACCCGGAGAGCGGCCGCGGCCGTCCCGAGTTCAACAAGCTCACCCCGCTCTACCCGCAGGAGCGGCTGCGCCTGGAGACCGACCCGGGCGTGCTGACCACCCGGATCATCGACCTCGTGTCGCCGATCGGCAAGGGCCAGCGCGGTCTGATCGTCGCGCCGCCGAAGACCGGCAAGACGATGGTGCTGCAGGCGGTCGCCAACGCGATCACCCACAACAACCCCGAGTGCCACCTGATGGTCGTCCTGGTCGACGAGCGTCCGGAAGAGGTCACCGACATGCAGCGGTCGGTGAAGGGCGAGGTCATCTCCTCGACCTTCGACCGCCCGGCCGAGGACCACACCACCGTCGCCGAGCTGGCCATCGAGCGCGCCAAGCGCCTGGTGGAGCTGGGCCACGACGTGGTCATCCTGCTGGACTCGATCACCCGCCTGGGCCGCGCCTACAACCTGGCGGCGCCGGCCTCCGGCCGCATCCTGTCCGGTGGTGTCGACTCGACCGCGCTCTACCCGCCGAAGAAGTTCTTCGGCGCCGCGCGCAACATCGAGAACGGCGGCTCGCTGACCATCCTGGCCACCGCGCTGGTCGAGACCGGCTCGCGCATGGACGAGGTGATCTTCGAGGAGTTCAAGGGCACCGGCAACATGGAGCTCAAGCTCGACCGCAAGCTCTCCGACAAGCGCATCTTCCCGGCCGTCGACGTGGACGCCTCCAGCACCCGCAAGGAGGAGATCCTGCTCGGCAGCGAGGAGTTGGCCATCGTCTGGAAGCTGCGCCGGGTGCTGCACGCGCTCGACTCGCAGCAGGCGATCGAGCTGCTCCTGGACAAGATGAAGCAGACCAAGAGCAATGCCGAGTTCCTGATGCAGATCGCCAAGACCACCCCCGGCTCCGGCGACTGACCGTAGCCGGACGGCTGTCGAAGCACGGAACCCCGGATCGCGCGAGCGGTCCGGGGTTCCGTGTGTTCGTGCCCGGGTTGTTCCAGAGTCGGGACAATTCGAGGTCTTTGGATCATGTTGTCCGATTTATTCTGGACCACATGGCCGAGTACAAGAGTGTCCCGAGTCGCCGCCGCACCGTGCTGCGGACGGCCGCCTGCGCGTTCGTCGCACTCGTCGTCCTCGGCGCCGGCGCGGCCGTCTACGCGTACGTGAAGCTCAACGACAACATCAAGAGCGTCGACATCGACGGCCGCCTCGGCGACGCCCGGCCGCCGGCCGCCACCGACGGCTCGTTCAACGTCCTCGTCCTGGGCTCCGACTCGCGCAACGGCGAGAACGGCGACCTGGCCGGCGGGGACACCGGCGACACCGCCCGCTCGGACACCGCGATGGTGCTGCACGTCAACCAGGACCACTCGCGCGCGCAGATCGTCTCGATACCCCGCGACACCCTGGTCGCCCGGCCCGACTGCGTCGACGCGAACGGCAGGACCGTCGCGGGCGCCAAGCGCGCGATGTACAACAGCGCGTTCGAGAGCGGCGGCGCGGCCTGCGCGGTCAAGGCCACCGAGCAGCTCACCGGGCTGCGGATGGACCACTACCTCCAGGTCGACTTCGCCGGCTTCGCCCGGGTCGTGGACGCGATAGGCGGGGCCACCGTGACCACCACGGTGGCCATCCACGACAAGGACAGCGGGCTCGACCTGCCGCCCGGGCAGCACCGCCTGGACGGCCGGCAGGCGCTGGCCTTCGTCCGCACCCGGCACGGCGTCGGTGACGGCAGCGACCTCGGCCGGATCGAGCTGCAGAAGCAGATGGTGAAGTCGCTGCTCCAGCAGGCCGGCGCGGCCGGACTGTTCACCGACCCGGTCAAGCTGTGGTCGCTCGGCGACACCGTGACCAAGAGCATCACCACCGACTCCGCGCTCGGCTCGGTGAACTCCCTGGTGGGACTCGTCCAGGAACTCAAGGGGATCGGGCCGGACCGGCTGGCCATGGTCACCCTGCCGGTGGTGACCGCCCCGGCCGACCCGAACCGGGTGGTCGAGCAGCAGCCGCAGGCCGACCAGCTCTGGGCGGCCCTCAAGGCCGACCGGGAGTTCCCGCAGGCGGTCGTCACCGCGCAGCCGGAGAACCCCGCCCAGGCGGCCCCCGCAGCCGCTCCGTCGGCCCCCGCACGGCCCGCGGGGAGGGCGACCGCCAAGGCCACTGCGGCGCACTGAGCAGGCCCGGAATATCCCGGAACGCGACCCGGTTTGGGAAGATGCGGCCGGTCCTGGCAGACTGGTCCGTCGGTCCCGGTTCACGTGCGGCGCCCCAGCCGCCGACCCGGTGCCCTCCCGAAACCTAGGAGAACCCCTTGAAGCCCAACGTTCACCCCGAGTACGTGGTCACCCGTGTGACCTGCACCTGCGGCGCCGAGTTCACCACCCGCTCGACCGAGACCAGTGGCGAGATCCGCGCCGAGGTCTGCTCGCAGTGCCACCCGTTCTACACCGGCAAGCAGAAGATCCTCGACACCGGTGGCCGCGTGGCCCGCTTCGAGGCCCGCTTCGGCAAGCAGCACAGCGCGAAGGCCTAGCGCTCCCTCGGCGCCGGTTCCCGGTGCCCCCGTACTCGTTGTCGGGGGCGCTGGGGGCCGGCGCCGTTCGCGTCCCCCCGCGCGTCACCAGTCCCACCCCGTTCCGAAACCCCCCAACACGTTCCGAGCCCCCGGGAAGAAGGCCACCCCATGTTCGAGGCAGTCGAAGAGCTCCTCGTCGAGCACGCCGACCTCGAAACGAGGCTGGCCGACCCGTCCGTCCACGCCGACCAGGCGAACGCCCGCAAGCTCGCCAAGCGGTACGCCGAGCTGACCCCGATCACCCGGGTCTACCGGCAGTGGCGGCAGGCCGGCGAGGACATCGAGGCCGCGCGCGAACTCGCCGCCGAGGAGCCGGAGTTCATCGCCGAGGTGAAGGACTCCGAGGCGCGCCGCGACGAGCTCACCGAGGAGCTGCGGCTGCTGCTGGTGCCGCGCGACCCGAGCGACGACAAGGACGTCATCCTGGAGATCAAGGCGGGCGAGGGCGGCGAGGAGTCCGCGCTGTTCGCCGGTGACCTGCTCCGGATGTACCTGCGCTACGCGGAGCGGGTCGGCTGGAAGACCGAGATCATCGACTCCAACGAGTCCGACCTCGGCGGCTACAAGGACGTCTCGGTGGCCGTGAAGACCAAGGGCAACACCGAGCCCGGCCAGGGCGTCTGGGCGCGGCTGAAGTACGAGGGCGGCGTGCACCGCGTGCAGCGCGTCCCCGCCACCGAGTCCCAGGGCCGCATCCACACCTCCGCGGCGGGCGTGCTGGTCACCCCCGAGGCGGAGGAGGTCGAGGTCGAGATCGTCGCCAACGACCTGCGGATCGACGTCTACCGCTCCTCCGGCCCCGGCGGCCAGTCGGTCAACACCACCGACTCCGCGGTCCGGATCACCCACCTGCCGACCGGTATCGTGGCGTCCTGCCAGAACGAGAAGAGCCAGCTGCAGAACAAGGAGCAGGCGATGCGCATCCTGCGTTCGCGGCTGCTGGCCGCCGCGCAGGAGGAGGCCGAGCGCGAGGCCTCGGACGCGCGCCGCAGCCAGGTCCGCACGGTGGACCGCTCCGAGCGGATCCGGACGTACAACTACCCCGAGAACCGCATCTCGGACCACCGCACGGGGTTCAAGTCGTACAACCTGGACCAGGTCCTGGACGGCGAGCTGACCGCGGTGATCCAGTCCTGCGTCGACAAGGACGCGGCGGCCAAGCTCGCCGCGGCCCAAGAGAACTGAGACCGGCGCGCCCCGGCCCACGCGCAGTCCGAGAGCCGGGGCGCAGAAACAAGAGGTCGTACGGATGAACCTGCTGCTCGCCGAGGTGGCCCAGGCCACCCAGCGGCTGGCCGCGGCCGGCGTTCCGTCGCCGCGCTTCGACGCGGAGGAGCTCGCCGCCCACGTCCACAACGTCAAGCGCAGCCAGCTGCACACGGTGAAGGACGCCGACTTCGACGCCCGCTACTGGGAGGCCGTCTCCCGTCGCGAGGCGCGCGAACCGCTGCAGCACATCACCGGCCGGGCGTTCTTCCGTTACCTCGAACTGGCGGTCGGCCCCGGGGTGTTCGTGCCCCGGCCGGAGACCGAGACAGTCGTCGAATGGGCCATAGACGCGGTGCGCGACATGGACGTGGCCGAGCCGCTGGTGGTGGACCTGTGCTCCGGCTCCGGCGCGATCGCGCTCGCCCTGGCCCAGGAGCTGCCGCGCTCGACCGTGCACGCCTTCGAACTGGACGAGGGAGCGCTGGAGTACACCCGGCGCAACATCGAGGCCAGCCCGGACCGCGCCCGCGTCACCCTGCACGCCGGCGACGCCACCAAGGCCTTCGAGGACGACCGCTCCTGGGACGGCCGCTTCGACCTGGTGATCTCCAACCCGCCGTACATCCCGCTCACCGAGTGGGAGTACGTCGCACCGGAGGCCCGCGACCACGACCCGCAGATGTCGCTGTTCTCCGGCGAGGACGGCCTGGACACCATCCGCGGCATCGAGCGGGTGGCCGCACGGCTGCTGCGCCCGGGCGGCGCGGTGGTGATCGAGCACGCCGACCAGCAGGGCGGCCAGGTGCCGTGGATCTTCAACGAGGAACGCGGCTGGACGGACACCGCCGACCACCGCGACCTGAACAACCGGCCGCGCTTCACGACCGCCCGAAGGGTGGGGTCGTGAACAGTCCAGCGCAGTACGACCGCCCGAAGGGTGGGGTCGTGAACAGTCCAGCGCAGTACGACCGCCCGAAGGGTGGGGTCGTGACCACCGAGCGCGGCTCCGCCGCCCGCACGGCCGCGCTGTGACGGCCGTGGTGACCGCCATGAGCCACTCCGGAAGGGGACCGCACCGATGAGCCGCCGCTACGACTGTGCCGATGCCGGGGACCGTGCCACCGGCCTGCGTGAGGCCGCCTCGGCCGTCCGCCGCGGCGAACTCGTCGTGCTGCCCACCGACACCCTGTACGGGGTCGGCGCGGACGCCTTCTCTCCGGAGGCCGTCGGCGAGCTGATGACCGCCCGGGGCCGCGGCCGCGGCACGCCGTCGCCGGTGTTGGTCGGCTCGCCGACCACGCTGCACGGCCTGGTCACGGACTTCTCCGAGCAGGCCTGGGAGCTGGTCGACGCCTTCTGGCCCGGCGGGCTGACCCTGGTCGCCCGGCACCAGCCCTCGCTGCGCTGGGACCTCGGCGAGACCCGCGGCACCGTCGCGGTCCGGATGCCGCTGCACCCGGTGGCCATCGAGCTGCTGAACGCCACCGGCCCGATGGCCGTCTCCAGCGCCAACCGGATCGGCGGCTCGTCGCCGCTGACCTGCGACGAGGCGCAGTCGCAGCTCGGCGACGCGATCTCGGTCTACCTGGACGGCGGGTCGGCCGACCACTCCGCCGCCTCGTCCATCGTCGACGTCACCGGCAAGGTCCCGGTCCTGCTGCGGGCCGGCGCGATCAGCGTCGAGCAGCTGAGGGAGGTCGTCCCCGACCTGGAGGCCGGCAGTTGACGCCCACCGCCTCGCTCCACTCCGGGCCCGGCATAGCGCCGTACCTGAGCGTGGGCCCCAGGCCGCTGGACCACTTCCGGATCCTGTTCGTCTGCACGGGGAACATCTGCCGCTCGCCGATCGCCGAGCGGCTCACCCGGCGTGAGCTGGACACCCGGCTGAGCCCCCGGGTGGCCGGGCGGATCCTGGTGGAGAGCGCCGGCACCTGGGGCCACGAGGGCGCGCCGATGGAGGACCACGCCGCGACCGTGCTCGACGAGTACGGGGCCGACAGCGGTGGTTTCACCGGCCGCGAGCTGCTGGACGAGCACGTGGTCGAGGCCGACCTGGTGCTGACCGCGACCCTGGACCACCGCGCCCAGGTGATCTCGATGGGCCACGAGGCGGGGCTGCGCACCTTCACGCTGAAGGAGTTCACCCGCCTGGTGCGGACGATAGACCCGGGCACGCTGCCCGACCCCCGGCGCGGTGCCGACGTCACCGAGCGGGCCCGGGCGCTGGTCCGGGCGGCCGCCGCGCTGCGCGGCTGGCTGCTGGCCGCCACCCCGGAGTCGGACGAGGTGGACGACCCGTACGGCGCACCGATCGGCATGTTCCGCAACTGCGGCGAGGAGATATTCCACGCGGTCGACCCGGTGGTCACCGCGCTCACGGGCGTGTCGGCGCGCCGCTGACGGCCGAACGGCCCCGTCCCGGCGGGCCGGGCGGCGGTGGCGGTCCTACGCTGGATCCACCTCCCCGGTGTCCGGCCGGAGGTGCCCCCACCCGCAGCGCCCGGGAGTCCCACGATGACCGTCACCGATGCCGCGACCGGCCCGACCGAGACGAAGGGGCGTCCACGGGCGTCCGAGGCCCTGCACCGGGCGGATCCGCAGCTGGCGGACCTGCTGGCCGCGGAGGCCGAGCGGCGGGCCGAGACGATCCAGCTGCTGGCGGGGGAGAACCTCACCACCGCGGCCGTCCTGGCGGCGCTCACCGGCCCGCTGATCGACAAGTACGCCGAGGGCTACCCGGGCCGCCGGCACCACACGGGCTGCGCGCTGGCGGACGCCGCCGAGCTGCTGGCGATCGACCGGGCCCGCGAGCTGTTCGCCGCCCCGCACGCCAACGTCCAGCCCCGGTCGGCGACTTCGGGGATGCTGGCGGCGTACGCGGCGCTGCTGCGGCCCGGTGACGGGGTGCTGGCGATGTCGCTGGAGCACGGCGGCCACCTCAGCTGCGGCTCGCGCGCCAACTTCTCCGGCCGCTGGTTCGCCTTCACCGGCTACGGCGTGCGCGAGGACGACGGCCTGATCGACCTCGACCAGGTGCGCGACCTGGCCCGGCAGCACCGCCCCAAGGCGATCGTGGCGGGCTCGATCTCCCACCCCCGGCACCCGGACTGGGCGGCGTTCCGGGAGATCGCCGACGAGGTGGATGCCTACCTGATCGCCTCCGCCGCGCAGACCACGGGCCTGATCGCGGCCGGGGTGGCGCCGTCCCCGGTGCCGTACGCGGACGTCACCGTCGCGGCGACCCACAAGCTGCTGCGCGGCCCGCGTGGCGGGCTGCTGCTGTGCACGGCGGAGCTGGCCGAGCGGATCGACCGCGCGGTGTTCCCGTTCAGCCAGGGCGGCGCGGCGATGAACGAGGTGGCCGGCAAGGCGGTGGCCCTGGCGGAGGCCTCGACGCCCGCCTACCGGGCGTACGCGGAGCGGACGGTGTCCGGGGCGCGGATGCTCGCCGCGGGGCTCGCAGAGGCCGGTGCGCGCCCTCTGACAGGCGGTACCGACACCCACCTGGTGACGGCCGACGTGAGTCCGCTCGGCGTGACCGGGGCGGAGGCCGAGCGGCGCTGCGCGGCCGCCGGACTGCTGCTCGGCAAGTGCGCACTGCCGTTCGACCCTGCGCCGCCGGCCGAGGCCTCCGGGATCCGGCTCGGGACGGGCACCGTGACCAGCCAGGGGATGGGCGAGGCGGAGCTGTCGGAGATCGCCGCGTTGATCGCACGGGTGCTCGCCGGGGGCGCGGTGGCGCCCGCCGCGGCGCGCGTGCGGGAACTCGCGCTGGCCTTCGCCGAGCGGGGCTGACCGCGATCGGTCCCCGGGCATCGGGACCTCCTACCCGGGAGAGCGAACCGCGATGCACGTACCCGGCGTCCGACTCAATAAGGTGTGTGCCGTGGCGACGCACCTCGAACCCCGGGAAGACAGGGGAGTACCTTCGGTATCTCCCCGTTCGACAGTGATGCAGGAGGCCAGTGGTGCGTGAGTATCTGCTGGTGCTGTTCTGCACCGCCGCCGTCACCTACCTGCTCACCGGCCCGGTCCGGAAGTTCGCCATCGCGGCCGGCGCCATGCCGCCGGTGCGCGCCCGCGACGTGCACCGCGAGCCCACGCCGCGGCTCGGCGGCATCGCGATGTTCGGCGGGCTCTGCGCGGGCATCCTGGTCGCCTCGCAACTCGACAACCTGAGCAAGGTGTTCAACCAGAGCACCGACATCCGCGCGCTGCTGTCCGGCGCCGGGATCATGTGGCTGCTCGGCGTCCTCGACGACAAGTGGGGCGTGGACGCCCTGGTGAAGCTCGGCGGCCAGATGATCGCCGCCGGTGTGATGGTCTGGCAGGGCGTCACGGTGATCACCCTTCCGGTGCCCGGCGTCGGCGCGGTCGCCGTGAGCCCGACCCAGGGCATGGTCATCTCGGTCACCCTGGTCGTCGTCATGGTCAACGCGGTGAACTTCATCGACGGCCTGGACGGCCTGGCCGGCGGCATGGTCTGCATCGCCGCGATCGCGTTCTTCCTGTACAGCTACCGGCTCTGGTACGGCTACGCGATCACCGACGCGGCCCCCGCCGTGCTGTTCAGCGTGCTGCTGATCGGCATGTGCCTGGGCTTCCTGGCGCACAACATGCACCCCGCGCGGATCTTCATGGGCGACTCCGGCTCGATGATGCTGGGCCTGATGCTGGCCGTCGCCGCGATCTCCATCACCGGCCGGGTCGACCCGGACCTGATCAACAACGAGACCGGTTCGCAGACCGCCACGGTGCACGCCCTGGTGCCGATCTACATCCCGCTGCTGCTGCCGCTGACGGTCATCGCGCTGCCGCTGGCCGACCTGCTGCTCGCCGTGGTGCGCCGCACCTGGGCCGGCCAGTCGCCGTTTGCCGCGGACAAGCGCCACCTGCACCACCGCTTGCTGCAGGTCGGCCACTCGCACAGCCGGGCCGTGCTGATCATGTACTTCTGGGCCGCGCTGATCGCCTTCGGCTCGGTGGCCTTCTCGGTCACCAACACCGGCCGCGCCGTGGTCCTGACGCTCGCCGGGCTCTGCCTGCTCGGCCTGGTGGTGCTGCTCACCCCGCGGTTCCGGCCGCGCGCCCCGCGGGCGGTGCAGTCCTTCGTCCCGCCGCGGTACCGCCGCCGTCCCACCGGTCCGATGGCCGAACTGTCGGCGAAGGACAAGCAACTTCTGGGTGAAGCGAGTCGGGACTCCTCCGAGCGTGCCGACCACGGCCCCACCACCGGCGGCCGTCGCTGACAGGGGAGTTGACGATCCGTCAAATGGCCTCACCCATACGGGTGGATTCGCTGCGCCGCTGGTGTGACAGGTGCCACACATTCATGGTAAAGCTCTCATCAAATAGTTTGTGATACCGTTCACGAGTACCGAGAACACGCCGAAAGACCTGACAGGTGGATGACTTCCGTCCCTGTCGGTCTCCCTCGACGGGCCCGCCGTTCCAGCGGGCGGCCCGACGGCGATGCCTCGGTCGGTGTCACTCACCACCGTCTGTGCCCGTCCCCCCGCCACTCGACATGCCGCCGGAGCTGCCGACATGCCGTCCACCGACGCCCGGATCCTCCGAGGCGCCGCGATTCCCACTGCGGCCGCCGGGATCATCGCCATGGCGATCTCGTTCGCCGTCGCCGGTGGGAAGGGGCTGCTCGGCGCCCTCTTCGGCGCTCTGCTCGTGATGGCGTTCTTCAGCTCGGGCCAGGTCGCGCTCGACCGGCTGACCAGGTCGAACCCGCACATCATGATGGCCGCGGCGCTCCTGGTGTACACCACTCAGATCCTGCTGGTCGGCATCGTCCTGGCGGTCTTCAAGGACACCGACCTGTTCAACCGGCAGGCGTTCGCCTTCACGCTGCTGGGCTGCGCGCTGATCTGGACGGGCTTCCAGGTGCGCGGTGCACTCAAGGCCAAGACCTTCTACGTCGACCCCGACGCCTCGGAAAAGAAGGGCGACAAGCCCTCCGACTCTGGACGTCAACAGTGACGAGGCCCGACTGTCCCCCCAACGAGGGGGGCGGTGTTTATGCCGCACTGACGGCCTGCTATCGTCCGTCGCAACAACGGAGTACGGGAAGAGGCCTGGTCTGTCCGGACAGCGGACCGATCGCCCCCCGGACCCGCGCAGTCTTCGATGATCCCGCAGCAGCGCAGCGCGCAGCCGTGCGGGGTCGGCGAGAAACCCATCAAGTTCCAGTGCCGCTCCGTGGCCGCAGGCCACGCCGACACACCGAGGTTGCCGTATCCATGCGTCACGACGAAGGAGTCCGTGGTGAGTGCTGAACTCACGTCCCTCGCCTCAGGCAGTTGCCACTTCGGGGACGCTGGCTGCGGCTTCCCGGCCCCGGGTCTGAACGAATTCGACTTCAAGCCGATCTTCACCATCGGCAGCTTCTACTTCAACAAGCCGATGCTGCTGTCGATGGTCGTCGCGGTGCTGGTGATCGTCTTCTTCTGGGCCGCCTTCGCCAAGCCGCGCCTGGTCCCCGGCAAGCTGCAGCTGGTCGGTGAGATCGGCTACGACTTCGTCAAGCGCTCCATCGTGCTCGAGACGATCGGCAAGAAGGGCGAGAAGTACGTCCCGATGCTGGTCTCGATGTTCTTCTTCATCTGGTTGATGAACATCATGTCGGTCATTCCGTTCGCGCAGTTCCCGGTGACGGCGGCGATCGCGTTCCCGGCCGGCCTCGCGGCGGTCGTGTGGGTCACCTACATGACGCTGACCTTCAAGAAGCACGGCTTCGTCGGCGGTTTCAAGAACCTCTGCTGGCCGTCGGGCATCCCCGGCTGGGTCATGTTCATCCTGGTGCCGATCGAGTTCTTCTCGAACATCTTCGTGCGCCCCTTCACGCTCGCGGTCCGAGCCTTCGCGAACATGTTCGCCGGCCACCTGCTGATCGTGATGTTCTCCATCGCCTCCTGGTACCTGCTCAGCCCGACCCTGGGCGCGCTGTACGGCTCGGCCTCGTTCGTCGTCGCCGTCGCGCTGACCGCCTTCGAGCTGCTGGTCCAGTTCCTGCAGGCCTACATCTTCGTGATGCTGGCCAGCAGCTACATCGCCGGTGCCCTCGAAGAGTCGCACTGAGCCAGGGGGCCCCGGCCCCTCCTGAACCAACCTCCCGGATCGCCCGGTGGCCAATCACCACCGGTTCACCACCCTGCAAAGGACAACGTCAATGAGCATCCTCGCTGAGGGCACTGTCTACGGTTCCGTCGCCTCCATCGGCTACGGCCTCGCCGCCATCGGCCCCGGCATCGGCGTCGGTCTGATCTTCGGCAACGGTGTCCAGGCGATGGCCCGTCAGCCCGAGGCTGCCGGCCTCATCCGTTCCAACATGTTCATCGGCTTCGCGCTGACCGAGGCGCTCGCCCTCATCGGCATCGTCATGCCGTTCGTCTTCGGCAACAAGTAATCCTGCCGCAGACCCTTTCGAGGAAGGTCCAGATATGAGCATCGTGGCTCAGCTCGCGGCCGAGGAGAAGATGAACCCTCTCCTCCCCAACTGGCCCGAGATCATCATCGGCCTGCTCTGCTTCTTCATCGTCTTCGGTCTGCTCGGCAAGAAGCTCCTTCCCAGCATCGAGAAGGTGCTGTCGGAGCGCCGGGACGCCATCGAGGGCGGCATGGAGCGTGCCGAGGCCACTCAGGCCGAGGCCCAGGCCGTGCTTGAGCAGTACCGTGCCGAGCTTTCCGAGGCGCGCCACGAGGCCGCCCGCATCGTCGAGCAGGCTCGCGAGCAGGGCGCTGCCCAGCTGGCGGAGATGCGCGAGGAGGGCCAGCGTCAGCGCGAGGCCATCGTCGCCGCCGGTCACGCCCAGATCGAGGCTGACAAGAAGCAGGCGACTGCCGCCCTGCGCCAGGACGTGGGCTCGCTGGCCACCCAGCTGGCGTCCCGCATCGTGGGTGAGTCCCTGGAGGACCACGCCCGGCAGAGCGGTGTGATCGACCGCTTCCTGGATGAGCTGGAGGCCAAGGCCGCCGTTGCTCAGGGTGCGGCCAAGTGATCGGCGCCAGCCGTGAGGCCCTCGCCGCCGGCCGGCAGAACCTGGAGAGCCTGACCGACTCCACCTCGGTGGACGCGGCCAAGCTCGCCGAGGAGCTCACCGCCGTCACGGCCGTGCTGGACCGTGAGGTGTCGCTGCGCCGCGTCCTGACCGACCCGTCCCGGTCGGGCCAGGACAAGGCCCAGCTGGTCAGCTCGCTGCTGACCGGCCAGGTCTCCGGCGAGGCCGTGGACCTGGTCTCCGGACTGGTCCGCTCCCGCTGGTCGGGCTCGCGCGACCTGGTGGACGCGACCGAGCAGCTCGCCGCGTACGCCGAGATCATCGCCGCGGACCGGACCGGCGCCCTGGACGACGTCGAGGACGAGCTCTTCCGCTTCGGTCGGGTGGTGAGCGGCTCGCACGAGCTGCGCGCCGCGCTGACCGAGCCGAAGGCCGGTGCCGTCGCGAAGGCCGAGCTGATCAAGAAGCTGCTCGGCGGCCGCGCCAACGCCGGCACCGTCCGGCTGGTCACCGCCCTCGTCAACGCGCCGCGTGGCCGTAGCCTGGAGCAGGGCCTCGAGTCCTACTCGAAGCTCGCCGCCGCTCGCCGTGGCCGCGTGGTGGCCCTGGTCACCACCGCGGTGCCGCTGTCGGACACCCAGAAGGAGCGCCTGTCCGGTGCTCTGGGCCGGATGTACGGCCGCCAGGTCCACCTGAACATCGACGTCGACCCCGAGGTCGTCGGCGGCGTCCGGGTGCAGATCGGCGACGAGATCATCAACGGCACCGTGTCGAGCCGCCTTGAGGGCGCTCGCCAGTCGCTCGAAGGCTGAGCACCGAAGCAGCACATCCGACCCTCGGTCGGGAAACCGGCTCCCCAAGGAGCCGGCACATCGTACGGCCGGTTCGGAAGACCCGGCCGAGAGTCGAATACTTGCGGCCCTCAATGGCGGGCCGAGGATCGCAAACTAGGAGAGCAGGGAAGCCTGATGGCGGAGCTTACGATCCGTCCGGAGGAGATCCGGGACGCGCTGGCCGACTTTGTCCAGTCGTACCAGCCGGACGCCGCTTCTGTGGAAGAGGTCGGCACGGTCACTGACGCGGCGGACGGCATCGCGCATGTCGAGGGCCTGCCCTCGGTCATGGCGAACGAGCTGCTGAAGTTCGAGGACGGCACGCTCGGCCTCGCGCTGAACCTCGACACCCGCGAGATCGGTGTCGTCGTCCTCGGTGAGTTCGGCGGCATCGAAGAGGGCCAGACCGTGCGCCGCACCGGCGAGGTCCTCTCGGTTCCGGTCGGCGACGGCTACCTCGGCCGCGTCGTGGACCCGCTGGGCAACCCGATCGACGGCCTCGGCGACATCGCCGCCAGCGGTCGCCGCGCCCTGGAGCTGCAGGCCCCCGGCGTCATGGCCCGCAAGTCGGTCAAGCAGCCGCTGCAGACCGGCATCAAGGCCATCGACGCGATGACCCCGATCGGCCGCGGCCAGCGCCAGCTGATCATCGGCGACCGCCAGACCGGCAAGACCGCGGTGGCCGTCGACACGATCATCAACCAGCGTGACAACTGGCGCTCGGGCGACCCGGAGAAGCAGGTCCGCTGCATCTACGTCGCCGTGGGCCAGAAGGGCTCCACCATCGCGTCCGTCCGCGGCGCCCTGGAGGAGGCCGGCGCGCTGGAGTACACCACCATCGTGGCTGCTCCCGCCTCCGACCCGGCCGGCTTCAAGTACCTCGCCCCGTACACCGGTTCGGCCATCGGCCAGGAGTGGATGTACGACGGCAAGCACGTCCTGATCATCTTCGACGACCTGTCGAAGCAGGCCGAGGCCTACCGCTCCGTCTCCCTGCTGCTGCGCCGCCCGCCGGGCCGCGAGGCCTACCCGGGTGACGTCTTCTACCTGCACTCCCGTCTGCTGGAGCGCTGCGCCAAGCTGAACGACGCCCTCGGCGGCGGCTCGATGACCGGTCTGCCGATCATCGAGACCAAGGCCAACGACGTCTCGGCGTACATCCCGACCAACGTCATCTCGATCACCGACGGCCAGTGCTTCCTGGAGTCCGACCTGTTCAACGCCGGCATCCGCCCGGCCGTGAACGTCGGCATCTCGGTCTCCCGCGTCGGTGGCTCCGCCCAGATCAAGGCCATGCGCTCGGTCGCCGGCCGTCTGCGTCTGGACCTCGCCCAGTACCGTGAGCTGGAGGCCTTCGCCGGCTTCGGCTCCGACCTGGACGCGGCCTCCAAGGCCCAGCTGGAGCGCGGTGCGCGCATGGTCGAGCTGCTGAAGCAGGGCCAGTACCAGCCGTTCCCGGTCGAGGAGCAGGTCGTCTCCATCTGGGCCGGCACCACCGGCAAGCTGGACGACGTCCCGGTCGCCGAGATCCGCCGCTTCGAGCGCGAGTTCCTGGACCACGTCCGCCTGCAGCACAAGGACCTGCTCGCCGGCATCGTCGAGACCGGCCTGCTGGCCGACGGCACCGTCGACGCCCTCACCGGCGCGATCGAGGCCTTCAAGCAGGGTTACCAGACCGCCGACGGCAAGCTGCTCTCCGAGCAGGCCTGAGTCCGGTAGCGAGGGAAAGGACGTAACGACCCATGGGAGCACAGCTTCGGGTCTACAAGCGCCGGATCCGCTCTGTCACCGCGACGAAGAAGATCACCAAGGCGATGGAGATGATCTCCGCGGCGCGCATCGGCAAGGCGCAGCGCGCGGTGGCGGCCTCCGCTCCGTACGCCGATGAGCTCACCCGGGCGGTGACGGCGGTGGCCACCCGGTCCAACGCCAAGCACCCGCTCACCACCGAGAACCCGAACGCCACCCGCGCGGCGGTCCTGCTGATCACGGCGGACCGCGGCCTGGCCGGCGGTTACTCGTCCAACGCCATCAAGGCCTCGCTGACGCTCTCCGAGCGCCTGCGCGGCGAGGGCAAGGACGTCGTGACCTACATCGTCGGTCGGAAGGGTCTGTCGTACTACACCTTCCGCAACCTGGCGGTGGGGAACTCGTGGACGGGCTTCTCGGACAAGCCGACCTACGGCGACGCGAAGACGGTGGCGGCCGAGCTGATCGAGGCCTTCACGGCCGAGGCCGGCGGCGTGGACGAACTCCACGTGGTCTCGACCGAGTTCGTGTCCATGCTGACGCAGGACGCGGTCGCGGCGCGGCTGCTGCCGCTGAAGCTGGACGAGGTCCAGCTCAGCGACCAGACGTCGGCCAAGTCGGAGATCTTCCCGCTGTACGACTTCGAACCGTCGGCGGAGGGCGTGCTCGACGCGCTGCTGCCGCGGTACGTCGAGAGCCGGATCTACAACGCGCTGCTGCAGTCGGCTGCTTCCGAGCACGCCGCCCGCCGCCGCGCGATGAAGAGCGCGACGGACAACGCCGGCGAGCTCATCAAGTCGCTCACGCGGCTTGCCAACTCGGCCCGTCAGGCCGAGATCACCCAGGAAATCAGCGAGATCGTCGGCGGCGCCAACGCCCTCGCCGACGCTAGCCGCGGGAGCGAATGAGTATGACCACCACTGTTGAGCCGACCACGGCGACGGGCCGCGTCGCGCGGGTCATCGGCCCGGTCGTCGACGTGGAGTTCCCCGTCGACGCGATTCCGGACATGTTCAACGCCCTGCACGTCGAGGTGGACAACCCCGACGGCACGGGCAAGAAGACCCTCACCCTCGAGGTCGCCCAGCACCTCGGCGACGGCCTGATCCGCGGCATCTCGATGCAGCCGACCGACGGCCTGGTCCGCGGTTCGCAGGTCACCGACACCGGTTCCGCGATCTCGGTGCCGGTCGGCCAGATCACCAAGGGCAAGGTGTTCAATGCCCTCGGTGACGTGCTGAACGTCGACAAGGCGGAGTTCGACAAGCAGGTCGAGGTCCGCTGGCCGATCCACCGCAAGGCCCCCGAGTTCAAGGACCTCGAGTCCAAGACCGAGATGTTCGAGACTGGCATCAAGGTCATCGACCTGCTCACCCCGTACGTCACGGGTGGCAAGATCGGTCTGTTCGGTGGTGCCGGTGTCGGCAAGACCGTTCTGATCCAGGAGATGATCTACCGCGTCGCCGAGAACTTCGGTGGTGTGTCGGTGTTCGCCGGTGTCGGTGAGCGCACCCGTGAGGGCAACGACCTCATCGACGAGATGGTCGACTCGGGCGTCCTGGACAAGACCGCGCTGGTCTTCGGCCAGATGGACGAGCCGCCGGGCACCCGTCTGCGGGTCGCGCTCTCCGCGCTGACCATGGCGGAGTACTTCCGTGACGTCGAGAAGCAGGACGTGCTCCTCTTCATCGACAACATCTTCCGGTTCACCCAGGCCGGTTCCGAGGTGTCGACCCTGCTCGGCCGCATGCCCTCCGCGGTGGGCTACCAGCCGAACCTGGCCGACGAGATGGGCCTCCTGCAGGAGCGCATCACCTCGACCCGCGGTCACTCGATCACCTCGATGCAGGCGATCTACGTCCCCGCGGACGACCTGACCGACCCGGCGCCGGCCACCACCTTCGCCCACCTGGACGCGACGACCGTTCTGTCGCGCCCGATCTCGGAGAAGGGCATCTACCCGGCCGTCGACCCGCTGGACTCCACGTCCCGCATCCTCGACCCGCGGTACATCACGGCGACCCACTACGAGACGGCCGTCCGTATCAAGGGGATCCTGCAGAAGTACAAGGACCTCCAGGACATCATCGCCATCCTCGGTATGGACGAGCTGTCCGAAGAGGACAAGATCACGGTGCACCGTGCCCGTCGCATCGAGCGCTTCCTCTCGCAGAACACCTACGTGGCGAAGCAGTTCACCGGTGTCGAGGGCTCGACCGTGCCGCTGTCCGAGACCATCGAGGCCTTCAACTCGATCGCGGACGGCAAGTACGACTCCGTCCCGGAGCAGGCCTTCTTCATGTGCGGTGGCATCGAGGACCTCGAGAAGAACGCCGCCGAGCTGGCGAAGAAGTAATCGCGGCCGGTAGCAGCTGAGTGACCGTGAGGGGTGGGCCCCAACCCTGGGACCCACCCCTCGCGTCGCATCGGCTGTGATTCCGGTCAAATCCGCGCCGCCGGTTTCATGCCGGAGGCACGGGGCCGTTATTCTTACCGAAACTCCCGAGTAATCGGGGGTTGCATGAGCCTAGGAGCCCACGTTGGCTGAGCTGCACGTCGAGCTGGTCGCAGCCGACCGCAAGGTGTGGTCCGGTGCGGCCACCATCGTCGTCGCCCGTACGGCCTCCGGTGACACCGGCATCATGCCGGGCCACACCCCGGTGCTGAGCGTGCTGGAGACCGGCCCGGTCACCATCCGCACGGTGGACGGCGGAACCGTCATCGCCGCGGTGCACGGCGGCTTCATCTCCTTCGCCGACAACAAGCTGTCTCTGCTCGCGGAGATCGCCGAGCTGGCGGACGAGATCGACGTCGCGCGCGCCGAGCGCGCACTGGAGCAGGCCAAGTCGGACCTGGACGCGCACGCCGAGCGGCGCGCCGAGATCCGTCTGTTCGCGGCGCGCGGCCTCAAGGCCCACGCCTGAGTGTGCCGGACCCCGGCTTAGCGGGGTCGACCGACGGTCCCGGGGACGCGCGAGCGTGACCCCGGGACTGTCGTCGTAGTTGGTAGGTCAGCGCGGTCGCTTGATACGACCGCTACGGGGAACGCGGGTAGCGAGGAGGTAGGTGAGCATGGTCCTCGCGCTTGTGGTGTGTGCGGCGGTCGTGGCATTGGGTGTGATCGGCCTGGTGGCCTTCGCCGTCCGACGCCGCCTGATCCAGCGGGTCGGCGGCACGTTCGACTGCAGTTACCGGCTCAAAATGCCCGCCGACGCCTCGACGCAGCCCGACCTCGACGAGAACGGCAAACCCACCTCAGCCCCGGTCCCCCCGACCGACGGCAAGGGGTGGGTTTTTGGTATCGGCCGGTACAGCGGCGACTCGATCGAGTGGTTCCGGGTCTTCTCGTACGCCCCCCGTCCGCGCAAGGTGCTGCCGCGCCGGGAGATCGAGGTGCTCGGCCGGCGCTACCCCGAGGGGCAGGAGGAGCTGGCCCTGCTCTCCGGCTCGGTGGTGCTGCGCTGCCTGCACAACGGGGCGCCGCTGGAGCTGGCGATGAGCGAGGACGCGCTGACCGGCTTCCTGGCCTGGCTGGAAGCCGCCCCGCCCGGGCAGAGGGTCAACGTCGCGTAGCGGCGGCCCGCGGGGTGGGGGTACCTCCCGGCCGGAGGCTGGGGGAGGTCAACGTCGCGTAGCGGCGGCCCGCGGGGTTAACGCCGCCTAACCGGCCCGGCTAGGGTGGCCGCATGGTCAATCTGACGCGCATCTACACCCGTACCGGCGACGACGGCACCACCGCGCTCGGCGACATGAGCCGGACCACCAAGACCGATCCGCGGCTGATCGCCTACGCCGACACCAACGAGGCGAACGCGGCGATCGGGGTGGCCCTCGCGGTCGGGCAGCTGTCCGACGACGTGGCGGCGGTGCTGGTGCGGGTCCAGAACGACCTGTTCGACGTCGGTGCCGATCTGTCCACCCCGGTGGTCGAGGACCCGAAGTACCCGCCGCTGCGGGTGCTGCAGTCCTACGTCGACCGGCTGGAGGGGGACTGCGACCACTACCTGGAGCAGGTCGAGAAGCTGCGCAGCTTCATCCTGCCCGGCGGTACGGCCGGCGCGGCCCACCTGCATCTGGCCTGCACGGTGGTGCGGCGGGCCGAGCGCTCGACCTGGGCGGCGATCGCGGAGCACGGGGACACCGTCAACCCGCTGACCGCGAAGTACCTCAACCGGCTCTCCGACCTGCTGTTCATCCTCGCCCGGGTGGCCAACAAGGAGCGCGGCGACGTGCTCTGGGTGCCCGGCGAGAACCGCTAGGACCCGGCGGGTCCGGCCTTCCCCGTGACCGTCCCGGTGGCCTTCTGGCCGCCTTGGTCGTCGGCCTGCTCGCCGCCGTGCTCGACGACCCGGCCGTTCTCGACCGGGACACCGGCCGGCGGCTCCTTGGGCCACAGCGAGTAGCAGCCGGCCACGATCAGGTTGACCACGGCGGCGATGCCCAGCTTGAGGTACCACTGCAGGAACGTGCCGTAGTGCGCGGAGCCCGCGGAGAGCGGCACGAGCAGGGTGATCAGGGTGAGCGTGATCGCGGCGGAGACCACGGTGCGGCCGGCGATCCGCCACTCGTGCGCGGTCCGCTCCGGGCCGTACTTCGGCGAGGGCAGCGGCTTGGGGCCGCCGGCGAAGCGGTGCAGGAAGTGCGCGTCGGCCCAGCGGACCAGCGAGGGGCCGTAGCCGACCGAGAACCCCGTGTAGCTCGCGGCGAGCGCGTGGGTCCAGCTCGCCTCGGCGCCGCCGCGCAGGTCGAGCACGGCCAGCGCGTACAGGGCGAGGTCGACCGCCGGAAGGCCGAACAGCAGCACGGTGCCGGTGCGGCGCCACCGCAGCAGGTAGCGGGCGGAGAGGGCCAGGCCGAGCACGATCCACCAGGAGATCTCGGCCGCGACGATGAGGGTGACGATCACGTTCTGCTCCAGGACGTTCGGCGGTGTGTCCAGCCTCGTGCGCGGGTGCGCCGGTGTCGTCGTCGCGCGGTGCCGTCCGGGTCTGCACCTTTCGATGTAGCGGGCTCCTCCGCGGACCGGAGCCGGGCGGGCCGCCGGGGATGGTGAGATGGGGGTGTGCTCGTTCCGTCCCTCTCCCCGCGCCGGCTCGACCAGCTGATCGCCCTCTGCGGGCTGCTCGGCGGCACCGTGCTCATCGTCTTCCGCGCGTACGAGAACGCCGACCGTGTGCCGCTGTGGGCGGTGGTGCTGCCGATGCTGGTGATGGCCGGGCTGGAGCTGTGCCGGCGCACCAGGCCGGTGCTCGCGGTGTCGCTCGGCGGGGTGGCCTTCGCGGCCAGCCTGTTCACCGGCAGCCTGCTGGCGACCCTGATCATGTACACCGACCTGCTGTACGCGGCGGTGATCTACGGCAGTGCCCGGATGTCGCGGGTGCTGCACCTGACCGGCGGTTCGACCGTCCTGGCGCTCTCCAGCCTGGCCTGGTACGCCGGCGGGACCGCGGCCGGGCTGCTGATCGCGGTGGTCAGTTCGCTGGTCTTCCTGGGGCCGGTGTGGACCGGCGACGTGGTGCGCAAGCACAGGCAGGAGGCGGAGACCGAGCGGCTGCGCGCGGAACAGACCGCGCTGCTCTCGGAGATGGACCGGCGCGAGGCGGTCGGCGCGGAACGGGCGCGGATGGCACGGGAGTTGCACGACGTGGTGGCCAACCACCTGTCGGCGATCGCGATCCACGCCACCGGCGCGCAGTCCGTCGCCAAGCGCCGGAGCCTGCCCGCGGACGATCCGCTGGTGGAGGTGCTGGCGGTGATCCGGGAGAACAGCGTCCAGGGATTGGCCGAAATGCGTCGCATGATCGGACTGCTCCGGGACAGCGGCGGCGGAGAGGTCGACGAGTCGTACGCGGCGCCCGACCTGGCGGCGGTGGACGCCCTGCTGGCCAAGGCCCGGGCGGCCGGCCAGGACGTCGGGCTGGACTTCGAGCTCGCCGAGCACGGCGAGCGCGGGGACGTCCCGGTGCCGGTCGGGCTGGCCGCGTACCGGATCGTCCAGGAGTCGCTGACCAACGCGCTCAAGCACGCCGGGCCCGGACTGGTCCGGCTGCGACTGGAGTTCGGGTCCCAGGAGCTGCGGATCACCGTCGACAGCCCGTACCGCGGCGGGCCGGGCCGCGGCCTTCCCGGCGCCCGGGCCGGTCTGGTGGGCATGGGGGAGCGGGCCGGGCTGCTCGGCGGCAGCTTCGAGGCCGGGCCGAAGGACGGGTACTGGAGCGTGCGCGCGGTGCTGCCGCGGGCACAGGGAAGCGAGGGGCGGGCATGACGATCCGGGTGCTGGTGGCGGAGGACCAGGCGGCGGTACGGGCGGCGCTGGTGATGATCCTGCGGGCCGAGCCCGAGTTCGAGGTGGTCGGGCAGGCCGCCGACGGCGAGGAGGCGGTCCGGCTGGCGTTGGAGCTGCGGCCGGACGTGGTGCTGATGGACGTGCAGATGCCCCGGCTGGACGGCGTCTCGGCGACCCGCGAGGTGGTCGCGGCCGGGGCCGCCCAGGTGCTGGTGCTGACCACCTTCGACCTGGACGAGTACGTCTACGGCGCGATGCGGGCCGGCGCGGCCGGGTTCCTGCTCAAGGACCTGGAGGCGGACACCCTGGTCGAGGGCATCCGGACGGTGGCGCGCGGGGACGGCATGCTGGCGCCCTCGGTGACCAGGCGCCTGATCGGGACCTTCGCCCGCCCGGGGCGGCAGGTCGGGCCGGAGGCCCGGGAGGCGGTGGCCGGGTTGACCGCCCGTGAGCGGGAGGTGCTGGCCTGCATCGGGGCGGGGCTGTCCAACGGGGAGATCGCGGCCCGGCTGGCGATGGCGGAGGCGACCACGAAGACGCACGTCAGCCGGATCCTGGCGAAGCTGCGGCTGCGCAGCCGGGTGCAGGCGGCGATCCTGGCCCAGGACCTCGGTCTGACCGTCTGACCGGCTACTTGGGCAGCTGACCAGGTCGGTTGCAGATCACACTCTCGATTGCTATTGCGTGAGGCACTTGGGCACTAGAGTCCGGCTGAGCGTGCGGAGCGAGTGGACCCATAGAACCGCGCGCTCCGCGAAAGCGGCTGCCGGGCGCGAGCGCGGCAGGAGAATCGAGCGATGCGGCTCAACGGCGGTCACCCCTGCCCTGAGTCGCCTTCAGGGCCCGCCCGCGGGGCGGCGACGGCATCGGGAGACCCAGCCATGAGCAATGCGTCCAGCAAGCAGATCGCCGTGATCGGTGCCGGCCTGATGGGCGCCGGCATCGCCCAGGTGTCCGCGCAGGCCGGCCACCCGGTGGTGCTGCGGGACGTCACCGAGGAAGCGCTGCAGCGTGGCCTCGCGGGCATCCGCGCCTCGTACGACAAGTTCGTCGCCAAGGGCAAGCTGAGCGCCGAGGACGCCGAGGCCGCGCTGGGCCGGATCACCACCACCACCGACCTGGGCGCCGTTGCCGAGGCCGACATCGTGGTCGAGGCCGTGTTCGAGAACCTGGACGTCAAGGAGGGCGTGTTCCGCGAGCTGGACAAGCTCGCCAAGGACGGCGCCGTCCTGGCCTCCAACACCTCCGCCATCCCGATCACCCGGATCGCCGCCGTCACCCAGCGGCCGGAGTCGGTCGTCGGCGTCCACTTCTTCTCGCCCGTCCCGATGATGAAGCTGGTCGAGCTGGTCCGCGGCTACAAGACCAGCGACGAGGCGATGGCCGCCGCCCGTGCCTACGCCGAGGGCGTCGGCAAGGAGGTCGTGGTGGTCAACCGCGACGTGGCCGGCTTCATCACCACCCGCCTGATCACCGCGCTGGTCATCGAGGCCGCCAAGCTGTACGAGTCGGGCGTCGCCACCGCCGAGGACATCGACACCGCCTGCCGCCTGGGCTTCGGCCACGCCATGGGCCCGCTGCAGACCGCCGACCTGACCGGCGTGGACATCCTGCTGCACGCCGCCCGCAACATCTACACCGAGACCCAGGACGAGAAGTTCGCCGCCCCGGAGATCATGGCCCGCATGGTCACCGCCGGTGACCTCGGCCGCAAGAGCGGCCGCGGCTTCTACCCGTACGAAGGCAAGTGACCCGACCGGGTCGAACGGCCCGGCAGGCCGTGCGATCGACGCATCGCACGGCCCGCCGGGCCGGGTGAGTTTCCTCACGCCGGGTGCCGCAGACGGGTGATTTGGGCGGTAATCGAGCGTAGGTGTGGAGACTTCCTGCGTATATTCCCTCGGACGAGTGAAGTTGCTTCAGATCCGGCCGGAACCAGCAACCTGCGGAGCAGGTTCGCCGTCAGATGAGGGAACCCGGCATTCCGACCGGGTCCGGGCGTGGGGCCGCGGCCCGCCCGGACACACACCCCGCTCCCGCACCCGGTACGGCCGGGGCGGACCCACCCCGCACCCGGCCGTCCAGGCGAAGGAGGAGAGCATGCGCATCACCGGCGACCACACGGCGCTGGCCATCGAAGGCCGCCTCGACGTGCGCACCGCCGCCGACGCGCGCGCCCAGCTGCACCAGGCCGTGGACGGCGGCCTCGGCGACCTCGTGCTCGACCTCGCCCGACTGGAGTTCTGGGACGCCACCGGCCTCGGTGTGATCATGGGAACCCACCGGCGGGCGGGCCGGATCGGCCGTCGGCTCGTGCTGCGCTCCGTCCCGGCCCAGCTGCAGCGACTGCTGGTGGCCACCAAGCTGCACCGCATCCTCGCCGTCGACGGCGGCATCGCCGAGCCGTACGGCATCGCCCTGTAACGCCTGGTCAGCGCCCCGGAACGGCTCCCGGCCCCGGACCGCCCTGCACGGGCGGCCCCGGATGTGCAAGAGTCTGCCCGTCAGAAGACGGCCGCCGGGGCAGCCCCAGGACCGCCCGCGGCCGCGACCGGGACGTCAGCCGGTCGGCGCGGGGCGCCGGCGGCCGAGCACGATGCGGAGCAGAACGTGGCACAGCCATCCGGGGAGTTCCGGCAGGAGGCCGCCCGCACCCGCGGCGGCGAACTGGTCTCCGGCGGCCTGCTGGTGGGCGTCGGCGCCCCGGACGGCTCCGAAGCCCGGCCCTGCCCCGACGAGTGGCGGCCCCGCCCGCGTCGGATCGAGCGCAGCGAACCCGCCCGCGGCCCGGTCGGCGGCGTCGGCCGCGCGGTCGGCCCGCTCGCGCTCGGCGCCGGACCCGCCGACATGCCGCTGCTGGACCGCGAGGCGGACATCGCCGAACTGCTCGGCCTGCTCGCCGAGGGCCGCTCGATACGCCTGGTCGGCCAGGCCGGCTCCGGTCGCAGCGCACTGCTGTCGGCCGTCGCCGAGGCCGCCGCCGACCTCGCCCCCGGCGGTGTCGTCCAGCTCTGCGGCCACCGCCGCACCGCCGCCGACCTGCTCCAGGACCTCTTCGCGGCCACCCACCACGCCCCCGGCTACCGCCCCGACCCCGGCCAACTGGCCGCCCACCTCGGCGAGGTCGGCGCGGTCGTGGTGATCGACGCCGCCGAGCACTCCGGCGCCGAACTGGAGCAACTGCTCGCCGCCGCCCCCGGCTGCGCCTTCCTGGTCTCCGTCGCCCCGGACAGCCCGCCGCTGTCGCCCGGCTCCCGGATGCAGGACCACCTCGTCGCCGGGCTCTCCCGCGCCGCCTGCCTCGCCCTCACCGCCCGGCTGGCCGGGCGGCCGCTGGACGTCGCCGAGAAGGCCTGGGCGGTGGACCTCTGGTTCGAGTCCGAAGGCCTGCCGTTGCGCTTCGTCCAGGCCGCCGCGCTGCTGCGCCAGCGGGACGTCGCGGTGGACGCGCTGGTCGCCGCCGAGGACGACCGGATGGACGTCTTCGGCGCGGTCGACGGGCCCGTCCGCGACCCCGACCCGGCGGTCCGCGAGAACGCGCTGCGCCGCA
This sequence comes from Kitasatospora sp. NPDC048545, assembly GCF_040651155.1. Taxonomy (NCBI): domain Bacteria; kingdom Bacillati; phylum Actinomycetota; class Actinomycetes; order Kitasatosporales; family Streptomycetaceae; genus Kitasatospora; species Kitasatospora sp. NPDC048545. Next base: position 82,407 of record NZ_JBEZIQ010000008.1, read on the forward strand.
CCGTCCCGCTCCCCTCGGTCGCCGAGACCGCCTCACCCGCCGTCAGGCTCGCCGAGGGCCTGAGCGAGCCCGCACAGGCCGTGCTGCGGCTCGCCGTCGCCCTCGGCGGGGAGTGCCCCGCCGCACCGCACCTGCCCGCGCTGATCGACGTCGGCCTCGGCGAGGCCGCCCTCGCCGAACTCGCCGACGCCGGACTGGTGGTGTCCATCGGCGGGCACCACCGGCTGACCGCCGGCGCGCTCGACCTGCTCGTCCCGCACTGGCCGGCCCGCGGCTGTGCGGACGGCGCCGCCCAGCACTTCGCCTGGTGGGTGGGGCACAGTTCGGTGACGCTGGAGCAGATCGCCGCCGAGGCCGAGGTGGTGATCGGCGTCCTGCTCGCCGACCGCACCGCCGGACGCCACGAGGCGGTGGTCCGGCTCGCCCGGGCCGCGGCGCCCGCACTGGCGCTGGCGCTGCGCTGGGGGGCCTGGGAACGGGTGCTGCAGCTCGGCCTGGAAGCGGCCCGCCGGTCCGGCTCGGCGAGCGACCAGGCCTGGTTCCACCACGAGTCGGGCGTGCACGCCTTCTGCGTCCAGCAGCCGTCCCGGGCCGTCGCCGAGCTGGAGACCGCGCTCACCCTGCGGGTGTCCGCGGGCGAGCAGCGCGGGGTCGCCTCGGCGCGCCGGATGCTCGACCTGCTGCGCGCCGAGGGCCGGCAGCTGCCCGCCGCCCCGGCCGCGGCGCCCAGCCGGGCGCCGGTCATCCGCAAGATCGCGGCCCGGGTGCCGGCCCGGCTGAAGTCCAGCCGTCGGCGGCGCGTCCTCGTGGTCTCCACGGTCGTGCTGACCATGGGGGTGCTCGGCACGGCGGTGGCGATGAGCCTCACCGGGCCGGACGAGTACAAGCCGAAGGACCCGCACAGCGGTCGGCTGGACGAGGGCGGCAGCCAGGACGCGCCGTTCCCGCAGCCGTCCGGCAGCACCTCGCCGGGCCCGGCCGGCCCGACGCCGGGCAGCCCGGCGGGACCGAGCGGCAGCCCGGAGCCGACGACGAGCGGCAGCGCGTCGCACTCGGCGAGCGCCTCGCCGTCGAAGAAGCCGAGCTCCTCACCGGGCGCGACCGGGTCCCAGGCCCCGCAGCAGCCGCAGCCGACCGTGCCGGGACAGTCGCCGCCGCCGCAGCCGGGGCCGCCGTCACCGACCCATCAGCCGGGGCCGCAGCCGACGTCGCCCAAGCCGACCACCGGCCCGACCACGCCGAGCCCGACCACCTCGGTGACCGCGACGCCCACGGCCACCGGCGGGCCCAGCCCGTCGGCGTCACCGACGGGCTGACCGGTCAGAACAGCTTGAGCTTGTCGTCGTCGATGCCGCGCAGCTCGTCGTAGTCCAGCACCACGCAGCCGATGCCGCGGTCGGTGGCCAGCACGCGGGCCTGCGGCTTGATCTCCTGCGCGGCGAAGACGCCCTTGACCGGGGCCAACAGCGGGTCCCGGTTGAGGAGTTCGAGGTAGCGGGTGAGCTGTTCGACACCGTCGATCTCGCCGCGGCGCTTGATCTCGACGGCCACCGTGGCGCCGTCGGAGTCGCGGCAGAGGATGTCGACCGGACCGATCGCGGTCGGGTACTCACGGCGGATCAGCGACCAGCCGGCACCGAGCACCTCCATCCGGTCCGCGAGCAGCTCCTGGAGGTGTGCCTCGACGCCGTCCTTGATCAGGCCCGGGTCGACCCCGAGCTCGTGGGACGAGTCGTGCAGCACCTCCTCCAGCGTGATGATGAGCTTCTCGCCGGCCTTGTTCTCCACCGTCCAGACCCCGTCGGCCTCCTTGAGGACGCACGGCGGGGACATCCAGTTGAGCGGCTTGTAGGCGCGGTCGTCGGCGTGGATGCTGACGCTGCCGTCGGCCTTGACCAGGATGAGCCTGGTGGCGGAGGGCAGATGGGCGGAGAGCCGACCGGCATAGTCGACTGAGCAGCGGGCAATTACGAGACGCACGGTCGACCACGCTAGCCCACCGGGGCCAGTTGATGCGATTCCGCGACGGCGGGGTGAAGAAAGCGCGAACCCCGCGAACATTGAGGTCCGGCGGTCCCGTTCCCGCTCGTCGCGGTCTGGCGCCCATCCCATCTGGTCGCTACGTTGTGTGACGGCACGCTTGCGGGATCGCTGTCAACGGGGATGGAGACTTCAGATGAACGATCCGACGGGATCCGGCCAATCTGGTGCACCACGGCGTATTTCCCAAGCAATCCCCAGGAATGACCGGCCTGTTCCGCCGTTGACTGCCACGCTGTTGTGAGCGCGGTCGGTGTTCGGGACGTCACGTCCCGTGCCCGCAGCCGCTGATCGCGAAGGTGCCGGCAACCCCCGTCCCACGGTGTTCCGGACATCACACGCGATGTCGCCCACCCTCACCTGAGCTTGGACTACGCATGACCACCCGGGCGCCGCGCGGGTGGACCGCGAGAGGAGAATCCATGTCGCTCGACGTCTCACCGGCCCTGCTGGAGAAGGCCGAGCGGGGCGAGGTCGACGAGCGGGAATTCGTCGACTGCGTCCGCGTCTCCCTGCCGTACGCCTGGGACCTGATCAGCTCGCTGGTCGCCCAGGCGAAGGTCGACGGCACCGACTTCGCCGACAACCAGGTACCGCCGCCCAGCGAGCAGGCCCGTGGCCAGCTGCTGCGCGCCCTGGCCAGCGATGCCATCCGGGGCGCCCTGCAGCGCCACTTCGGCGTGCGGCTGGCCTTCCAGAACTGTCACCGGGTGGCGGTGTTCCTGCCGTCGGAGGCCAACGAGGCGCGGTTGACGCGCTTCACGTCGGTCCGGGAGCAGCTGCTCAACCAGTCCGAGGAACTGCGGGACTGCTGAGCGGCGGCACCCGCCGCCGCGACGCCGGCCGCCCCCGTCCCCCGGTGCGGGGGGAGGGGCGGCGGCCCGGGCCCGGGGCCCGCGGTTCAGCCCAGCTGGGGCAGGACCTCGGAGCCGAGCCGGGCGATGTTGTGCAGGGTCGCCTCGTGGTCGCCGCTGCCCTCGGCGAGCAGGGCGAACCGGCGGATGCCGGTCCGCTCGGCGGTGGCCAGCAGCCGGTCGGCGCACTGCCGCGGGGTGCCCACCGCGTGCAGGTCGCAGAGGAGTTCGGTGTACTCGCGCGGGTCGCGCATCTTGCGCTCGCGGCCGTCCACGGTGCGGTGGGCACCGAGCCCGTACTCGAACCAGCCGGGCATCGCGGCGAGCAGGGTGGAGCGGGCCGCCGCGGCACGGTCGTCGACCTGGGCCACCCCGGCCGCGACGTGCCGACGGGTGACCCGGCGCAGCTGCTCCTCGCTGCGCCCCGCGGCCAGCCACGCGGTGCGGTACAGCTCCAGCATCCGCAGCTTGTCGTCGTCCCCGGAGTGCATGCCGAGCAGCATCGGCAGGCCGCGTTCGGCGGCCAGCTTCACCCCTCCCGGCGAGGTGCAGGCGACCACCACCGGCGGACCGGCCACCGGCCGCCCGGTGCGGGTGAGTTCCTCGCCGAGGCCCTCGCCCGGGCCGTCCTCGTCCTGGCGCTGGCGCGGGAAGCGCACCGGGCCGGACTGCTCGCCGAGCCCGAGCCAGTTGCTCAGCGCGGGCCGCCGCACCGGTTCACCGGCCCGCGGCACCACCGCCACCTCCGGGAAGCTGAACTGCGGGCCGTCCGCGCCCACCCTGGAGCCGCGCAGCCAGCGCAGCAGCAGGTCCAGCCGCTCCGGGAAGCCGTTCTCGAAGGCGCCCACGCCGTCACCGAACACGTCCAGGTCGATCCACGGCCCGCCGCGGCCGACTCCGAGCGTGAAGCGCCCGCCGGAGGTGAGGTGCAGCAGCGCCGCCTGTTCGCCGAGCGCCACCGGGTGCCGGGTCGACAGCACGCTGACCGCCGTGCCGACGCCGATCCGGCGGGTGCGGCCGAGCAGCATCGCGGCCAGCGTCGCGGCGTCCGGGCAGACCCCGTACGGGACGAAGTGGTGCTCGGCCAGCCACACGCTGTCCAGGCCCGCCCGTTCGGCCTCGACGGCGGACCGGACGGTGCGCTCCAGCGCCTCGCCGTGGCTCTGCCCGGGGAACTGCGCGGACAGCAGGAACAGACCGACCCGCACCGGCGCGGTGTCCGCGGGCAGGGCCCCCGCGCGCTGCGCCGCGGGCAGCGGCTCGCCCGCGACGGCGGTCACCGGGGGGACGGCGGTCAGGGTCGGTCCGGGGGCGGGCGGCCGGACCCCGACGGGTCGACGGGTCTCGGCACGGACGTCGGTCTTGGTCATCCTTGGGCCTCCTGGGGTGCGCGCAGGGTCTGCGTGCCCCGCCTGTTCCCCTTGTGGGTATCCGATGTCATGTGCCAATGGCACGCGGAACCCCGAATTTCCCCGATGATCGGGTGGATCTCGGCAAAAACGCCGGGGCGCCGGGCGGGCCCGTGATAGTGGCCATCCGGAGGGCCGACCGGCCGTAGGCTGGAACGGCCCAGAGCCCCGGAAGAGAGGCAGTCCGCCGTGTCGCCGCGCCGCAACCGGATCAAGAGCGCCGCCCCCCGCGAGAGCGCCGAGCCGGCCGCCCCGCTCGGCGGGTCGCTGCGCCGCACCGAGAGCTACCAGGGCGACGACTGGGTGGTCCAGACGGTCGCCGGGACGGCGGGGCGGGCCTACCGCTGCCCGGGCTGCGACCAGGAGATCCCGCCGGGGGTGGGCCACGTGGTGGCCTGGCCGATGCACGGCGCCGGGGTGGACGACCGGCGGCACTGGCACCGCGCGTGCTGGGGAGCGCGGGAGCGCCGGGCCTCCAACCTCCTGCGGGGCCGCGGCGCTCCGCGGTACTGACGCCCCGGGCGGGGCAGGCGACGGACCGGCTACGCGTCGCGCTTCTTGAGCACCAGCATGCCGCCGAGCAGCGCCGCCGCCGTCCAGGCGAGGCAGATCACGAAGCCGACCCACGGCCCGTACGGCTGGCCGTGCTGCTCGTACACCAGCAGCATCCGCGAGCCCGCGTAGTCCGGGAAGTAGTGCGCCAGGGTCTTGACCTTCGGCACGGCCGAGAGGATCGGCGAGAGCAGGAAGAAGAACGGCACCAGCACGCCGAGGGCGAGCGTCTGGTTGTGCAGCATGGTGGTGACGCCCGCCGAGAACAGGCAGAGCATCGTCAGGTACAGCGCGGCGCCGAACACCGCGCGCAGCACGTGCGGTTCGCCGATCGTGGTGGAGTGCGAGCCGAGCAGCGACTGGCCGACGAAGAAGGTGACGAAGGCGGTCACCAGCGAGACCGCCAGGGCGAGTCCGCCGAGCACCGCCGCCTTGCCGCCGAGCAGGGTGGCGCGCTGCGGGACGGCGGCCAGGGTGACCCGGATCATGCCGGTGCTGTACTCGTTGCCGATCGCCAGCACGCCGAAGACGATGATGGCGAGTTCGCCGAGCATGATGCCGGCGAACGCCGTCCCGGTCGCGTCGAACGGGGACTGCTCGTTGCGGCGGAACTCGGTGAAGTTGTTGTTGGTGAGCAGGGACAGCAGCGCGCCGATGCCGACCGTGACGACGAAGGTCAGCGCGAGCGTCCAGACCGTCGAGCGGACGCTGCGGATCTTCGTCCACTCCGAGCGCAGGATCGCGGGGTAGGACGCCATCTCAGTTCTCCTCCTGCCGTGCCGCGGCGGCCTGCCGGGCGCCGTCCGCCTTCCAGCCGGCGCCCCAGGCACCGGGTGCCCCGGCCGCGTCACGGCCGGGTCCACCGCCCGCGTGGTACTCCACCGAGTCGGCCGTCATCTGCATGAACGCCTCCTCCAGCGAGGCCTGCTGCGGGCTGAGTTCGTGCAGCACCACGCCGTTCGCGGCGGCCAGTTCGCCGAGCCGGGCGACGTCGCCGTCGACCACCTCGTAGGAGCCGTCGGGGCCCGGTTCGGAGCGCAGGCCGGCGCCGGACAGCACGTCGAGCAGCCGCTCGGGCTGGGGGCTGCGCAGCCGTACGGCGGAGCGGGAGTTGCGCCGGATGAACTCCGGCATCGGCAGGTCGGCGAGCAGCCGGCCCTTGCCGATGACCACCAGGTGGTCGGCGGTGACGGCCATCTCGCTCATCAGGTGCGAGGAGACGAGGACCGTCCGGCCCTCGGTGGCGAGGCGCTTCATCAGATTGCGGATCCAGAGGATGCCCTCCGGGTCCAGGCCGTTGACCGGCTCGTCGAACATGACGATCTCCGGGTCGCCGAGCAGCGCGGAGGCGATGCCCAGGCGCTGGCCCATGCCGAGCGAGAAGCCGCGGGCCCGCTTGCGGGCGACCGGGGTGAGGCCCACCAGGGAGAGCACCTCGTCCACCCGGCGCTCCGGGATGCGGTTGCTCTGGGCGAGCCAGAGTAGGTGGTCGCGGGCGGTGCGGCCGGGGTGGACGGCCTTGGCCTCCAGCAGCGCGCCGATGTACTTGAGCGGCTCGCTGAGCTGTCCGTAGCGCCTGCCGTCGATGGTGACCCGGCCGCCGGTCGGGCGGTCGAGGTCGAGGATCATGCGCATGGTGGTGGACTTGCCCGCGCCGTTCGGGCCGAGGAAGCCGGTCACCACACCCCGGGGGACGGTGAAGCTGAGCCGGTCCACCGCGAGCGTCTTGCCGTAACGTTTCGTCAGGTCGTGCAACTCGATCATTCGCGCTCCCTTACTCTCTGTCAGGCTAGGACAAAGCGGATAGCGCGGCCCGCTGAGTGGGCCCGCCGAGCGCACCGGAATACGGTGGCCCCATGAGCGAGCGAAGCGAGCGAATCGTCGAGAGGTGCGCGTCGGGGAACGGGCCTGCCGGGCGAAGCGAGGTGGGTGCGTGACCCTGCTCCCTTCGGCCGTGTCCGTCCGCGAGAGCGGAACCGGAACCCCCCTCGTGCTGCTGCACGCCTTTCCGTTGAACGCCTCGATGTGGTCGGCCCAGCTGGACACGCTGCCCGACCTGACCGGGGACGGAGCCCGGGTGCTCGCCCCCGACCAACGGGGCTTCGGTGGCACCGAGCTGGGCGCCGACGAGCCCTCGCTGGACGCGGTCGCGGACGACCTGGCCCTGCTGCTGGACGCGGCCGGCATCGAGCGCGCGGTGGTCGGCGGAATCTCCATGGGCGGCTACGTCGCGCTGGCCTTCGCCCGCCGCCACCCCGGGCGGCTGTCCGGCCTGCTGCTGGCCAACACCCGCGCCACCGCCGACACCGACGCCGTCCGGGCCAACCGGGAGCGGATCGCGGCCGCCGTCACCGCGCGGGACAGCGTACGGCTGCTGCTGGACGAGCAGGTCGCGGCCAAGCAGCTCGGACCGGACTCGCAGCACCTCGTGGACCGGGTGGAGGCGATGGTCTCCGCCGCCCGGCCGGCCGCCGTCGCCTGGGCCCAGCGGGCCATGGCGGCCCGCCCGGAGGCCCTGGACGTCCTGTCGGGACTGCGGGTGCCGGTGGCGGTGGTCGCGGGCGCCCAGGACCCCCTGGTGGCGCCGGAGGAGGCCGAGCTGATGGTCCGGGCCCGCCCCGACGCCGAACTGACCGTCATCCCCGGAGCGGGCCACCTGAGCGCCCTGGAGGCACCCGAGGCCTTCGACGCCGCCGTCCGCGCCCTGCTGCGCCGGGTGACCGCCGGATGAGCGAGGACGCGGCCGCCTGGGACTTCTCGGCCCTGGAGGTGACCGGCCGGATGCCCGTGACCAACCGGGGCGAGGGACTGGTGGAGCTCACCCTGGAACCGCTCGGCGAGGACTACTGGATGCGCCCGGGGGAGACCTTCATCGTCACCTCGTACGGCGACTACGGGTCCGGCCACCCCTTCGAGGTGCAGTACTGGCCCGACTCGGTGTCGGTCTGGTGCACCTCCTGGTTCGGCACCGTCTCGGACGACGACGGCAACCAGCTCAGCAGCGGCTACCAGCGGCCCGACGGGGCCTACCCCCGGTAGAACCGCCCGGGATGATGACGGCGCGACGACCGACAGGCCCTCACCCGGGCGGGTGAGGGCCTGTCGTGTGTTCTCCGCGCTCGTCGCCGCGGCGTCGCGTCAGCGCGACTGCTGGGCGGGCACGCCCATGGTGTCGTCGTTCGGCAGCGAGGCGGCGGCCACGGCCGCGCCGGTCAGCGTCGCCAGCATCTCGCGGACGTTGGTCAGCTGGGCGTTGATGCTGTCGCGGCGGTTGGTGAGCGCCGCCAGCTCGCGCTCGGACTCGCTGCGGATGCGGTCGGCCTTGGCGTTGGCGTCCGCCACGATGTCCTCGGACTGGCGCTGAGCCGTCTCGACGGTCTGGCGGGCCCGGCGCTCGGCGTCGGTGCGCAGCTTCTCGGCCTCCAGGCGCAGCTGCTCGGCCCGGTGCTCGATCTCGGCCAGGCGCTTCTCGGCCTTGGCCTGACGGGCGGCCAGGTCGCGCTCGGACTGCTCGCGGCGCTTGGCCAGGTTGGTCTCGAACTCCAGCGCGGCCTGGGCGGCCTTGGTGCGGGTCTCCTCGAAGAGGGCGTCCGCCTCCTCGCGCTTGTTCTGGGCGTCCTTGTTGGCCTCGGCGCGCAGCTGGGCGGCGTCGCTCTTGGCCTTGTCGACGATCCGCAGGCCCTCGTCCTCGGCCTTGGCCTTGCGGTCCTTGGCGTAGTTCTCGGCCTCGGTGCGGACCTGCTGGGCGGCGGCCTCGGCGAGCTCGCGGTGCTGCTCGGCGGCGCGGTGCGCCTCGTCGCGCAGGTCCTTGGCCTCCTCCTCGGCGAGACGCAGGATCTTCTCGACGCGGGCGCCGAGACCGGCGTACGAGGGCTCCTGCTCGACGACCGCCGCCTGAGCGGTCTGGGTCTCCAGGTGGAGCTCCTCGATGCGCTTCTCCAGCGCACTGATCCGGGTCAAGGCACTGTCACGGTCGGCCACCAGCTTGGTGATCCGCTCGTCGACCTGGGCGCGCTCGTACCCACGGCGCACCAGGTCGAAGCCGTGAGGGGAATGACTGTCGCTCATGGGGTTCTGGGCTTCCTGTCGTCAAACCGCTGAGGTGGTTGAGGGAATCCTGACACGGTACCGGAGTGTCGACGGCGAAATGCCGTTGTCCCGCGGACAATGTCCGCTCAATCGGGTGGTGCGCTCTTGGAGCGATTGCCACCCGACCGGGGGGAGCCAACTCCGGCACCGGCCTTGGCGCCCCCGTCCTTCTTGGTGCTGCTTCCCCCGTTGGTCTGGGCGACCGGTGACGGTGCCTCGAACGCCTCCAGCGCGGACAGCACGTCCTGCACCCTGGAGATCTCGGTGTTGATGTCCTTGCGACGGCGCACCAGCTCGTCCAGCTCGCGCCGACCCTCGTCCGTGACGCGCTTCGCCTCGGCCTTCGCCTCGGCGAGCAGCCGCTCGGCCTCCGCCTTCGCCAGCTCGACCTGCTCGTCCGCGGCCTCGTCGGCGTCCCGCAGGCGCTTCTCCGCCTCGGTCGCCGCCCGGTCCAGCCGCTCCTCGGCCTCGGCCTCGGCGGACTGCAGCTTCGCCTCGGCCTTCTCGATGAGCGCCTCGGCGCGGTCGGTGGAGGTGGCGAGCTTGGTCTCCGCCTCCTTGAGCAGGCCCTCGGCCTTGCGGACCGCCGAGAGGCGCACCTTGCTCGCCTCGGCGGACGCCTCCGACGTGAGCTCGCCCGCGCGGTCCTCGGCGGCGGCGACCAGGGCCGCGGCGCGGTCCTCGGCCTCCGCGACGGTGGCCACCGCCTGCTCCTCGGCCTCGGTCAGTTGCTCCTGCGCGGCCGTCACCAGCGCGTCCACCCGCTCGCCGGCCGACTTCATGGCCGCCGCGTTCTCCTTGCGGGCGCGCTCGTGCAGCGCCTCCACCTCGGCGTCGGTGCGCTCGCGCAGCTCCTCGGCGCGCTCGCGGATCGCGGTGGCGTCGCGACGGGCCTCGGCGAGCAGCGCGTCCGCGTCGGAACGGCCCTTCTCGACCTCGCGCTGGCCGGCCGCCTCGCCGGCCGCGACCAGCCGGTCGGCCTCCTTGCGGGCGGCGGCGACCATCGCGTCCGCCTGCTCCTCGGCGGCGGCAGTGGTCGCCAGCGCGGTGGTCTGGGCGTCCTCGCCGAGCGACTCGGCGTCGGCGAAGGCCTTCTCCAGGACGGACTTGGCGTGGTCGCGGGTGCCCTTGTCGAACTGCTCGGCGGCCTCCCGGGTCTCCGCGTCGTAGGCGTCGGCGCGGGCGCGGGTGGCGCCGTCGTACTCGTCGGCCAGGGTGCGGGTGGCGAGGGCGTACTCCTCGGCCTCGGCGTGCAGCCCCGCGGCCAGCTCCTCGGCGTCGGCGAGCGAGCGGGCGCCCCGGGCCTCCGCCTCGGCCACCGTGCGGGCGGCCTGCGCCCCGGCGTCGGCGCGCAGCTGCTCGGCGGTCTCCTGGGCGGCACGCAGCTCGGCCTCGGCGTCCGCGCGCAGCTGCTCGTCGTAGACCTGGGCCTCGGCGCGCTGCCGGGCGAGCTCGGCCTCGGCGGCCTCGCGTTCGGCGGCCAGCTCCAGCTCGGTCTGCTCACGCAGCGCGGTGGTCTCGGCCTCGGTCCTGGCCCGCAGGTCGGCCGTCTCGCGGTCGGCCAGCTCGCGCTGCTCGGCGGTCTCGCGGTCGGCCAGGTCGTGGACCTCGGCGGCGTACGCGTCGGCGGCGGCGCGCTGCTCGGCGGTCTCGCGGTCGGCCAGCTCGCGCAGCTCGGCCGCGTCCTGCTCGGCGGCCTCGCGGACCTCGGCGGCCTCCTGACCGGCGGCGGTCCTGAGCGTGGCGATCTGCTCGGCGGCGGCCTCGTACATGCCGGCCACCGACTGGCGGACCTCGGCGGCCTCCTCCTCGGCGGCGGCGACCAGCTCGGCGCCCTCGGCCTTCGCGGCGGCGATCAGCTCGGCGCGGTCGGCCCTGGCCTGCTCCAGCTCGGCCCCGGCCTCGGCGCGGATGCCGTCGGCGGTGGCCCGGGCCTCGGACAGCTCGCGGCCGGCCTCGGCGCGGACCGTCTCGGCCTGCTCGTTCGCCAGCGCCAGTTCGGCGGCGGCCTTCTCGCGGGTGGCCTTGGCGTCCTTGGCGGCGTCCGCCCGGCGCTGCTCGGCGGTGGCCTCGGCGCGCTGCAGCAGTTCGTCGGCGGCCTCGCGCTGTTCGGCGGCGTAGCTGTCGGCGGTCTCGCGCTGTTCGGCGGCGTAGGCGTCGGCGGTGGTGCGGACCTCGGTGGTCTCGGTCGCGGTGCGTTCGGTGAGGTCCGCGGCGTGCTGTTCGGCCTCGGTGCGGACGCGGTCGGCGTAGGCCTCGGCGGTCTCGCGCTGCTGGGTGGTCTCGCGCTGGGTGAGGGCCCGCAGCTCGCCGGCGGCCTGTTCGGCCTCGGCCCGCACCCCGGCGGCGTAGGCGTCGGCGGTCTCGCGCTGTTCGGCGGCGTAGGCGTCGGCGGTGGTGCGGACCTCGGTGGTCTCGGTCGCGGTGCGTTCGGTGAGGTCCGCGGCGTGCTGTTCGGCCTCGGTGCGGACGCGGTCGGCGTAGGCCTCGGCGGTCTCGCGCTGCTGGGTGGTCTCGCGCTGGGTGAGGGCCCGCAGCTCGGCGGCGGCCTGTTCGGCCTGCAGACGGGCGGCCTGGGCGGCGGCCAGCTGGTCGGCAGTCTCCTCGCGCTCGTGGCGCAGCCCGGCGGCGGCCTCCTCGCGCTCGCGGCGGCTCTCCTCGCGCAGCGCCTCGGCGGCCGCCCCGGCGTCGGCCCGGGTGCGGGCGGCCTCGGTGTCGGCCTCGGTGCGCACCCGCTCGGCGTCGGCCACCGCGGCGTCTCGCACCGCGCTCGCCCCGGCCTGCGCCTCGGTGTTCAGCGCCTCCGCGGCGGCGGTCGCCTCGGACCGCACCCGCTGGTCGAACTCGGTTGCCTCGCGGCGGATTTCGGCGGTCTCGCGCTCGGCGGCGGTGCGGTTCTCGGCGGCTGCGGCCTTGGCGGCGGAGAGCGCGTCCTGGCCCTGCTGCTCGGCGGTGGCGGTGATCTTCCCGGCCTCGGCGCGGGCCCGGGCCAGGGTCTGCTCGGCCCGGCCCTGGGTCTCGGCGGCCTGCTCCTGGGCCTGCTCGCGCAGCCGGTCGATCTCGGCCGCGGCGCCCGCGCGCAGTTCGTCCGCGTCGGCCTTGGCCCTGGTGAGCAGTTCCTCGGCGTTCTTCGCCGACTCCTCGATCTGCAGCACCGCCTGGCGGCGGGCCTCGCCGCGGACCCGGTCGGCCTCGGCGGCGGCCTGGGCGCGCAGCTCCTCGGCCTCGGCGCGCAGCCGCGCCGCCTCGTCCTGCATCTGCTCGATCCGCTCGCGGATCGCGGCGGCGTCGTCCAGGGCGGCGTTCTGGGCCTGCTCGACGGCGGCCTGGGCCTGCTCGCGCAGGCGCTGCGCCTCGGCGGCGGCCTCGGCGCGGATCCGTTCGGCCTCGGCGGAGGCCTCGTTCCGGGCGGTCTCGGCGTCCTGGTTGGCCCGGCCGAGCACCTCCTCGGCGGTCTTGGCGGCCTTGGCGAGGTGGACGGTGGCGTCCTTGGCGCCGGCTGCCCGGCCCTCCTCCTCGGCCTCGCTGCGCAGCCGCAGGGCCTCGGCCTCGGCCTGGGCCCGCAGCTCGGCGACGTCCCGTTCGGCGCGGGCGCGCAGTTCGGCGATCGCGGCCTCGGCCTCGCCGCGCAGTTCGGCGGCGACCGACTCGGCGGTGGCCCGCAGCCGCTCGCTCTCCTCGGCGGCGGCGGCCTTGGCGGCGTCGGCCTCGGCCTGCCGGGTGGCGGCGGCGGTCCGTACGGCCTCGGCCTCGGCGCGGATCGCGTCGGCTTCCTTGGTGGCCTGGGCCACCATCCGGGCGACCTCGGCCTTGGCGGTCTGCGAGCGCTGCTCGTTGGCGGCCTCGCCGTCGGCGACCTTGCGCTCGGCGGCGGCCTCGGCGTCGGCCTGGAGCTGCTCGGCGGCCTGCTCGGCCTGGGCGCGCAGTGCGGCGGCTTCGTGTCGGGTGCGCTCCGCCTCGGCGATGGCCTCGGCGCGCAGCCGGTCTATCTCGGCCTTGGCGGCGGAGAGTTGCTGCTCGGCCCGGGCCTGTTCGGCGGCGGCCTGCGCCTTGAGCCGGCCGATCTCGGCCTGCGCGGCGGTGAGCTGGTGTTCGGCGGCGGCGTGGGCGGCGGCCAGCTGCTGCTGGGCCTCGCCACGCGCGGCGTCCACGTCGGCGGCGGCCTGGGCACCGGCCTGCTGGGCCTGCTCGGAGGCGGCGCGCAGCAGGCGCTCGGCGTCGTTCTGGGCGCGCTGGAGGGCGGCCTCGGCGGCGGCGTGGGCCTCGCCGCGGGCGGCGTCCACGTCGGCGGCGGTCTGGGCGCGGGCCTGGTCGGAGAGGGCGACGGCCTCCGCGCGGGCGGCGGCGACCATCCGTTCGGCCTCGGCGCGGGCCTCCTGGAGGACGCGCTGGGCCTCCTGCTCGGAGCCGGCCCGGCTCTGCTCGGCCCAGCCGTTGACGTGCTGCTCGGCGGAGCGGCGCAGCTCGGCGAGCTCGTCCTCCAGCTGGCGGCGGCGGGCGGTGAGCTCGGCCTCCAGCCGGGCGGTGCGCTCGGCGGCCTCGGCCATGATCCGCTGGGTCGCGGCCTGGGAGTCGCGCAGCTGGCGCTCCGCGTCGGCCCGCAGCTGCTGGGCCTGCATCTCGGCGGTGCGGAGCATCTGCTCGGCCTGGCCGGAGACGGCGTCGAAGGCGCGCGGCTGGGCGAGCATCCGGCGGGACTCGTGCAGCTTCGCCCGCAGCACCTCCACCTGGTAGGCGAGGTCTTCGGCATGCTCGGCTGCCTTGTCCCGCTCCTTCCGAGTCCGACCCATCTCGGCCTCGAACTGGGAGAGGTGATCGTCAGCCTCGTAGCGGTCGTTGCCCCGCACTCCGCGGTCCCATCCATCTCCTGGTCGCGTCCTCGACCCGGCCGGTTCCTGGCTCCCGTTTCCCGGGCGCCGGTCCGACTGGTCCTTGCATCCGCAGCAGGTGGACGACCCCTCGCCAATCCGGGGCCGCCCGCCGCGGTCGTCGGAGTCCGGGGCGCGGGAGCGCGGGGGTACCGCGTTCCCCCGTCCGAGTGGACTCCTGGGCGAACTCTTGCCTTGTGGAGAATGGTGACAGATCCGTTGCGACTGTTCAGCCGTGCCCGCGTAATGGACTCCCCTTGCGACGGGCCGACCGCCGGCGGGCGGACGGGCCTGTCTTCGGCCGTGCCCGTCGCCTCCGTCCCCCGGAGTCTTCGCGCACCTGGGCATTGTAGTGGGAGCGCACCGCGGGGGAATGGCCGCATGGGGGTTTTCCGGCTCTTCCGTCCAGGTTACTGACGGGTCATGGCCGACGGACCGTCGGGTGCCGCCGGGACGCGCGGCACCCTGGGGGACGGTCCGTGGACGATCAGTGCTCCTCGCGGGCGCTCTGCGCGGAGGTGACCAGCTCGGTCAGCACGCCGCCGCAGTCCTTGGGGTGCAGGAAGGTGATCCGCGAACCCATCGAGCCGATCCGGGGCTCGTCGTAGAGGACCCGGACGCCCTTGGCGCCGATGGCCGCGGCGTCGCCGTCCACGTCGGCGGTGCCGAAGGCGATGTGGTGCACGCCCTCGCCGTTCTTCTCCAGCCACTTGGCGACGGTGGAGTCGGGCCGGGTGGGCTCCAGCAGCTGGAGGTAGGAGGCGCCGCCGTCGTCGGTTCCGTTGATCCTGAGCATGGCCTCGCGGACGCCCTGCTCCTCGTTGACCTCGGAGTGGAAGACCTCGAAGCCGTAGGTGGCGCGGTAGAACTCGACCGTCTTGTCGAGGTCTCGGCAGGCGATGCCGATGTGGTCGATACGGGTCAGCACGGCGACCTCCGGGTGATGGGGGGACAAGGGTGGCACCAAGTGCAGCGCATGGCCCGCGACGGACGCCAGTGCCGGACGTGCGAGCCTGCTCACACGCGGCAGGGTTCACCCGGACCGCTCCGGCACGGTGTTGACTGGAGGGTGCCAGTGCGCTCGATCACACCGTCGCTCCGGTGACGGGCGGGTACCAGGTCAGTACATTGAGCGCATCCTCACCTGGCCACGACGTGCGAAGGGGCCCGTCCCATGACCAACACCACCTCTGTGATCGTTGCCGGTGCGCGGACCCCGATGGGTCGCCTGCTCGGTTCCCTCAAGGGATTCTCCGGTGCCGACCTCGGCGGCGTCGCCATCAAGGCCGCGCTGGAGCGGGCCGGCATCACGGGTGACCAGGTCCAGTACGTGATCATGGGCCAGGTGCTGCAGGCCGGCGCCGGCCAGATCCCGGCCCGCCAGGCCGCCGTCAAGGCCGGCATCCCGATGAACGTGCCGGCGCTGACCATCAACAAGGTCTGCCTCTCCGGCCTGGACGCCATCGCGCTGGCCGACCAGCTGATCCGCGCCGGCGAGTTCGACATCGTCGTCGCCGGCGGCCAGGAGTCGATGACCAACGCCCCGCACCTGCTGCCGAAGTCCCGCGAGGGCTTCAAGTACGGCGCGATCGGGATGCTGGACGCCATGGCGCACGACGGCCTCACCGACGCCTACGAGAACATCCCGATGGGCGAGTCCACCGAGAAGCACAACACCCGCCTGGGCATCCCGCGCGAGGCGCAGGACGAGATCGCCGCAGCCTCCCACCAGCGGGCCGCCAAGGCGCAGGCCGACGGCGTCTTCGAGGCCGAGATCGTCCCGGTCGCCATCCCGCAGCGCAAGGGCGAGCCGGTCCTGTTCGGCCAGGACGAGGGCATCCGCGCGGACACCACCGTCGAGGGCCTGGCCAAGCTGCGCCCGGCCTTCGCCAAGGACGGCACGATCACCGCCGGCACCTCCTCGCAGATCTCCGACGGCGCCGCCGCGGTGGTCGTGATGAGCAAGGCCAAGGCCGAGGAGCTGGGCCTGACCTGGATCGCCGAGATCGGCGCCCACGGCAACGTGGCCGGCCCGGACAACTCGCTGCAGTCGCAGCCGTCCAACGCGATCAAGCACGCGCTGGCCAAGGACGGCCTGGAGGTCGCCGACCTCGACCTGATCGAGATCAACGAGGCGTTCGCCGCGGTCGCGTACCAGTCCATGAAGGACCTGGGCGTCTCCTCGGACATCGTCAACGTCAACGGCGGCGCGATCGCGCTCGGCCACCCGATCGGCATGTCCGGCGCCCGCGTGGTGCTGACCCTGGCGCTGGAGCTGCAGCGCCGCGGCGGCGGGATCGGCGCGGCCGCGCTGTGCGGCGGCGGTGGCCAGGGTGACGCGCTCATCGTGCGCGTCCCGAAGGCCTGATCAGCTGATCTGATCTTCGGGGCTGCGGACCGCCACAAGCGGTCCGCAGCCCCTTCGGCGTACGCACCCGTGCGAGGAGTTCCTGATGATCGATGTCGCCACGCTGGTCGAGCAGGCCCGGGAGGGCAGGCCGCGGGCCGTCGCCCGACTGATCACGCTGGTCGAGAACGCCGCCCCGCAGCTGCGGGAGGTGATGGCCGCACTCGCGCCGTACACCGGCCAGGCCTACACCGTCGGGCTGACCGGCTCGCCCGGAGTCGGCAAGTCCACCTCCACCTCGGCGCTGGTCTCCGCCTACCGGCGGCTCGGCAAACGGGTCGGGGTGCTGGCCGTCGACCCGTCCTCGCCGTTCTCCGGCGGCGCGCTGCTGGGCGACCGGGTCCGGATGCAGGACCACGCGACCGACCCCGAGGTGTTCATCCGCTCGATGGCCACCCGCGGCCACCTCGGCGGGCTCTCCTGGACCGCGCCGCAGGCGCTGCGGGTGCTGGACGCGGCCGGCTGCGAGGTGATCCTGGTCGAGACCGTCGGCGTGGGCCAGTCCGAGGTCGAGATCGCCGCCCAGGCCGACACCACCGTGGTGCTGCTGGCCCCCGGGATGGGCGACGGCATCCAGGCCGCCAAGGCCGGGATCCTGGAGATCGGCGACGTCTTCGTGGTCAACAAGGCCGACCGGGACGGTGCCGACGCCACCGCACGGGAGCTCAACCACATGCTCGGCCTCGGCGAGGCCCGGGAGGCGGGGGACTGGCGGCCGCCGATCGTGAAGACCGTCGCGGCCCGCGGCGAGGGCGTGGACGAGGTGGTCGAGGCGCTGGAGAAGCACCGCGCCTGGCTGGAGGAGCACGGCGAGCTCGCACAGCGCCGCCGGCGCCGGGCCGCCGAGGAGATCGAGGCCATCGCGCTCGCCGAGTTGCGGGCCCGGATCGGGGACCTGCGCGGGGACCGGCACCTGGCGGCCCTCGCCGAGCGGGTGGCCGGGGGCCGGCTGGACCCGTACGGCGCGGCCGACCAACTCGTCGCCGGGCTGACCCGGGGCTGACCCGGGCTGCCGGGCCCGGACGCGCGGAAGGGCCGGTCCTCGGGCCGGCCCTTCCGTCGTACCGCGGGCGGGCGCCCGGGGCGACTACGGGCGGCCGCGCAGGCCGCGCAGGTGCTCGGCGATCGGTGCGAGCGCCTCGAACATGGCGTCCAGCTGCTCCGGGGTGAAGCGGTCGATGAAGTGGGCCCGGACGCTGCGCACGTGGTCCGGGGCGACCTGCTGCATGGTCTCCCAGCCCTGCTCGGTGAGGTGCGCGTAGAGGCCGCGGCGGTCGCCGGGGCACTCCTGGCGGAGCACCAGGCCGGCGTTCTCCATCCGGGTGATCTGGTGCGAGAGCCGGCTCTTGGACTGCAGCGTGGCGGTCGCGAGGTCAGTCATCCGCATCCGGCGGTCCGGAGCCTCGGAGAGCACGACCAGGATCTCGTAGTCGTTGATCGCCAGGTTGTGGGGCTGGAGCTCGCGGCTGAGCTGGTACTCCAGCAGCTTGGCGACCTCCAGATGGGCGCGCCACATCCGCTGCTCCCTGACGGTCAGCCAGGGAGTCTCCTCCCCGGGCTGCGACGGAGGGTTGTCCGCAGTGTCGATCGTGTGCGTGTCCATGGGATCCAGCATACTCGATTTAGTTCAATCTTGTACAAGTTTACAGGCCGAAACGCCGACCGAGGTCGCCCAGGTTACCGAGCCCCGGCAGGTTGGGGTTGCCGCCGCCGTGCCCGGCCGAGCCCGGCTGGGACGGCACCCCGCCCATCGGGACGCCCGCCTCGGCGCCCACCTGCCCGACCGACCGCTCCGCCATCAGCTTCTCGCTGGACTGCAGCAGCACCTGCCCGGCGCCGATGAACTCGAACTGGTGCTCCTCGCCGGAGGCGCCGCCGAGGCCGGTCAGCCGCCGGATGCCGCCGATCAGCCCGTGCATGTAGTCGTGGTCGTAGTGGTGGCACGGCGCCGGGCAGTCCGCCCAGCCGACCAGCGCCTGCGGGTCCACCCGGATCGGCGGCTCGACGAAGTGCACCGGCCCGTTGGAGGCGGCGACGAAGCGGCCGGTGCCGATCAGGGTCAGGAACCCCGGGATGATCGACTGCTTGAGCCGCAGCGTCGGGTCGAAGGCGAGCAGGTTGCCGGAGCGGACGGTCAGGTTGCCGTCTTCCAGGTCGTACGAATTGAGGTCGAACGCCCGGTCGGCCAGCAGCAGCTTGCCGCGGCCCTCGGCGACCACCCAGTCCGACGCGTGCATCGGCGAGTTGAAGTGCTGGCCGAGCATCCGGTCGACCATCCCGGCGCCGACGCCCTTGAAGGTGATGTCGCCGTAGTAGGCGACCATCTTGCCCTTCTGGAGGAAGTAGGACCCGTTCAGCTCAACCGAGAAGGCGTACGGGTTGACGTTGTCGTTGACCGGCAGGCTGTGGACGTCGTGGACCACCGGGCCGGTGCCGTCCTGGGCGGTCGGCAGGGGGGCGATCGGGCCGCCGAACTGCTCCTGGGCGTACGGCTGCTGGGGCGGCGAGGGCTGGTGCGGCTGCCCGGGCGGGGGCGTCCGGTACCCGCCCTGCTGGGGGTAGCCGCCCTGCGGCGGGTACCCCTGCTGCGGGCCGTGGTTCGGAGGGGGCGGCGGTACGACGAAGCCGGGCTGGGTCGGCTGGTCGTGCGGAGAGCCGTACGGGGGCTGCGGCGGGTAGGACATCAGAGCTTCTCCTCGCTCGCCTGGACGTACACCGTGCCCTGCCCGGACAGCTCCAGCTGGAACGCCTCGCCCGAACCGCGGCCGATCATGTCGCGCCAGCCGAGCGCGGTGGACAGCTTGTTGCGCACGTCGCCGCGGTGCGCCACGTACGCCTGCGGGTCGACGTGCACCTCCTGGCCGGGGACGATCGGCAGCTCGAAGACGCCGCCGTGGGCCATCACCGCGACCGAGCCGTGGCCCTCCAGCTTGGTGGTGAACAGGCCCTGCCCGGTGACCTGGCCGCGGACCATGCCCATCACCCCGCCCTGCGAGCCCATGAACATGGTGGACTGCCGCAGCGTGCCCTCGAAGGCGAGCAGCCGGTCCGCCTCGACGTACAGGGTGTCGCCGAACAGGTCGATCACGTGGACGTGGTGGCCGCCGTGGCCGAACATCACCCGGCCCTGGCCCTCGACCGTCATCAGCGGGGTGTCCTCGTTGGCCACCCGGCGGCCGATCATCGACATCACGCCGCCCTGGCCGCCGGTGATGTTCGGCGTGAAGCGGACGTCGCCGCTGTACGCGAGCATCGCGCCGCGCTGGCTGAACAGCCGCTGCCCGGGAACCACCTGGGCCTCGACCATCTTGCCGTTGATCTTCGTGAAGCCCATCAGACGTCACCCCCGATGGTGACCTTCTCGGACGGCTGCACGTACACCAGGCCGTCGCCGCTGAACTCGACCTGGACGGCCTCGCCGCCGCCCTCGCCGATCACCGTGGTCCAGCCCGCGCCGGACTTCAGGCTGCGGTGCAGGTTGCCGGTGTGCGCCACGTACGCGCCCGGGTCGACGCGCAGCGGCATGCTCTTGTCGACCCGCAGGATGATGGCGGGTCCGTTGGAGGTGAGGGCGGCCCAGCCGTGGCCCTCCACCTTGGTGGTGAAGAGGCCGTTGCCGGAGGACATGCCGTTGAGGCCGGTGAAGCTGGTGCCGGTGTGCAGGGTGGACTCCGTGCAGAGCAGGTTGTCCGCCTCGACGTACAGCGCCTCGCCGTTCAACCGGACCAGATTGATCTCGGTGGCCTTGTCGGCGAAGTAGCAGGTGCCCTGGCCCTTCACCTCCATCACCGTCATCTTCTCGCCGGTCAGCCGGCGGGCGACCATGCCGCGCAGGCCGTCACCGCCACCGGTCAGCTTCTTGAAGGTCATCTGCCCGGTGTAGGCGACCATCGAGCCGTGTCTGGCCTTGACGGCGTCCCCGCCCAAGTCGACGGCGAGCACTCGCGATCCCTGGAGTCTGAACTGTGCCACGGCCGCAATCTAGCCGCTGCGGCCGTGGCACGGGGAGGGTGCGGGCCCGGACTGGTACCGGGCTGGGACAAAAGCGCCGGTCAGCTGCGCGCGTGCGCCCCGTGTCCGTGTCCGTGTCCGGGGTGCGGTACCGTGCCGGCGGCCTGCTCGACCTCCAGCAGCGAGGCCGAGTGGCGCTCCGCCTCGAAGGCCACCACGCCGCCGCGCAGTCCGAACAGGCGCTTGGAGAGCATGATCCAGAGGACCGCCGCGATGTTCAGCACCAGGGTGCAGATCTTCACCGCGCTGACGTGGTGGCTCAGCTCGTAGCCCTCCAGCGGCAGGAAGGCCGCGGTGGCGACCACCGTCAGGTACTCGGCCCAGCGCTTGTTCAGCCAGAGGCCGACCGCTTCGACGATCTCGATCACGGCGTAGGCCAGCAGGGCGCCCGCGGCGACCAGCAGGGTGCTCTTCTTGAAGTCGAAGGTCTTGCGGATCGTCTCGACGATCGGGGCGTGTTCGAGGTCCCAGTGGAAGTGCTCCGTGACCGGCCTGAAGACCGTCAGGTTCTCGTCGAAGACCCGGTGCACCGCGTCCTGGCTGTTGGAGAACTTCCACACGGCCCAGGCGATCACGATGATCAGCAGTCCGCGCAGCACCCGCTCGACGGCGAGGAAGCGCAGGATGAAGAGGTCCCGCAGCGCCTTGCCGCGCGGTACCAGCGGCGCGTCCGCGGCGGGGCCGGAGCCGTGCGGGGCGCCCAGCGCGAAGTCGCCGCAGCGCAGGCAGCGCCAGGCGTCGCCGAGGGCGGTGGCGGCGTGCAGCCGGGAGGCCAGCTCGGGCTCGGCCGGCGCGTAGGTGATGTGCCCGCGCTTGGCGCAGGTCCTGCGGTCCCAGTCGCGCTTGAACATGTGGTGACTACCCCCGTGGCGTGGTGCTTCCGGCGCCCGGATCGGTGGACGCGCGGGCAGCAGGATAGGGGGTCCCGGTGACGGGTGGTCGCGCTCGGTCGCGTTCCGGCACACAGCTGTGACAACGCGGGCGGGCTCGGGGAGGCGGCTGCGGGCGGGGACTGTGAGATCGGGCACGGAGCCCACCCCCGGCCGGGGGCCCGCACGTGTGCTCGGTGATAATGGCCGGAAGGCTTGTGAGTCGCTTCACAAGCGTGCCAGCGCCTCCGACCCCCGTATTGAGGTACCCAACGTGAACAGCAGCGCCGTCCACCGCCTGCGCCTGGTCTCCGGCCCCGAAGGGGTCTCGTTCGTCCTGCTGCTGATCTGCTCGGTGCTGAAGCGGACCACCTCGTTCGACGCCGTCCCGGTGATGGGCATGGTCCACGGGATCCTGTTCATCCTCTACGTGGTCTTCTGGATCCAGGCCTGGCAGGTGCAGAAGTGGGACGCCAAGCGCGGCGTCCTGCTGTTCGTCCTCTCGGTGGTGCCCACCGGCGGCTTCTTCGCCGAGCGGATGCTCGGCCAGGAGGAGCGGGGCGAGCTGGAGCCCGCCACCGCCTGACCCCCTGCGCGGACGGTCGACAGGCTGCCGCGGCCTCCTCTCCCAAAGGGCCGCGGCAGCCTGTCGCCGTTTCTTACCGGGGGTGGCTCTCGTTCTTACCGAGGGTGGCTCTCGCCGGGTGCGGCTAGTTGACGTTCACGCCGCTCCAGGCCGCCGCGACCGCCTTGTACTCGGTGCTGGTCGCGCCGTACAGGTCGGTGGCGGCCTTCAGGGTCGCCGTGCGGGCGGCCTTGTAGTTGGTGGTGGAGGTCATGTAGACGGTCAGCGCGCGGTACCAGACGGCCGCCGCCTTGGTCCGGCCGATGCCGGTGACCGTCGAGCCGTTGGAGGTCGGGCTGTTGTAGCTGACCCCGTTGATGACCTTCGCGCCGCTGCCCTCGGACAGCAGGTAGAAGAAGTGGTTGGCCACGCCCGAGGAGTAGTGGACGTCCTTGTTGCCGACGGTGGAGGACCAGTAGTCGGCCGAGGCGCCGTCCTTGGAGGGCTTGTCCATGTAGCGCAGCGGGGTGCCGTTGCCGTTGATGTTGAGCTTCTCGCCGATCAGGTAGTCCGGCGGGTCGGAGGGCAGGTTGGCCGACCACTCGACCATGGTGCCGAAGATGTCCGAGGTCGCCTCGTTGAGGCCGCCGGACTCGCCCGAGTAGTTCAGGTTGGCCGTGGCGGAGGTGACGCCGTGGCTCATCTCGTGGCCGGAGACGTCGATGGCGGTCAGCGGGTGGGTGTTGCCGGAGCCGTCGCCGTAGGTCATGCAGAAGCAGCTGTCGTCCCAGAACGCGTTGACGTAGTTGGTGCTGTAGTGGACCCGGCTCGCGGCGCCGACGCCGTTGTTCTTGATGCCGTTGCGGCCGAAGGTGTTCTTGTAGAAGTCCCAGGTGGCCGCGGCGCCGAACTGGGCGTCCACGGCGGCGGACTCGCGGTTGGACGGCAGTCCGTTGCCCCAGGAGTTGGTGGTCTTGCTGAAGAGCGTGCCGCTGCCCGAGGTGCCGCCCTTGAGGTCGGTGGTCGACTGGTTGCCCCGGCTGGCGTCCTTGAGCTGGTAGTTCGAGCCGCTCTGGGTGGTGGTCAGCGTGACGGTGCCGACGTTGACGCCCTTGCCGGTGCCGGTCGCGGTCTGGACGTGCTCCTGGCTGGACAGCACCTGGCCGGTGGCGGCGTCGGTGACGACCTCCTGGCGGCTCGGGGTGCCGTCCGCCCGCTCGCCGGTGACCACCGTGCGCTGGGCCAGGCGCGGGGCGCCGTCGGCCGCCCAGACGACCAGTTCGGTCGCGCCGGCGCCGTCGACCCGGCTGAGCGCGGCCTCGTCCTCGTCGGCGGCGATGCCGACCGTCGCGCGGACCGCGGCGGTGGCCCGTTCGGCGGCCTGGCCGGCGGCGACGCCCGGGGTCAGGGTGGGCACGGACAGCTGTCCGGCGAAGGCGCGGTCGACCGAGCCCACCGAGCCGTCGGCCTTCTGGTGGACGACCAGGTCGCCGCCGATCACCGGCAGGCCGGCGTAGGTCCGCTCGTACCGGAGGTGCCGGGTGCCGTCCCGGTCGACCACGACGTCCTTGGGGACGAGCTTCTCCTGGCCGCCGAGGGCGAGGGCCTGCGCCACCGGGGCGCTCTGCCCGGCGGCCAGCGCGAGCAGCGCGGACTGCTGCTGCTCCGGCGCGGGGGCGGCGGCCTGGGCGGCGGGGACGGCGGCGATCTGGACGACGCCGGCCAGCAGGGCGGTGGCGGAGAGTACGGCTCCGACAGTCAGCTTTCGCTTCACGGACGGGGGTTCCTTCCACGAGACCCGCGGGTGCGTGCGGGTGCGCCGCGTACCGGGGCGCCGGGGTTGACGCCGTGGGGCGGTAGGGCGCGGACGTGCTGCTCCCGTGCGGTTCCTGACGCTCCGCCGGATGGGGTGGGGGTGGCGGAGGTCGGACGGGGCTTGGTCAGAAGCATGACAATCGCAGGCAGGGATGGAC
This sequence comes from Kitasatospora sp. NPDC048545, assembly GCF_040651155.1. Classification (NCBI taxonomy): domain Bacteria; kingdom Bacillati; phylum Actinomycetota; class Actinomycetes; order Kitasatosporales; family Streptomycetaceae; genus Kitasatospora; species Kitasatospora sp. NPDC048545. The sequence goes on from NZ_JBEZIQ010000008.1 coordinate 106,044, forward strand.
AGGTCGCGTACGGGGATTGGCCAGGAATCGCCAGTCCGGGGTGCGGGTGGTTCGGTTGCTGCCGGTTGTCCGGTACGGATGGGTTCGTCCCGCTGGCGGGACTCCGCCAGCGGGCGGCCTTGACGCCCGGCGGACGTGCCCGGCTCCCGGCCCGGCGGACGTGCCCGCCTCCCGGCCCGGAAGACGGGCGGACGCCCGGGGCCTGCCCTCCGCGGGCCCCGGGCGTCCGGATCGGGTGCGCCGTGCGTCAGTTGACGTTGACGGCGGTCCAGGTCGCCGCGACCGCGTTGTACTCGGCGCTGTTGGCGCCGTACAGGTCGGTGGCGGCCTTGAGGGTCGCCGTGCGGGCGCCCGCGTAGTCGGTGGTCGAGGTCATGTAGGTGGTCAGCGCCTTGTACCAGACCTGGGCGGCCTTGTCCCGGCCGATGCCGGCGAGGGTCGAGTTGTTGTAGGTCGGGCTGTTGTAGCTGACGCCGTTGATGGTCTTGGCGCCGCTGCCCTCGGCGAGCAGGTAGAAGAAGTGGTTGGCCACGCCCGAGGAGTAGTGGACGTCCTTGTTGCCGACGGTGGAGGACCAGTAGTCGGCCGAGGCACCGTCCTTGGACGGCTGGTCCATGTAGCGCAGCGGCTTGCCGTCACCGTTGATGTCGATCAGCTCGCCGATCAGGTAGTCCGGCTTGTCGGCGGGCAGGTTGGCGTAGAACTCGACCATGGTGCCGAAGATGTCCGAGGTGGCCTCGTTGAGGCCGCCGGACTCGCCCGAGTAGTTCAGGTTGGCGGTGGCGGAGGTGACGCCGTGGCTCATCTCGTGGCCGGCCACGTCCAGCTCGGTCAGCGGGTGGGTGTTGCTGGTGCCGTCGCCGTAGGTCATGCAGAAGCAGCTGTCGTCCCAGAATGCGTTGACGTAGTTGCGCCCGTAGTGGACCCGGCTCGCGGCGCCGACGCCGTTGTTCTTGATGCCGTTGCGGCCGAAGGTGTTCTTGTAGAAGTCCCAGGTGGCGGCGGCACCGAACTGGGCGTCCACGGCGGCGGACTCCGCGTTGGAGGACAGGCCGTTGCCGAAGCTGTCGGTCGAGTTGGCGACCAGGGTGCCGGACCCGGAGGTCTTGCCCTTCAGGGTGTAGGTGGCCTGGCCGCCGCGGCTCGCGTCCTTCAGCGAGAAGGTCGAGCCGCTCTGGGTGGTGGTCAGCGGGACGGTGCCGACGAAGACGCCCTTGCCGGTACCGGCGGCGGTCTGCACCTCCTCGTGGGTGGAGAGCACCTGGCCGCTCGCCGCGTCGGTGACCAGCAGCTGACGGCTCGGGGTGCCGTCGGCGCGCTCGCCCTCGACGGTGGTGCGGTACGCCAGGCGCGGGTTGCCGTCGGTGGCCCAGACGACCAGCTCGGCCTGGCCGGTCTGGTGCACGGCCGTCAGCGGGGCCTCGTCCTTGTCGGCGGTGACGCCGACGGTGGACTGCACGGCGCCGGTCGCCTGGGCGGCGGCCTTGTCGGCGGGGATCTGCGGGGTGAGGCTCGGCAGGGCGATCGTCGCGCCGGTGGCCTTGTCCACGGAGGTGGTCGAGCCGTCCGCCTTCTGGTGCACCACGAGGTCGCCGCCCAGGACCGGGAGCCCGGCGAAGGTGCGCTCGTAGCGGAAGTGACGGGTGCCGTCGGCGTCCACCAGGGCGTCCTTGGCGACGAGCTGCTCCTGGCCGCCCAGGGCCAGGGCGTGCGCCACCTTGGCCGCCTGGCCGTTGGCCAGGGCGATCAGGTCGGCGGTCCGGGAGTGCGGGGCCGGGTCCGCGACGGCCACGGTGCTGACCTGGACGACGCCCGTGAGCAGGGCGGTGGCGGAGAGTACGGCGACTGCGGCGAGCTTTCGCTTCACGGACGAGTCCTTCCGGGAAACCGCGTGTGGGCGCGGTCGCACCACGTCCCGGGGGCCGGGGTCGGCACCTGAGGGGCGGGACGGGCGCTGACGTGCAGGGGCCCCGAGCGGTCGAGCGGCTGGCCACCGGTGGGTGGGGGTGGTGGCCGCCGGACGGGGTTGGCGGAAAGCATGACAATCGAGCAAATCAAATGACAGGTCTTCCTCATGAATTGGCCAAGTCCCGCCAGGAGTTGGCAATGTGAACAGAGGGACGAATGGGATCAATCGCCCCGGCCTCCGATGGGTTGCCGTCCGAACCGGGGCCCGAATCACCGGTGTTGGCGCGATCCGGGGCGAACAGCGTTTCGCCGCAACCGTGTTGCGGTCCGTTCACGCCGTCGCAATGTCCAGGTATGGACCTGGCCGCCCGATTGGCGGGATCCCGCCACGCGTCGCGCTTGTCCACCATCAGGACGGCTGGTAGCGCCCGTCCCGGCCGCCGGTACGGTAAGGAGGTGGCCAAGCCCCTCGCTCTCGACTTCGACCCGATCGCCCGCGCCGACGAGCTGTGGACCCGCCGTTGGGGCGCTGTCCCCTCGATGGCGGCGATCACCTCGATCATGCGCGCCCACCAGATCCTGCTGTCCCGCGTGGATGCGGTGCTCAAGCCGTACGGGCTGACCTTCGCCCGCTACGAGGCGCTGGTGCTGCTGACCTTCAGCAGGACCGGGGAGCTCTCGCTCTCCAAGATCGGCGAGCGGCTCATGGTCCACCCGACCAGCGTCACCAACACCGTCGACCGCCTGGAGCGGGCCGGCCTGGTCGCCCGCCGCCCCAACCCGCTGGACGGCCGCGGCGTGCTGGCCGCGATCACCGGGCGCGGCCGCGAGGTGGTCGAGGAGGCCACCCGGGAACTCATGGCGATGGAGTTCGGGCTGGAGGAGTACGGCCCCGGGCAGTGCCGCCAGGTCTTCGAGCTGCTCAAGCCGCTGCGGATCGCGGCCGGTGACTTCTCCGAGCCGGAGGAGGGGGCTGCGCAGGGGGAGGCGTGAGGGCGGCTACCCTCGTGGGAGCGGTGCGCGGATCCGGGCGTACCGGCCGAAAATGCCGAGCGAGGCGAGGAAGAGTATGAAGGCGACCCCCCTGCTGGGCTGGTACCGGGGCCTGGCTGTTGCGACCGGTGTGGCACTGCTGGTGTTCTGCGGCTTCATGGTCGCGAAGTACGGCTTCGGCACGGCCGAGGAACTGACCATGTACGTCGCGATGCTGCACGGCTACCTGTACATCGGGTACTTCGTGGTGACCTTCCTGCTCGGGCAGAAGCTGAAGTGGCCGCTCGGCCGCCTGGTGCTGACCCTGGCGGCGGGCTGCATCCCGTTCCTCTCCTTCGTCTTCGAGCGCAAGGTGGCCCGCGAGGCCGCCGAGCAGATCCCGGCGGGCGCCGGCGCCCGCCAGCCGGCCGGCGTCTGAGCCGCGAGCCCGCACGAGGGCCCCTTCCCCGCCCCGGGGGAGGGGCCCTCCGCGTTGCCCGCATGTTTCCGTCGACAAGTACTAGGACGTCCGAGTAAATTAGTAGGACGTCCTAATAGCTGTGCCGCCCCGTCGCCGTGGCGGCCGTACGGAGCGGAGTTCGGGGTCATGGACGCCGAGGAGATCGAGCGCGGACGGCAGCGCTGGCAGCAGCGGTACGACAAGGCCCGCAAGCGGGACGCGGACTTCACCACCCTCTCCGGCGACGAGGTCGAGCCGGTCTACGGCCCGCCTGCCGGGCAGGCCCAGGAGGGCTTCGAGCGGATCGGCTGGCCGGGCGAGTACCCGTACACCCGCGGCCTCCACCCGACCGGCTACCGGGGCCGTACCTGGACCATCCGCCAGTTCGCCGGCTTCGGCAACGCGCAGCAGACCAACGAGCGCTACCGGATGATCCTGGACGCGGGCGGCGGCGGCCTCTCGGTCGCCTTCGACATGCCCACCCTGATGGGCTACGACTCGGACGACCCCAAGTCGCTCGGCGAGGTCGGCCACTGCGGCGTGGCCATCGACTCGGCCGCCGACATGGAGGTGCTGTTCGCCGGCATCCCGCTCGGCGAGGTCACCACCTCGATGACGATCAGCGGCCCGGCCGTCCCGATCTTCTGCATGTACCTGGTCGCCGCCGAACGGCAGGGCGTCGACCCGGCGGTGCTCAACGGCACCCTGCAGACGGACATCTTCAAGGAGTACATCGCACAGAAGGAGTGGCTCTTCGCCCCCGAGCCGCACCTGCGCCTGATCGGCGACCTGATGGCCTACTGCGCCGAGGGCATCCCCGCGTACAAGCCGCTGTCCGTCTCCGGCTACCACATCCGCGAGGCCGGGGCGACGGCCGCGCAGGAGCTGGCGTACACCCTCGCGGACGGCTTCGGCTACGTCGAGCTGGGCCTGTCCCGCGGCCTGGACGTGGACGTCTTCGCGCCCGGCCTGTCTTTCTTCTTCGACGCCCACCTGGACTTCTTCGAGGAGATCGCCAAGTTCCGCGCCGCGCGCCGGATCTGGGCCCGCTGGATGCGCGACCGCTTCGGCGCCAAGACCGACAAGGCGCAGTGGCTGCGCTTCCACACCCAGACCGCAGGCGTCTCGCTCACCGCGCAGCAGCCGTACAACAACGTGGTCCGCACCGCCGTCGAGGCGCTGGCCGCGGTGCTCGGCGGCACCAACTCGCTGCACACCAACGCCCTGGACGAGACCCTGGCGCTGCCCTCCGAGCAGGCCGCCGAGATCGCCCTGCGCACCCAGCAGGTGCTGATGGAGGAGACCGGCGTCGCCAACGTGGCCGACCCGCTGGGCGGTTCCTGGTACGTCGAGGCGCTGACCGACCGGATCGAGCAGCAGGCCGAGGCGATCTTCCAGCGGATCCTGGACAGGGGCCGCGAGGACCACGAGATCGGCCCGATCACCTCCGGCATCCTGCGCGGCATCGAGGAGGGCTGGTTCACCGGCGAGATCGCCGAGGCGGCCTTCCAGTACCAGCAGTCGGTGGAGAAGGGCGAGAAGCGCGTGGTCGGCGTCAACTGCCACCCGCGCAGCGTCACCCCGGAGCTGGAGATCCTGCGGGTCAGCCACGAGGTCGAGCGCGAGCAGGTCCGCGTGCTGGGCGAGCGCAAGGCGGCGCGGGACGAGGCGGCGGTGCGGGCCGGGCTGGACGCCATGCTGGCGGCGGCGCGCTCGGGCGAGTCGATGATCCCGCCGATGCTGGACGCGGTGCGCGCCGAGGCGACGCTGGGCGAGATCTGCAACGCGCTGCGGCAGGAGTGGGGGACGTACCAGGAGAACGCGACGTTCTGACCGCGCCGGTCCTCCGGCCGCGCCGCTCCTCCGAGTGCGGCCGAGCGGCCGCCGGGGCGGACAGCCGCCCGTACGGGGTTCCGTACGGGCGGCTCCGTCGTGCCCTCAGCAGGTGGTGAGCGGTCCCAGCAGCAGGTCGGTGAAGCGGCGGGTCCACGCGGGGGTGATCGGCTCGCCGCTGACCAGGACGCGGTGCTCGACCGTGCCCGCGATGGTGTCGAAGATGATGTCGACCTCCTCGTGGGCGGACGCGGCGTCGAGGTCCGCCTCGAGTTCGCCGCGGGCCTGGGCGGCTGCCCGGCCCTGGCGGACCAGCCGCTTCTGCGGGTCCACGATGGCCTCGCGGATCCGGCGGTGCAGCTGCCGGTCGCGGATGCCCTCGGCGAACAGCGCGAGCAGCGCGGCCTGGGTCTCGGGGCGGGCCAGCAGGTCGGCGAACTGGGCGACCACGGCCTCGATGTCGGCCCGCAGGCTGCCGAGGTCGGGCATCACCAGGTCGTCGAAGAGGGTGGCGACGGCGTCGACCACGAGTTCGTTCTTGGAGGGCCAGCGCCGGTAGAGGGTGGTCTTGGCGACCCCGGCGCGGCTCGCCACGTGGCCCATGGTCAGTCCGCCCCAGCCGAGTTCGGCGAGGGCTTCGCGGGTGGCGTCGAGGATCGCGCGGTCGGCGGCGGCGCTGCGCGGGCGGCCCTTGGCGCGGGCGGCGTTGGCGGCCTCCGGGACCGTGCTCGCCGGGATCGGGCACACCGGTCGGGTGCGGTCCGGGCTCGCGGGGGGCTGGGCGGCCGGCACCGGGCCTCCTTGCGCTTTACTGGTAAGTAACTTGGGTGGGGCTGGTAACGGTAGCGACTGTTCGCCGATTCGGGGAGCCGGGCCGCCCGGGAAAGTGGGGCAGGTCACGTCCCCGAACCGCCGGTGGGGCTTGCGGCCGGGGCACCGCCTCCAGTTACGCTACGACTCGTAGCGAAAGCAGTGACAACCAGGCGCCGCACCCGTGGGACGGGAGCGGCGCGGGCGCGGGTGGGGATCCGCGCCGAACGGTCCAGGCTACCGGGGGAGGGGCGCGGAGCCCGGGAACCCGCGCCGCGCGGCCCGCGCGGGGCGACTTTCCCGAGGTTGGTGCCCGACAGCGGCGCGAACGGGGGAGGATGGTGCCATGCAGCCACGGAATTCGCGTCTCAACAGCTCCGCCCTGCGCGGCGCGGTCGACCTCGCCGCAGTGAAGGCGGCCGGCGAGGCCGCCCAGAAGGCCGAGCAGGCCCGGGCCGAGCGGGCCCGTCAGACGGCCGCCGCCGAAGCGGCCGGGACCGTCCCCGCCGAGTCCGCCCACCGGCTCGTCATCGACGTCACCGAGGACACCTTCGAGGTCGAGGTCGTCCAGCGCTCCACCGAGGTGCCGGTCGTCATCGACTTCTGGGCCGAGTGGTGCGGCCCCTGCAAGCAGCTCAGCCCGGTCCTGGAGGGCCTGGTCGAGGAGTACGCGGGCCGCTTCGTGCTCGCCAAGATCGACGTGGACTCCAACCAGCTGCTCGCCCAGCAGTTCGGCATCCAGGGCATCCCGGCCGTGATGGCCGTGGTGGCCGGCCAGCTGGTCCCGTTGTTCCAGGGCGCGGAGAGCGCCGCCAACATCCGCAAGGTGCTGGACCAGCTGATCCTGGTCGCCGAGCAGCGCTTCGGCGTGGGTGGCGGCGCGGCCGTCCCGGGCGAGGCCCCGGCTGCCGCCCCGCAGCGTCCCGAGGACCCGGCGCTGTCCGCCGCGCACGACGCGCTGGACGCCGGCGACCTGGGCGGCGCCGTCCGGGCGTACCGGAACGTGCTGGTCGACCAGCCGGGCAACACCGAGGCCAAGCTGGGCCTGGCCCAGGCCGAACTCCTGCAGCGGGTCGAGGGCTTGGACCTGCAGGCCGTCCGGGCGGCGGCCGCGGCGGACCCGAAGGACGTCGGGATCCAGCTCCAGGCGGCCGACCTGGACCTGGTCGGCGGTCACGTCGAGGACGCCTTCGGGCGCCTGGTGGACACCGTCGGCCGGACGGCGGGCGAGGACCGGGACACCGCCCGGCTGCGTCTGCTGGAGCTGTTCGAGGTGATCGGGTCGGAGGACCCGCGGGTCGCCGCGGCCCGTACGGCGCTGGCGCGCGTGCTGTTCTGAGGCCCGTTCGGGTCCGCTCCGGGCTCGCCCGGGGCCTGGCTCCGGTCCGGTCCGGACCGGGTTCGGGACCGCTCCGGAACCGTCGGCTGGCACGGCGGATGACCTGCGGTGTCGCCAGGTGATTTGGCGACAATCCGGTCAACCGGACAGAGGTTTACCAAATCTTGATTTCACCCGTGGGTGGTCACTATGCGTGACCACCCACGGGTGTTTCGCTGGCGTTTCCGGCAGATTTCGCCGTCACGTTTCCTTCAAGGCGTCACGCACGGTGTAGATCGCTCCGATTTCATGATCGACACCACCGGATGTTGCATTACCCGTCAGTAAGGCACCCCTTGTGCTTCGCCCGGGATTCAAGCAGCATCGGCGTCGCCCGGTCCCGGACTCCACACCCCGACAACCCGTCGGTCACGCGGAGTGCGGGATCCCCACCGGGCGATCCGCCGACCCCGGTCGGCGGTAGGGAGGGCAGGGGGGTATCCGCGGTCCCACGGCGGTTCCTGTCCTTCGACCGGCCGCGCGGCCCTGCGCGGTCGCTGGTTGTCGCTCGGGGGTGATCGCCGATGTCGTCGGTCCTGCCCGCCGCCCCACAAGGTCGGCCGGTGCTTGGCCGGGAGGGCCGCTTCATGCGGGCCGCTCCCGCGTCCGACGACGCTCAAGGCGCTCTCCGCTACCGAGGACGTAGCTCTCTCCCATCCCAGGCCCCCACCGGCGCGGGAAGCGCCGCCGGGGAGCCGGAGATGTACGTCCTAGAAGGAGGACTCGCATGTCCAAGACCTACGGCAAGACCCGCTGGAAGCGCTTCGCCCTGGTGATGGTGCCGAGCGTCGCGGCCACCGCGATGGTCGGCGTCTCGATCGCCAACAGCGCGCTCGCCGCCTCGTTCAGCATTTCCGGCCAGCAGTTCAAGGTCAGCACTTCGCACCTTGAGGGCAAGAACTTCGCCCAGTTCGGCACCGTCGACATCGAAGCCAAGGGCACGCCGCACCCGGTTGCCGTCTCGGCCTTCGACTCGGCCGACATCACCAACCTGTGCCAGTCCGTGGTGACCGACCTGTCGGCGTTCGGCCTCGGCAAGATCACCCTCCAGCTGAACGCCGGTGGCCCGGGCAGCAAGCCGGTGCACGCCGACAACCTGCTCATCGACCTGGAGCAGCTGAAGGCGGACGCGACGTTCAAGAACATCAACATCGGCCAGGACGCGTCCACCCTCAAGGGCAGCGCGACCCAGGGCTGGGCCCCCCACGCGGGCGTCCAGGCCGCGGGCGGTGGCAAGGGCCTGCCGACCGGCGCCACGGGCTTCGCCCAGGCAGCCGACTCGGCCATCCTGGACAACGTCCAGCAGACCGCGCGCGCCACCTCGGCCGGCAACTTCGTGCTCAGCGGCCTCAACCTGTCGCTCAAGCAGGGTGACGGTCCGGGCATCGAGTGCTTCTGAGCCCTGTCTGACGGTGCGCCCGGCGGCGTACCGGAGTGACGGGTCTCCCAGGGCCGGGGGCGGCGGACCGTTCGCCGTTCCCGGCCTCACGCCAATATGTTCTCCCCCTCGTAGAGACATCGAGGAGCTGCACCATGTCCAGCGCAACGGTCGAACCCCGGACCGGCCACCAGAACCCGATCAACTGGCTTTGGCGGCACTTCCGTGTCTTCCGCCGCACGAGGCCCTTCTGGGGCGGCCTGCTGGCCATGATCGCCGGCGTCCCGATCCTCTACTTCCCGTACGCGCACCTCTCGCTCGGTGGCGTGACCATCGCGATGTCGACCACGGCCGGTGCCGGGTCGATGATCATCGGGGTGCTGCTGATGATCCTCGGACTCACCGGGTGGTTCCAGCCGGCCGTCCGGGTGTTCGCGGGCATCGCCACCATCCTGCTGACTCTGGTCTCGATCCCGGTCTCCAACCTGGCGGGCTTCGGGCTGGCGCTGCTGCCCGGCCTCATCGGCGGCGGCCTGATGGTCTCCTGGGCGCCGCTGCCGGAGCCCGAGGAGGGGGCGCAGGCCAAGGCCGGCCGTCGTCGCCGTCGGGGTGAGGGTGCGGACGACACGACGGCGGAGAACGCCGTGGCGCAGAGCGTCGCCACAGCGCCGGTCACCGCCACCGAGCCGACGACCGCCACGGAGCCGACTGCCGAAGCTGCGGTGGAGCCCGCCGCCGAGGCGCCGACCGCCCAACTCCCCGCTCAGGCAACGCTGCAGGAGCCGGCCGCCGAGGCCGCCCCGAAACAGCCCGCCGAGGCCGCCGTCCCGAAGCAGGCCGGCGCCGCCGATCCGGAGGGGGCGCGGTGACCGGGCCGGCCGAGCAAGCCGACGGTACGGCCGTCCCGGCGCAGCGCGGCCGGCACGCGGCCCCGCGCACGCCCGTACGGGTCCGGCTGAGAGGTCGCGCGCTGGCGATGGCCGCGGTGCCGACCGCGCTGCTGATGGCCGCCGCCTACACGCCCAGCCCGGCGATCGCCGAGTCCGCGGCGGGCAAGCCCTGCGGCAACGCCCCGGTCGCCGTTCCGGACGTCGCGCCGATCGAGACGCCCGTCCCGAAGAGCGAGCTGCCCGAGCCGCCGCCGGGGCCGTCCCCCGAGCCGACCACGGCGCCGACCGGGGCGCCGACGGCCGGGCCCTCGACCGGCCCGACCGCGGTGCCGACGCAGGCCCCGACCCAGGCGCCGACCCAGCAGCCCACCTCGCCGGTGAAGCCGCCGGCCGCCGCGTCGCCGGCCGCCCAGCCGCCGGCCGCCCGTTCGGCCGCCACCGGCGGCGACGCGGTCGCGTCGGGCATGGACCGGCAGGGCGCCGGGAGCGGCCCGGGCGCGGTGACCCAGGCCGGGCTGATCGACGACATCGTCGGCGGTATCAACCACCTGCTGAACCCCACCGCCTCGCCGAGCCCCGGCCCGACCCAGACCCCCAAGCCGGGCGCGACCGCGTCGGCCACGACCCCGGCGCCTGCTACCACCCCGGCCGACCCGGCCTCGGCCCAGGCCCCGCGATCCGGCCCCCCGGCCCAGCCGCAGGCGGCGGCCGCCACCCCGGATGCCGCGCCGACCGCGGCCCGGCCGTCCGGCGGCGCGCCCTCGCCCGCCGCGACGCCGAGCGGGAAGGCGAGCCCCAAGGCGACGCCCTCCGCGGGTTCCTCCGGTACGGCCTCGCCCACCGCGGGCGCCACCGGCACCCCGTCGGCCACGCCGACCGACAACCCCAACTGCGCTGTGGACGCCCGGAGTCTGACGGCCGGCGCGGCCGCCTCCGGGCACGTCGTCCCGGAGCAGAACTGGACGCTGAAGACGAGCCGGCTGGCCCTGCACGGCGCGGCCTTCCACGGTGTCTACGACGTGAAGACCCCGACCGGCAGCAAGCGGGTGCTGAAGTTCGTCGTCGACAGCGTGGACATCGACAACCTCGACATGTCGACCCTGGAGGGCAACGGTGTGACCTTCCACGTCCAGGGCGCTCCGGGTTCCACCTCGACCATGCGCGACGGCCAGGTCACCATGTACGTGGAGCGGCTGTCCGGTCACCTCTCGAAGGTGCTGGGCCTGCCGATCCCGATCGACCTGGGCGAGATCACCCTCACCCCGGACACCCTGCCGCGCTGGCTGTACGACCTGATCGGCGCCATCCCGATCCCGCTGGACCTGGAGCTGACCGGCGTCACCGCCAAGCAGGCCGGCCAGTTCGGCGGCACCCTGCACATCCCGGGGATGCACCTGTTCAACGACGACGCGCCCTACAGCGACAAGTAGCGGTGCGGCGGACGCCGTGACGCCCGTGGGGCGGCCCTCCGTACGGGAGGACCGCCCCACGGGCGTTCTGACGGGCGGGTGCTCACTCGCCCCGGGTGCCGAGGTGGTGCACCTGCACCATGTTGGTGGTGCCGGGGATGCCGACCGGGACACCGGCGGTGACGATGACGGTCTCGCCCTCGGCGAGCCGGCCCAGCCGCAGCAGCTCACGGTCGACCTGGGCGACCATGGCGTCGGTGGTGGCCACCTGCTCGGTGACGTACGCCTCGACGCCCCAGCTCAGCGACAGCTGGTTGCGGGTCGCGGAGTCGGGGGTGAACGCGATCACCGGGATCGGCGAGCGGTAGCGGGACAGCCGGCGGGCGGTGTCGCCGGACTTGGTGAACGCGACCAGCGCCTTCCCGTCGAGGAAGTCGCCCAGCTCGCACGCGGCGCGGGCGACCGAGCCGCCCTGGGTGCGCGGCTTGCGACCCGGGTTGAGCGGCTGCAGGCCCTGGGAGACGAGCTCCTCCTCGGCCTTCTCGCAGATCCGGCTCATGGTGCGGACGGTCTCGACCGGGTACTTGCCGACGCTGGACTCGGCGGAGAGCATCACCGCGTCGGTACCGTCCAGGATGGCGTTGGCGACGTCGGAGACCTCGGCGCGGGTCGGGCGCGAGGCGTGGATCATCGACTCCATCATCTGGGTGGCGACGATGACCGGCTTGGCGTTGCGGCGGGCCAGGGTGACCAGCTGCTTCTGGACCAGCGGCACCCGCTCCAGCGGGTACTCGACGGCGAGGTCGCCGCGGGCGACCATGATGGCGTCGAAGGCGAGGACGATCTCCTCCATGGCCTCGACGGCCTGCGGCTTCTCGATCTTGGCGATGACCGGCACCCGGATGCCGACCTCGTCCATGACCTCGTGGACGTCCTTGATGTCGTCCGCGTTGCGGACGAAGGACAGGGCGACCATGTCGACGCCCAGGCGCAGCGCGAAGCGCAGGTCGTCCTTGTCCTTCTCGGACAGGGCGGGCACGTTCACGGCCGCGCCGGGCAGGTTGATGCCCTTGTTGTTCGAGAGCACGCCGCCCTCGACCACCACGGTCTTCACCCGCGGGCCGTCGACGCTGACGACCTCCAGGGCGATGACGCCGTCGTTGATCAGGATCGGGTCGCCGGGCTTCACGTCGCCGGGCAGGCCCTTATAGGTGGTGCCGCAGATGTGCTGGTCACCGGGGACGTCTTCGGTGGTGATGGTGAACTCGTCGCCGTTGTCGACGGTCACCGGGCCGTTGGCGAAGGTCGCCAGACGGATCTTCGGACCCTGGAGGTCGGCCAGGACGCCGATGGCCTTGCCGGTGTCCTCCGAGACCTGGCGGACCTTGTGGTACCGCTCTTCGTGGTCCGCGTGGTTGCCGTGGCTCATGTTCAGTCGGGCGACGTTCATGCCCGCCTCGACGATGGCCTTCAGCTGTTCGTAGGAGTCCGTCGCCGGACCCAGGGTGCAGACAATTTTCGCTCGGCGCATATGGATCAGTCTATCCGTTCGTGTTATGGGTGCATTCGGCACGGACCGGGAGGAATCGCCGACGAATAATTCCGAGGAGTGAGACGATTCCGTGTCAGTCCTCGGACCCCTGGTGTTCCCGGTGCACCAGTGCGAAGGTCTGCCGGGCGATCTCCAGCTCCTCGTCGGTGGGCACCACCGCGACCGCCACCCGGGCGTACGCGGGCGAGACGATCCGGGCCTCGCCGGAGCGCACCGAGTTCAGCTCCGGGTCCACGGCGATGCCCAGCTCCTCCAGCCCCGCGGTGGCCGCCGCGCGCACCGGCGCCGCGTTCTCCCCGACCCCCGCGGTGAACGCGATCGCGTCCACCCGGCCGAGCACCGCGTAGTAGCCGCCGATGTACTTGCGCAGCCGGTGGACGTACGAGTCGAAGGCGAGCTGCGCGTCCGCGTCCCCCTCGTCCGCTCGGCGCATGATCTCGCGCATGTCGTTGTCGCCGCACAGGCCGCGCAGGCCGCTGCGGCGGTTGAGCAGGTCGTCGATCTCGTCGATCGACAGGCCGCCGACCCGGTGCAGGTGGAACACCACGCCGGCGTCGATGTCGCCCGAGCGGGTGCCCATGACCAGGCCCTCCAGCGGGGTCAGGCCCATCGAGGTGTCCACGCAGCGACCGCCGCTGACCGCCGAGGCGGAGGCGCCGTTGCCCAGGTGCAGCACGATCACGTTGACCTCGGCCGGGTCCTTGCCGAGCAGCCGGGCGGTGGCCCGCGAGACGTACTGGTGCGAGGTGCCGTGGAAGCCGTAGCGGCGCACCCGGTGCTCGTCGGCGACGGCCTTGTCGATCGCGTACCGGGCGGCGGACTCGGGCATCGAGGCGTGGAAGGCGGTGTCGAAGACGGCCACCTGGGGGAGGTCGGGGCGCAGCGCCCGGGCGACCTCGATGCCGGTGATGTTGGCCGGGTTGTGCAGCGGGGCGACCGGGATCAGCCGGCGGATCTCCCGGAGCACCTCGTCGGTGATGACGGTCGGTTCGGTGAACCGCTTGCCGCCGTGCACCACCCGGTGGCCGATCGCGGCCAGCTCGGGGGAGTCCAGCCCGAGGCCGTCGGCGGCCAGTTCCTCGGCGACGGCCTTCAGCGCGGCGCTGTGGTCCGGGAAGACCTGCGAGGCCTCGCGCCGCTCGCCCGTGCGCGGGGTGTGCACCAGGCGGCCGCCGGCCTCGCCGATCCGCTCGACCAGCCCGGAGGCCAGTCGGGCGCCGTCCAGCATGTCGATCAGCTGGTACTTCACCGACGAGGAGCCGGCGTTCAGCACCAGGACGCGGGTGCCGTCACTCATGCGCCCACCTCCGCGACGCGCGCGGCGGTCGTTCCGCGGAACGTGCACCTGCCGATGGTCCTCCCCCAGCCCTCGGCCGGGGGGCCTCCACGCTCCGCTCACTCATGCCTGCGCCTCCTTGCGGTCCTGGGACTGAATGGCGGTGATCGCGACCGTGTTGACGATGTCCTGCACCAGCGCCCCACGCGACAGGTCGTTGACGGGTTTGCGCAGCCCCTGCAGCACCGGTCCGACCGCGACCGCGCCGGCCGAGCGCTGCACGGCCTTGTAGGTGTTGTTGCCGGTGTTGAGGTCCGGGAAGATCAGCACGGTGGCCCGACCGGCGACCGGCGAGCCCGGCAGCTTGGTGGCCGCGACGTGCTCGTCCACCGCCGCGTCGTACTGGATCGGGCCCTCCACCAGGATGTCCGGCCGCAGCTCGCGGACGAGCTCGGTGGCCTTGCGGACCTTGTCGACGTCCGCGCCCGAGCCCGAGGTGCCGGTCGAGTACGAGAGCATCGCGACCCGCGGTTCGACACCGAACTGGGCGGCGGTCGCGGCGGCCTGGATCGCGATGTCGGCCAGCTGCTGGGCGTCCGGGTCGGGGTTGACCGCGCAGTCGCCGTACACCAGCACCCTGTCGGCCAGGCACATGAAGAAGACGGAGGAGACGATCGAGGCGCCCGGCGAGGTCTTGATCACCTCGAAGGCGGGCCGGATGGTGGCCGCGGTGGAGTGCGCCGCGCCGGACACCATGCCGTCCGCGATGCCCTCCTGGACCATCAGGGTGCCGAAGTAGGAGACATCGGTGACCACGTCCAGGGCCAGCTCGACGGTCATCCCCCGGTGGGCCCGCAGCCGTGCGTACAGCTCGGCGAACTGGCGGCGCAGCGGGCTGGTGGTCGGGTCGACGATCCGGACCTGCGCGCGGTCGGCGGCCGGGTCTTCCCCGGCCCGGCTGCCGGCAGGTGCCCCCACCTGGGGCAGTTCGATGCCGAGGCCGGCGGCCTTGCGGCGCACCGCGTCCGGCTCGCCGAGCAGGGTGAGGTCGCAGATGTTGCGGCGCAGCAGGATCTCGGCGGCGCGCAGCACCCGCTCGTCGGTGCCCTCGGGCAGCACCACGTGCCGACGGCCGGCCCGGGCGCGTTCCAGCAGCTCGTGCTCGAACATCATCGGGGTGACCCGCTCGGACCGGCCGACCTCGATCAGGTTGGTCAACTCGGCGGTGTCGACGTGCAGTTCGAACAGGCCGAGGGCGATCTCGGCCTTCCGTGGGCTGGCCGCGGTGAGCTTGCCCTCCAGGTGGGTCAGGGTGGCGGCGGTGGGCCAGCTGCCCTCCGGGACGACCGCGACCGGGGTGCCCGGGGCGAGCCGGGCGGCCAGCGCCATCACGTTCGGGCCGGGGTGCTGGCCGAGTGTCAGCAGCACGCCGGCGATCGGCGGGGCGCCGGCGGCGTGCGCGGCCAGGGAGCCGATCACCAGGTCGGCGCGGTCCCCGGGGGTGACGACCAGCGCGCCCTCGGTCAGCGCGTCCAGGAAGGTCGGCAGCATCGCGCCGCCGAAGACGTAGCCGCGCACGTCCCGGGCCAGGCCGGAGGCGTCCCCGAGCAGCACCTCGGCGCCGGTCGCCTCGACCAGCTGGGAGACGGTCGGCGCGGCCAGCGCCGGCTCCTCCGGGATGACGTAGGCGGGGATGGGCAGCTTCTCGGTGAGTTTGCGCTGGATCCGCTGCTTGCCGCCGGGGGCGACCCGGTTGGCGATCATCGCCAGGGTCTCGCAGCCGAGGTCGGTGTACGCCCGGTGGGCGTTGCGCACCTCGGCGATCACGGCCTCCGGGTCCCCGGCGTGCCCGCCGACCACCGGCAGCACGGCGGCGCCGAACTCGTTGGCGAGGCGGGCGTTGAAGGCCAGCTCGTCCGGGATGTTGGTGTCGGCGAAGTCGGTGCCGAGCACCAGCACCGCCTGGCAGCGCCGTTCCAGCGCGCGGAACCGGTCGACCAGGACGGAGACCAGCTCGTCCTGTCCCCGGGCGGCCTGCAGGGCGGCGGCCTCCTCGTAGGTGAGGCCGTACAGCTCGGTGCCCGGCAGGTCGATCCGGTAGCGGCCGCGCAGCAGCTCGACCACGTGGTCCGATCCCGGCTGCCCGGGCGCGGCGGCGTGCACCAGCGGGCGGAAGACCCCGACCCGGTCCACCTGGCGGGTGAGCAGTTCCATGACCCCGAGTTCGACGGCCTGGCGGCCGTCCCCCCGGTCGATCCCGGTCACGTACACGCTGCGCGCCACGCGGATGTCTCCGTCCCGTCGTCTCGGTGGGTGGTCATCTCGACCATACCTTCGCACCGCGAACGGCCGTCCGCGAGCAGAGGCGGGCCGGGTGGGCAAGGGACGAAGGTCATGCCGGGAGGCGGCGGAGGTCGGGAGCGGGAGGCGACGGAGGCAGGGCCCGCGCCGCCGGGGTCAGGGCCGGGTGTCGGCGAGCTCCGAGCCGGACAGCTCCACGGTCACCCCGCCGAGGAAGACCTCCGACACGCGCCGGTCCACCAGCCAGCCGTGCGGATGCACGAGGGCGCTGCCTCGGCCGGGGGTCCAGCCGTCGGCGGCGAGCGCCGCCCGTACCCGGGTCTCCACCTCGGACGCCGGTAGCCCGGTGGTGCTGCGGAGGGTGAGGGTCCGGGAGCAGAAGTTCGAGCCGCAGTAGCCCTCGTCGACGTGGTCGAGGGTCACCCCGGGCGGCAGCGGCACCTCGGCCGCGCTCGGGAGGAAGGAGCCGTAGGCGACGAGCTGGTAGGCGAAGGCGATGACCATCCCGACGACGGAATGGGCGCAGATCGCGACGGCGGCCCCGCTGACCGGGTCGACGAACCGGTTTTTCGGCCGTGGGCCCCGCAGCCGCGTCTCGCCCAGCACGCCCACGAGGATCGCCAGGGCCGCGACGAACGGGTACCCGGCCTCCAGCTCGGCGGTGAACCGGACGAAGAACCACTCGCGCTCCAGGCCCACGATGGCGCCGGCCAGGCCCGCCAGGACGGTGAAGACCGCGGCGCCGATCGCCCGGGTCCGCACCACCACCGCCCAGCAGGCGAAGGGCACCAGGAGGTAGAGCCACCCCAGCAACGTCCACGGCCACACGAGCAAGCCCCCCGCCTGCCGGCGATCAGTTCCAGGCGGGGAGCTTAGGGCATGCCGTCGATCCGCGGGCAGGATTCGGCGACAGGCCCGGGCGCTCAGGCCGGGCGGAGCCAGAGGGTGGAGAGCGGCGGGAGGATCAGTTCGGCGGAGCGGGGCTGGCCGTCCCATTCCACCGCTTCGGCCTTGACCGGGTGGGAGTTTCCGATGCCGCTGCCGCCGTACTCCTCGGCGTCGGTGTTCAGCAGTTCCTCCCACAGCTGGTCCCGGCCAGCCAGCCGGGGCAGGCCGACCCGGCGGCCGTGCCGGACGACGGGGGAGAAGTTGCAGACCGCGACCAGCGGGGTGCCGTCGGCCGCGTAGCGGACGTAGGAGAGCAGGTTGTCGTCGGCGGCGCCGCCGTCGAGCCAGCGGAAGCCGTCCGGGGTGGTGTCCAGCTCCCACAGGGCGGGGGTGTCGAGGTAGCGCCGGTTGAGGTCGCGGACCAGGCGGCGCACGCCGCGGTGGTCCCGGTGGGCCGGCCACTGCTCGTCGAGCACCCACCACTGCGGGCCCTGCTCGTGGTCCCACTCCGCGCCTTGGGCGAACTCCTGCCCCATGTACAGCAGTTGCTTGCCCGGGTGGGACCACATGAAGCCCAGGTAGGCGCGGTGGTTGGCGCGCTGCTGCCACCAGTCGCCGGGCATCTTGGAGACCAGGGCCTGCTTGCCGTGGACGACCTCGTCGTGCGAGATCGGCAGGACGTAGTTCTCGGAGTAGGCGTACACCATCGAGAAGGTGATCTCGTTGTGGTGGTACTTGCGGTGCACCGGCTCCTTGGACATGTAGACCAGCGAGTCGTGCATCCAGCCCATGTTCCACTTCAGCCCGAAGCCGAGGCCGCCGGCGTCGGTGGGACGGGTGACGCCGTCCCAGGCGGTGGACTCCTCGGCGATGGTGATCACGCCGGGGCAGCGCCGGTAGACGGTGGCGTTCATCTCCTGAAGGAAGGAGGCCGCGTCCAGGTTCTCCCGGCCGCCGTACTGGTTGGGCGTCCAGGCGTCACCCTCGCGGGAGTAGTCCAGGTAGAGCATCGAGGCGACGGCGTCCACCCGCAGGCCGTCGATGTGGAACTCCTCGCACCAGTAGACCGCGTTGGCGACGAGGAAGTTGCGCACCTCCTTGCGGCCGTAGTCGAACTCCAGCGTCCCCCAGTCGGGGTGTTCGGCGCGCTGCGGGTCGGCGGGCTCGTACAGCGGCTCGCCGTCGAAGCGGGCGAGCGCGAAGTCGTCCTTGGGGAAGTGCGCGGGCACCCAGTCGACGATCACGCCGATGCCGTGCCGGTGCAGGGTGTCGACCAGGTACCGGAACTCGTCCGGGCCGCCGAGCCGGGCGGTGGGGGCGTAGTAGCCGGACACCTGGTAGCCCCAGGAGCCGCCGAAGGGGTGCTCCATCACCGGCATGAACTCCACGTGGGTGAAGTTCAACTCCTTCAGGTACCGGGGGAGTTCCTCGGCGATGGCGCGGTAGTCGGTGAGGTCGGGGCGCCAGGAGGGCAGGTGCAGCTCGTACACCGACATCGGTGCCCGGTGGTGCGTGGCGCGGGCCCGGCGGGCCATCCACTCGTCGTCCTGCCACGTGTAGGAGGAGGAGGTGACCACCGAGGCGGTGCCGGGCGGGCACTGGGCGGCCCGGGCGAGCGGGTCGGCCTTGTCGAGCACCCAGCCCTGCCGGGTGTGGACCTCGTACTTGTACGTGGCGCCCTCGGCCAGGTCCGGGACGAACAGCTCCCAGATCCCGGACGAGCCGAGCGAGCGCATCGGGTGCCCGGTGCCGTTCCAGTGGTTGAAGTCGCCGATCAGCCGCACTCCGACCGCGTTGGGCGCCCAGACCGCGAACGCGGTGCCGGCCACGCCGTCGACGGTGCGCACGTGCGAGCCGAGCGCCCGCCACAGCTGCTCGTGCCGGCCTTCGGAGATCAGGTGCAGGTCGAGGTCGCCGAGGGTGGGCGGGGTGCGGTAGCCGTCATGCTGGCGCAGTGGCTCACCGTCCGGGTAGGACACCAGCAGGGAGTAGTCCGGGAGGTCGCCGCCGACCAGCAGGCCGGTGAACAACCCGCTCTGCTGGTGGGTGAGTTCGGCCGGGCCCTCGGGGGTCTCGACGACCACCCGGTCGGCGAACGGGCGCAGCACCCGGATCGCCGTGCCGCCGTGCACGGGGTGCGCGCCGAGCAGTGCGTGCGGGTCGTGGTGCCGCCCGCCCACCAGCCGGTCCACCTCGGACGGCGGCAGCGGCGCCTCGGGCAGGCGCAGGGACCCGGACGGCGCGGTGGGCGGGACGGCGGGCGGCGAGGTGGCCGGCCCGCTCGCCGCCGGGGCCTCGGCCCCGGGCGGGAGGGCCTCCTGGTCCTCGGCCGGGGGCGTGCCCGGGCCAGCCGTGAAGGTGGCCGGAACTGGGCGGTTGGGGCGGCCGGTCGGGTCGAGCGGCGTCACGGCGTGGTCCTCCTGCGGCGGGGGTGGGCGAACTCCTGCGGGCGGTGCGGGGAACGGCGGTGCGGGGCGGGCGAACGGGGGCGGGCGAGCGGGGCGGCGGGGTCGGCGGTCAGACGGACAGGGCGAGCCGGTTGATCGCGGCCAGCGGGATCGGCAGCCAGCTCGGCCGGTGCCGGGCCTCGTACACCACCTCGTAGACCGCCTTGTCGATCTCCAGCGCCCGCATCAGCTCCGGCGAGGCCGCCGGGTCGGCGCCGCCCCCGGCGGTGTAGCCGGCGCAGAAGGCGGTGCGGTTGCGCTGCGCCCAGGCGGCGGCCAGGTGGGCGAGCTCCGGGTCGACCGGGCCGCCGGCCAGCAGGTGGGCGGCGGCGTAGTCGAAGGAGCGGAGCATCGCGGCGACATCGCGCAGGGCGGGCTGTGGTTCGCGCCGTTCGTTGACCGACTTGGCGGGCTCGCCCTCGAAGTCCAGCAGCACCCAGCCGTGCGGGGTCCGCATCGCCTGGCCGAGGTGGAGGTCGCCGTGGATGCGCTGGACCGGCAGGCCGTCCGGGTGGGCGTCGGCGAGTTGCTGGAAGGCGGTGCGCAGCGCGGCCCGGAAGCGCAGCAGTCCGGGGACGGCGGCGACGGCGCTGTCCAGCCGGTCGGCCATCGCGGTGGCGAGCCGACCGGTCTGGGTGCGGTCGAGCCGGGCGACCGGCATCGACCGGGCCAGGACCCGGTGCACCTCGGCGGTGGCCCGGCCGAGCCGGTGCGCCTCGATGGCGAAGTTGCCGGGGGAGCGGTCGCCCTTGAGTCGGCCGACCTGGTCGAGGGCGAGCTCCCAGCCGTCCTCGGCGTCCGGCAGGTAGCGCTGGAGCAGGCCGAGGGTGGCGGGTTCGGCGCGTTCCATCCGGCTCTCGAACCAGGCGGCGACCCGGGGGATCCGGGTGGAGCCGGCCCGGGAGAGGGCGAGCGAGAGTTCGAGGTCGGGGTTGGTGCCGGGGTGGATGCGCCGGAACAGTTTGAGGATGTACGAGGTGCCGTAGATGACCGAGCTGTTGGACTGCTCGGCGGTGGAGGCGCGGCCGGGGAGGTTGGCGGGCAGTCCGGAGCCGGGGGTGCGGCGGAAGGACAGCGAGCCGAAGCGGTCGCCGGTGGCCAGGTGTTCCAGCAGGCGGCCGGTGAGTTCTGGGTCGTGCACCGCGTCGTAGAGGGTCGCGCCGTCGTACGGGCCCTGGCTGAGCCGGCCGAGCACGGCGCCGGGCCCGATGTCCCCGAGCCCCTGCGAGCGGATGCCGAGCAGCAGCTGGTAGATGTCGCCGTGCGGGGCGCCGGCCGTCGTGGCGTGCTCGACCCGCAGCAGCAGGTGCAGCAGGGCCGGGTCGCCGACCTGGAGCGGGGTGCCGACCACGGGGGTGAGGCCGGTGATGGGCCGTCCCTTCCCGGCGTACCAGCGCTGGGTGGGCAGCCACGCGGCGATCAGCGGCAGCGCCGCCTGGACGAGTTCGCTGACCCCCAGGGCTGTTCTCCGGAGCCCGGAGCCCCGCGCGCCGGTCGGCGCGGTGGAGCCGGCCGGGGCGTCGTGCTGCACATGGGCTTGAGAACGGGAGGTTTCGGACATGACTCCCTTTCCCCGGAAGCACGCGGACTGCCCGACGGGTCGTGGCCGGGTCCGTCAGTCTTCCGGATTTCGGCGGCGCGGCGGTCGCGGCACGCGAGCACGGCTCGGGTGTCACGCCTTCGTGTGGGTGGCCGTTGGGCTGTTCTCCGTACGCGGCGGTGCAGAGAACTCCGGGGGCGCTGGGGTTCGACCGGCGCCCCCGGAGGGTTCGGTGGTGCGTCGTGCGGGGTGTGGCTGGGCGCGGCGGATCGTTACTTCGACCGCCTGGTCCCGCTCAGGCGCGGGGGCTGCCGGAGCTGGAACCAGTAGAAGCCGTGCCCGGCCAGGGTGAGCAGGTAGGGCCACTCGCCGATCGACGGGAAGCGCACCCCGCCGATCAGCTCGACCGGGTACCGTCCGCCGTACTGCCGCAGGTCCAGTTCGGTCGGTTGCGCGAACCGCGAGAAGTTGTTCACGCACATGACCAGGTCCCCCTCGTACTCGCGCACGAAGGCCAGCACGGCGGGGTTGCTGGACGGCAGTTCGGTGTAGCTGCCGAGGCCGAACGCCGGATTGAGCTTGCGGATCTCGATCATGCGACGCGTCCAGTGCAGCAGGGAACTCGAACTGCTCTGCTGCGCCTCGACGTTGGTCACCTGATAGCCGTACACCGGGTCCATGATGGGCGGCAGACTGAGCCTGCCCGGGTCGGCGGAGGAGAAACCCGCGTTGCGGTCCGGGGTCCACTGCATCGGCGTGCGCACGCCGTCCCGGTCGCCGAGCCAGATGTTGTCGCCCATGCCGATCTCGTCCCCGTAGTAGAGCACCGGAGAGCCGGGCAGGGAGAACAGCAGGGCGGTGAACAGCTCGATCTGGTTGCGGTCGTTCTCCAGCAGCGGGGCGAGCCGGCGGCGGATGCCCACGTTGGCGCGCATCCGGGGGTCCTTGGCGTACTCCGCGTACATGTAGTCGCGCTCCTCGTCGGTGACCATCTCCAGGGTCAGCTCGTCGTGGTTGCGCAGGAAGATGCCCCACTGGCACCCGTTGGGGATGTGCGGGGTCTTGGCGAGGATCTCGGACACCGGGTAGCGGGACTCGCGGCGCACCGCCATGAAGATCCGCGGCATCACCGGGAAGTGGAACGCCATGTGGCACTCGTCGCCGCCCGAGGTGAAGTCGCCGAAGTAGTCGACGACGTCCTCCGGCCACTGGTTGGCCTCGGCGAGCAGCACGGTGTCGGGGTAGTCGGCGTCGATCTCCTTGCGGACCCGCTTGAGGAACTCGTGGGTCTCCGGCAGGTTCTCGCAGTTGGTGCCCTCGCGGGCGAACAGGTAGGGCACGGCATCCAGCCGGAAGCCGTCGATGCCGAGGTCGAGCCAGAACCGGAGCCCGGCGATCATCTCGTCCTGGACCCGGGGGTTGTCGTAGTTGAGGTCCGGCTGGTGCGAGAAGAAGCGGTGCCAGTAGTACTGCTTGCGGACCGGGTCGTAGGTCCAGTTGGAGGTCTCGGTGTCGACGAAGATGATCCGGGCGTCCGGGTACTGCTTGTCGTCGTCGGCCCACATGTAGAAGTCGCCGTACGGCCCGTCCGGGTCCGTCCGGGAGGCCTGGAACCACGGGTGCTGGTCGCTGGTGTGGTTCATGACGAAGTCGATGATCACGCGCATGCCGCGGGCGTGCGCGGCGTCGGTGAACTCCATGAAGTCGGCGAGGTCGCCGAACTCCGGCAGCACCGAGGTGTAGTCGGAGACGTCGTAGCCGCCGTCGCGCAGCGGCGAGGCGAAGAACGGGGGGAGCCAGAGGCAGTCGATCCCGAGCCACTGGAGGTAGTCGAGCTTGGCCGTGAGCCCCTTGAGGTCCCCGACCCCGTCGCCGTTGCTGTCCTGGAAGGACCGCACCAGCACCTCGTAGAAGACCGCACGCTTGAACCACTCGGGGTCCAGGTTCTTCTTCGAGGTCTCGGGGAAGGTGTCGGGGACGGGCTCGTTCACTGTCACGCTGGGTTCCTCCGAACCGTGAGGAGGTGAGCCGGCTCGGCTGAGGGATCGAGCCGGACGTAGTTGTGCCGGCCCCAGGTGTAGACGGCGCCGGTGAGCTCGTCGTGCACCGCGTACGGGCCGTCGCCGTCGAGCGTCACGGTGGCCTCCTGGACGTGGTGCGGGTCGAGGTTCACCACGGTGATGACCTGGTCGGTGAGGCCCTCGGGGGTGGTCGCGGTCTTGGAGTAGGCGAGCACCTTGTCGTTGTCGGTGGGGTGGAAGCGCAGGTCGCGCAGCTGCTGCAGGGCGGGGTGGCGCTTGCGCAGCCGGTTCAGCACGGTCAGCAGCGGGGCGAGGGTGTCGGTGCGGTTCCAGTCGCGTGGGCGCAGCTCGTACTTCTCCGAGTGCAGGTACTCCTCGGAGCCCGGGTGGGCCGGCTCGTCCTCGTACAGCTCGTAGCCGGCGTAGACGCCGTAACTGGGGGAGAGGGTGGCGGCGAGCACCGCGCGGACGGCGAAGGCGGCGCGGCCGCCGTCCTGCAGGTAGCCGTGCAGGATGTCCGGGGTGTTGGCGAAGAAGTTGGGGCGCATGTAGGCGGCCGCGTCGCCGGTGATTTCGGTGAGGTACTCGGTCAGTTCCGGCTTGGTGGTGCGCCAGGTGAAGTACGTGTACGACTGGTGGAAACCGATCTTCGCCAGGGCGTGCATCATCGCGGGGCGGGTGAAGGCCTCCGCCAGGAACACGACATCGGGGTCGGTGCGGGCGATGTCGGCGAGCACCTTCTCCCAGAACAGCACCGGTTTGGTGTGCGGGTTGTCGACCCGGAAGATCCGTACGCCGTGGGACATCCAGAACCGGAGGATCCGGATGGTTTCCTTGACGATTCCGTCCATGTCCTGGTCGAAGTTGATCGGATAGATGTCCTGGTACTTCTTCGGCGGGTTCTCGGCGTACGCGATGGTGCCGTCCGTGCGGTGGCTGAACCATTCCGGGTGCTTGTTCACCCAGGGGTGGTCCGGGGAGCACTGGAGGGCGAAGTCGAGCGCCACCTCCAGGTGCAGCTCCAGGGCCTCGGCGACGAAGTGGTCGAAGTCCTCGATGGTGCCGAGGTCCGGGTGGACCGCGTCGTGGCCGCCCTCGGGGGAGCCGATCGCCCAGGGTGAGCCGACGTCGTGCGGACCGGCCGTCAGGGTGTTGTCCGGGCCCTTGCGGAAGGCTCGGCCGATCGGGTGGACCGGCGGCAGGTAGACCACGTCGAAGCCCATCGCGGCGACCGCCGGCAGCCGCTCGGCGGCGGTGCGCAGGGTGCCCGTGCGCGGCGGCTCGACGCCGCTCGGGTCCACCACCGCGCCCTCCGACCGGGGGAAGAACTCGTACCAGGAGCCGAACAGCGCGCGCTCGCGGTCCACCTGCAGCGGCAGCGGACGGGAGGCGCTGAGCAGTTCGCGCAGCGGGTGGCGGGCCAGCAGCTCCAGCACCTCGGGGGCGAGGGCGGCGGCCAGCCGCGACAGCGGCGGCATGGTCGGGTCGCGCAGCGCGTCGGCGGCGGCCAGCACGTCGGCGCGGCCGTCCTTCTTCGGCACGCCGGCCGCGGCCTGCTCGAACAGCCGGGCACCCTCCTCCAGGACCAGCGCGGTGTCGATCCCGGCGGGCAGCTTCACCGAGGCGGTCCTGCGCCAGGTGGCGATCGGGTCGCTCCACGCCTCCACCAGGTACGACCACCGGCCGGGCGCGGTCGGGGTGACGTGCGCGCCCCAGCGGTCGGTGCCCTCGGCGAGTTCGCGCATCGGCGTCCACGGGCCGCTGCGGCCGCGCGGGTCGCGCAGCACCACGTTGGCGTTGACGGCGTCGTGGCCCTCGCGGAAGACGGTCGCGGTGACCAGGAAGGTCTCGCCGACGACGGCCTTGGCCGGGCGGCGGCCGGAGTCGACGAGCGGGCTGACGTCCAGGACGGGGATGCGGCCGATCACGGTGTCGCTCTCTGTCTTGCGGGCGGCGGTCTTGGCGGTGGTCTTGGCAGGGGGTTTCGCGGCGGTCTTGGCAGCGGCCGTCTTCGGGGCGGCCGCCTTCTTGGCCGCGGCGGTCCGGCGCGGCGCGGCGTCGGCCTTCGGGGTGGCGGCCGACGCGGCGGCGGTGGTGCGGCGCGTGGTGGTGCGCCTGCGGGGTGCCGCGGTCCGGTCCTCCTCGGCCCCGGGTCGTCGGGGCGCCGCGGAGGGCGGTGCTGCTGGGGGCTGTGCTGCGGGGGGCCGGGATTCGGAGGATCCGCCACCGACCGCCCCGGACGCCCTGGGCGCAGGCATCGGCGGATCTGTCCGAGTGTCAGAATCCATCCGTCCGGCGGATTCCGCGACCGCTGAGTCGAGGCTTTCGGCCACCGGTGTGGACTGGTCCCGCGTGTCGCCGTGCATGCCAAACTCCTGCCCGAGATCGGCGGCAGCTCCCGCGGGCCGGGTTCGGGCCAGGGGAGTACCGGGAGGACTGCTGGGTGGGGAGGACGTGCGACCGGAAGCCTGCCCGCGCCGCTGTCCCCGGCAACCTGCCCGGCGCCCGCCGAACCGGTGGCGGAACGCCCCGGAGCCCGTGCGCGTCCCGGCGCACGCCTCCGGGGGCACGCCCCTGGGCGGCCCGGTCCACCCGTGAACGAGCGGGCCGGGCGCGAGGACACGCGTCGGTGCGCGGTGAGCGCCGAATGGGCTAAGGAGAGCGGGAACGGCCAACGTGAAAAGGATTCGGACGTGCTGCTTCGAGGGGGACGCCACCCGTCGCCGGACTCCCCACAGCATCAACGACCTTCGGTCATCCTCGCATCGGCGACAAGGTTTTTGCAGCGGTACGACAGTAGTTTCGGGCCTTCTCATGAGCGGATGCGCCGGCGGAAATGGATCCGTACCGCAGAGTTCACGTATTGGTAGCGCGGGCCCCCGAAATGTGCGCCTCGCGCGCCCCCCGTGCAGACCAATGCGCCGAATGCGATCTCATCAATAGGCCGAACGGATGCCCAATAGCCCACTTGACGCACTGTCGGGCCGACCGCCGAGGCTACGCTTCACGCCGTGAAGGCAATCCGCAGATTCACCGTCCGCACCGTCCTGCCCGAACAACTCCAGCCGTTGCACGAGCTGGCCCTCAACCTGCGCTGGTCCTGGCACCCCGAGACCAGGGACCTGTTCCGGTCCGTGGACCCGGAGGTCTGGGCCGCGACCGGCGAGGACCCGGTGCGGCTGCTCGGGGAGGTCCCGGCCGGCCGGCTCGCCGCACTCGCCGCCGACCGGCGGTTCCTGCGCAGACTCGGCGACCTCGCCGACGACCTGCGCGACTACCTGACCGGCCCGCGCTGGTACCAGACCCGCCGGCCGGAGTCCGACGCCGACCCGCTGCCCGCCGCGATCGCGTACTTCTCGCCCGAGTACGGCATCGCCGCGGCGCTGCCGCAGTACTCCGGCGGGCTCGGCATCCTGGCCGGCGACCACCTCAAGGCCGCCAGCGACCTCGGCGTCCCGGTCGTCGGGGTCGGGCTGTTCTACCGGCACGGCTACTTCCGGCAGTCCCTCGGCCGGGACGGCTGGCAGCAGGAGCGCTACCCGCTGCTCGACCCGGACGAACTCGCGGTCAGCCCGCTGCGGGAGGCCGACGGCACCCCCTGCCGGATCGACCTCGTCCTGCCCGGCGGCCGCACCCTGGCCGCCCGGATCTGGAAAGCCCAGGTCGGGCGGGTCCCGCTGCTGCTCCTCGACTCCGACATCGAGGCCAACTCGCCCGCCGAACGCGAGGTCACCGACCGGCTGTACGGCGGCGGCAGCGAGCACCGGCTGCTGCAGGAGATGCTGCTCGGCATCGGCGGCGTCCGGGCGGTGCGCGCCTACTGCCGGCTCACCGGGCACCCCGCCCCCGAGGTCTTCCACACCAACGAGGGCCACGCGGGCTTCCTCGGCGTCGAACGGATCCGCGAACTCGTCGCCGAGGATCCGGCCGGCCCCGACTTCGCGGCCGCCCTGGAGTCCGTCCGGGCCGGCACCCTCTTCACCACCCACACGCCCGTCCCGGCCGGCATCGACCGCTTCGACCGCGACCTGGTCGCCCGCCACTTCGGCGGCGACGCCGCGCTGCCCGGCGTCCCGGTCGACCAGGTGCTCGCGCTCGGCGCCGAGACCTGGCGCGGCGGGGACCCGAAGCTCTTCAACATGGCCGCCATGGGCCTGCGACTGGCCCAGCGCGCCAACGGGGTCTCCACCCTGCACGGCGCGGTCAGCCGCTCGATGTTCAACGGCCTGTGGCCCGGCTTCGACTCCTCCGAGGTGCCGATCACCTCGGTCACCAACGGCGTGCACGCCGCGACCTGGATCGACCCGGCGGTGGTCCGGCTCGGCGCCGCCGAGATCGGCGCCGAGCGCGCCGAGGAGGCGATGACCACCGGCGAGGCCACCCGCTGGACCGGTCTGGAGGCGATCGGCAACGCCGAGGTCTGGGACCTGCGCCGCACCCTGCGCGCCCAGCTGGTGGACGAGGCCCGCCGCCGGCTGCGCGCCTCCTGGCGCCAGCGCGGGGCCGGCGAGGCCGAACTCGGCTGGGTCTCCTCGGTGCTCGACCCCGACGTGCTCACCATCGGCTTCGCCCGCCGGGTGCCCTCGTACAAGCGGCTCACGCTGATGCTGCGCGACCCGGAGCGGCTGCGCGCCCTGCTGCTGCACCCCACCCGGCCGGTGCAGATCGTGGTGGCAGGCAAGGCCCACCCGGCCGACGACGGCGGCAAGCGGCTGATCCAGCAGATGGTCGCCTTCGCCGACGACCCGGCCGTCCGGCACCGGATCGTCTTCCTGCCGGACTACGACATGGCGATGGCCCGGCACCTCTACCCGGGCTGCGACGTGTGGCTCAACAACCCGCTGCGCCCGCTGGAGGCCTGCGGCACCTCCGGGATGAAGGCAGCGCTCAACGGCTGCCTCAACCTGTCCGTCCTGGACGGCTGGTGGGACGAGTGGTACGACGGCCGCAACGGCTGGGCGATCCCCACCGCCGACGAGAGCGGCGGCGTGCTCGACCCGGACAGCGGCGAGGCCGAGCGGCGCGACGACATCGAGGCGGCCGCGCTCTACGACCTGATCGAGCAGCAGGTCGCCGCGCGGTTCTACGACCGTGACGCGGACGGGCTGCCGCACCACTGGATCGCCATGGTCCGGCACACCCTGGTCACCCTCGGGCCCAAGGTGCTGGCCGGCCGGATGGTCCGCGAGTACGTCGAACGGCTGTACTCCCCCGCGGCGCTGGCCCAGCGGGAGCTGGCGGCCGGGGGCAACCGCGGCGCGCGGGAGCTGGCGCTCTGGAAGACGAAGGTCCGGGAGTCCTGGCCGGCCGTGCGGGTCGAGCACGTCGAGGCGGACTGCCCGGCCGAGGCCCAGGAACTGGGCAGCTCGCTGGCACTGCGGGTGCAGGTCGCGCTCGGCACGCTGGAGCCGGGCGACGTCGAGGTCCAGGTGGTCTCCGGCCGGGTCGACGAGTCGGACGGCATCTCGGACGCCTGCCTGCTCGCCCTCAAGGCGGTCGGCGGGCCCGACCTGGACGGCCGCACCCGCTACGAGGGCGCACTGGAGCTCTGCCGGACCGGTCCGTTCGGTTACACCGTCCGGGTGCTGCCCGCGCACCCGCGGCTGGCCTCCCCGGCCGAGCTGGGCCTGGTCGCCCTGCCGGCCGAGTCGGCCGGGATGGACACGGGGCCGCTGCGCTGACGGCGCGCCGGACGACCGCCGTGCGACCGCCGCGGACGGCGGTCGTCCGGCCGTTCAGGGGGAGGGCGGCCCGGCCGGGTGCGTGACGGCGCACCCGGTCGGGCACATTCGTGGGGCGGGGCGCCGGCCCCGCCCGGACCTAGACCAGGCTGTCCCGCCAGGCCCGGTGGAGCGCGGCGAAGCGGCCGGAGCCGTCGATCAGCTCCCGCGGGGAGCCGTCCTCCACGATCCGGCCCTGGTCCATCACCAGGACGCGGTCGGCGATCTCCACGGTGGAGAGCCGGTGCGCGATGATCACCGCCGTCCGGCCGGCCAGCACCGTGCGCATCGCCCGCTGGACGGCCTGCTCGCCCGGAACGTCCAGGGAACTGGTCGCCTCGTCCAGGATCAGCACTGCCGGGTCGGCCAGCAGGGCGCGGGCGAAGGCCACCAGCTGGCGCTGGCCGGCCGAGATCCGGCCGCCGCGCTTGCGCACGTCGGTGTCGAAGCCGTCCGGCAGCGCCGCGATGAACTCGTACGCGCCGATGTCGCGGGCGGCCCGCTCGACCTCCTCGCGGCCGGCGCCGGTGCGGCCGATCGCGATGTTCTCGGCGACGGTGCCGGAGAACAGGAAGGACTCCTGGGTCACCATCACCACCGCGCGCCGCAGCTCGGGGGTGGCCAGCTCGCGCAGGTCCACGCCGTCCAGCCGGATCCGGCCGTCGGTCGGGTCGTAGAAGCGGGCCAGCAGCTTGGCGACCGTCGACTTGCCCGCGCCGGTCGCGCCGACCACCGCGACCGTCTGCCCGGCCGGGACCAGCAGGTCGAAGGGCGGCAGCACCTCCTTGCCGGTGCGGTAGGCGAAGCGGGTCCGCTCGAAGGAGACCTCCCGGCCCCGGCCGGCCGTCCGGGGCAGCTCCTTCGGCTCGGCGGGCTCCGCTACGCTCGGCTCGTGGGCGAGCAGTCCGGCGATCTTCTCCAGCGCCGCGGCGGCCGACTGGTAGCTGTTCAGGAACATCGCCAGCTGGTCGATCGGGTCGTAGAGCCGGCGCAGGTAGAGCACGAAGGCGGTGAGCACGCCCAGCTCCAGCGCGTCCTCGACGGCCAGGTAGGCGCCGAACAGCACCACGCCGGTGATCCACAGGTTGGCGGTGGCCCGGGAGAGGCCGACGTAGCGGGCGATCTCCAGCAGGCCGTCCGCGGTCGCGGTGGCGGACTGGCGGTTGACCACGGCGAACGCCGTGTCGTTGGCCTCCTCGCGGCGGAAGGCCTGCACCGGGCGGATGCCGTTCATCGTCTCGGTGAACCGGACGATCAGCGAGGCGGCCGAGGTGCGGGAGCGACGGTAGACCCGGCGCGAGCGGCTGCGGAAGGACCGGGCGATCAGTGCCAGCGGCACGGCGGACACCAGCGAGACCAGGCCGAGCCGCCAGTCCAGCACCATCAGCAGCACCGAGATGTAGCAGACCGACAGGAGGACGGTCAGCAGCTCCTGCAGACCCTCGGAGAGCAGTTCGCGCAGCGCGTCGATGTCGCTGGTGGCGCGGGAGATGATCCGGCCCGAGGTGTAGCGCTCGTGGAAGTCCAGGCTCAGCCGCTGGGCGTGCCGGAAGATCCGGCCGCGCAGCTCCAGCAGGATGTCCTGGTTGACCCGGGCGCTGATCTTGATGAACACCCACTGCAGCACCGGGCTGAGCAGGGCGCAGAAGAGGTATGCGGCGATCACCGCGATCAGCGGGCCCGAGTCGTGCGCGCGCAGCGCCGGGACGGCGCGGTCCATCGTCACCGCGACCAGCAGCGGGCCGGACTGCAGCGCGGCCTGCTGGACCAGGATCACCACCATCGCGACGGCGATCCGGGCCCGGCGCGGGCCGAGCAGCGAGCGCAGCAGCGCCCGGGGCGCACCGGGCGGGACGGGGATGTCCTCCTCGTCGGCCGGGGGCGGGGGCGGTTCCTCGCCGGTGGGCCGGACGGGACCGGCCTGCGTGGGTTCGGCGGTCGTGGTCACGGGGCTGCACTTCCTTCGGGCACGAGGGCGGCCTCGCCGGACATCAGTTCGCGGTAGTGCGCGCAGTCGCGCAGCAGCTCCTGGTGGGTGCCGACGGCCTCGATCCGGCCGTCCGCCAGGACCGCGACCCGGTCGGCGAGCAGCACGGTGCTGGGGCGGTGGGCGACCACCAGGGCGGTGGTGGTGCCGAGGACCTCGCGCAGCGCCCGCTCCACCAGGGCCTCGGTGTGCACGTCCAGGGCGGAGAGCGGGTCGTCCAGCACCAGGAAGGCCGGGTCGCCGACCACCGCGCGGGCCAGCGCGAGGCGCTGGCGCTGGCCGCCGGACAGGCTCAGGCCCTGCTCGCCGACCTCGGTGTCCGCACCTTCGGGGAGCTTGTCCACGAAGCCGGCCTGGGCGGTGGCGAGGGCGGAGTCCAGTTGCCTCCCGCTCGCGCCCGGGGCGCCCATCAGGACGTTCTCCCGGACGGTGGCGGAGAACAGGGTGGGCTCCTCGAAGGCGACCGCGACGAGTTCGCGCAGCCGCTCCCGGGGCAGGTCGCGGACGTCCCGGCCGTCCAGCGTGATGGTGCCGGCGGTGGCCTCGTACAGCCGGGGGAGCAGTGCGGTGAGCGTGGTCTTGCCGCTGCCGGTGGCGCCGACCAGGGCCATCGTCTCGCCGCTGCGGACGTGCAGGTCGATGCCGGCCAGCAGGTCGGGGCTGTCCCCGGGGGCGTCGGGGTAGCGGAAGCGGACGCCGGTGAAGCGGATGCCGTCGGGGGCGGCGAGCCCGGTGGCGGTGCCCGGGTCCGGGGTGTCCGGCTCGTCCAGCACCTCGAAGAAGCGGTCGGTGGCGGTGGCGGCCTCGTTGGCGTAGGCGAGCAGCCAGCCGAGCGACTCGACCGGCCAGCGCAGCGCGAGCGCGGTGGACAGGAAGGCGACCAGGGTGCCGGCGCTCAGCTCGTCGTGGGCGACCAGGTAGGCGCCGGCGGCGAGGGCGCAGCCGAGGGCGAGCTCCGGCAGGCCGATGATGACGGCCCAGAGCTCGGCGAGCAGGTGGGCCTTGCGCAGCTCGGTGCGGCGCAGCTCCTGGGCGAGGGCCCGGAAGCGTTCGGCCATCGAGCGGTGGCGGCCGAAGGCCTTGAGGATCCGGATGCCGAGGACCGACTCCTCGACCACGGTGGCGAGGTCGCCGTTCTGGTCCTGGGCGAGGCGGGAGGCGCCGGAGTAGCCGGACTCGAAGCTCCGGGTGATCAGGAACAGCGGGACGACGGGCACCAGGGCGATCAGCGCGAGCCGCCAGTCCTGGGTGAACATCACCACCGTGCCGGCGAGGAACATCACCGAGTTGACGACCAGGAAGACCAGCGGGAAGGCCAGGAACAGCCGCATGGTGTACATGTCGGCGGTCGCCCGGGAGAGCAGCTGGCCGGAGCCCCAGCGGTCGTGGAAGGAGACCGGCAGCCGCTGGAGCTTGGCGAAGAGGTCCCCGCGCATCGCCGTCTCCAGCCCGGCGAGCGGGCGGGCCAGCACCACCCGGCGGGTGTAGAACAGTCCGGCCTCGAAGAGGCCCACGACCAGCAGCAGGCCGGCCAGGGGCCACAGGGCGGTCAGGTCGTGCGTGGCGAGCGGGCCGTCCACGATCCGGCCGAGGATCACCGGGACGGCGAGCGTGCTCAGCATGCCGAGCGTGGCGGCGGTCACCGAGACGGCCAGCCGGCCGCGGACGGCGCGCGCGTACGGCCACAGGCGCAGCAGTGAGCGGACCGTGGAACGGCGCGGTCCGGTCGTCGGGCCGGTGGCTGTGGTGGCTGTCGTGGCTGCGCCGGGTACGTCGGATCCGTCGGGATCGTCGGCCCGGCCGGTCCCGTCGACGGGCGGGTTGTCGGTGTCATGTCGGTTCTCGGCCATCGCGGTGAGGGTAGGCAGAGAGACCGTCACTTCTCATCCGGTTTTTCGCCCCTGTCGGCGTCGCGGGTGAGAACCGGCCACTCCGGCGGGCGGCGCGGAGGCGATCGGCGGGGCGTGCGCGTCGGTTCGTGCAGGGAGGAGTGCGCTGGGCGCCTCTTGCGAGCCCCGGCCGATCGGCCGATGGAATCCCCGGGGGGACGCCCGTCGACGCCTGAGTGACAGGAGTGCCGACATGACGGTCGAGACCGAACCCACCCCGGGCCCTGGCCCGGGTCAGGCGCCCGGGGCGGGCGCGCGCAGCAGGTGCAGCGAGCGCCCGTCCAGGACGACGATGCCCTGCGGGTGCGGTCCGCCCGCGCCCGCGTCGGCCGTGTCGATCACCGTCTCGTAGGCGGCCTCCGGCGCCGCCCAGGGCTCGCCGGGCAGGGTGAACGCCGTGGCCCGGTGGCCCGCGTTGAGCAGCAGCAGGAAGCTGTCGTCCCGCAACGGCCGTCCGGCGTCGTCCCGTTCGGACATCGCGGTGCCGGACAGCAGCATGCCGAGGCAGGCGGTCGGCGCGAACCAGTCGGCCTCGGTCATCTCCTTGCCCAGCGGAGTGAACCAGGCCAGGTCGGGCTGGCCGCCGGGGGTGGCGGCCCGGCCGGAGAAGAACGCCCGCTGCCGCAGCACCGGGTGGGCGCGGCGCAGCCGGACCAGCCGGGCGGTCAGGTCGCACAGCTCACGCCAGCCGGGCTCCGCCAGCAGCGACCAGTCCAGCCAGCTGACCTCGTTGTCCTGGCAGTAGGCGTTGTTGTTGCCGCCCTGGGTGCGGCCCAGTTCGTCCCCGGCGGTGAGCATCGGGACGCCGGCGGAGAGCAGCAGGGTGGCCGTCAGGTTGCGCAGTTGGCGCAGCCGCAGCGCGTTGACCGCGCCGTCGGTGGTCTCGCCCTCGGCGCCGTGGTTCCAGGAGCGGTTGTCCTCGGTGCCGTCCCGGTTGGCCTCGCCGTTGGCCTCGTTGTGCTTGCGGTCGTAGGAGACCAGGTCGCGCAGGGTGAAACCGTCGTGCGCGGTCACGTAGTTCACGGAGGCGTACGGGCGCCGGCCGCCGCGCTGGTAGAGGTCGGAGGAGCCGGACAGGCGGTAGCCGAGCTCGCGCACGTCCGGGCGGGCGCCGCGCCAGAAGTCCCGTACGGTGTCGCGGTACTTGTCGTTCCACTCGGCCCACAGCGGGGGGAAGCCGCCGACCTGGTAGCCGCCCGGGCCGACGTCCCAGGGTTCGGCGATCAGCTTCACGCGGCTGAGCAGCGGGTCCTGGGCGACGGCGGTGAGGAAGGGGTGGTCCATGTCCACGCCGTCGCCGGCGGGGCCGCCGCGGGCGAGGGCGGCGGCGAGGTCGAAGCGGAAGCCGTCCACGCCCATCTCGGCGACCCAGTAGCGCAGCGAGTCGGTGACCAGCCGGATCACCTGCGGGTGGCGGGTGTCCAGGGTGTTGCCGCAGCCGGTGTAGTCGGCGTAGCCGCGCGGGCGGTTCGGTGGGAGGCGGTAGTAGGCGGCGTTGTCGATGCCGCGCAGCGACAGCATCGGGCCGAGTGCGCCGCCCTCGGCGGTGTGGTTGAACACCACGTCCAGGATCACCTCGATCCCGGCGGCGTGCAGGGCGCGGACCATCCGCTTGAACTCGCCGACCTGGCCGCCGCGCGAGCCGGCGGAGGAGTAGCCGGCGTGCGGGGCGAAGTAGCCGACCGTGTTGTAGCCCCAGTAGTTGACCAGGCCGCGGGCCTGCAGGTGGTCCTCGCTGGCGTACTGGTGGACCGGCAGCAGCTCGACGGCGGTCACCCCGAGGCGGGTGAGGTGGGCGATCGCGGCGGGGTGGGCGAGGCCGGCGTAGGTGCCGCGCAGGTGCGGGGGGATGTCGGGGTGGCGCATGGTGAAGCCGCGCACGTGCAGTTCGTAGAGCACCGTCTCGGCCCACGGCGTCTTGGGGCGGTGGTCGTCGTACCAGTCGTCGTCGTCGTGGACGACCACGGCCCTGGGCACGTACGGGGCGGAGTCGCGGTTGTCCCGCACGGTGTCGGCGACGTCCGCCTCCGGCCAGTTGCGGACGGCGGCGCAGGCGGCGTCGTGCGAGGTGTAACAGCCGTCCACGGCGCGGGCGTACGGGTCCAGCAGCAGCTTGGCCGGATTCCAGCGGGCGCCGGTCCACGGGTCCCACCGGCCGTGCACCCGGAAGCCGTAGCGGGTGCCGGGGCCGACACCGGGCAGGAAGCCGTGCCAGATCTGGAAGTCCTGTTCGCCGAGGCGGTGCCGGCTCTCCCGGCCGTCCTCGTCGAAGAGACACAGCTCGACGGCCTCGGCGCCGGCCGCCCAGAGCGCGAAGTTGGTGCCGCGGTGGCCGAGCCGGTCGGTGTGGAAGCGGGAGCCGAGTGGCTGCCAGCTGCCGGGCCGCGGTGGCTCGGCGGTGTGCGGGCCGCCGTCCGGCCGTACCCCGGCTTCCAGCTCCTGACCTGACGCCATGGCCGTACCCTCCCTGGGCGGGGTGTCCCGGACCCCGTTCACTTCCTCATTCCCGGATTGCGCAGATCGGAAGCCGCTGAACGGGGGCTTACCGGCGGATGGCGGGCAGGGGGGCGGGCCCGGGGGCGGGGGCTCCCGGGAGGGCGGGTGCGGGGCGGGGCGGGCGCACGGCCCGTCGCCCCGCGCGCCCGGGGTGCGGGCGTTCCGTGCCGGCGTGCGTGTCTCCCCGTCTGCGGCCGTCGTTGTTCCGGACGTCGGACACGAACGGTGGGGAGGCCCCGGGATGCGGCGCCGAGGACGGGTGTGGGCGCGGGGCGCGGCGGCGGTGGCCTGCTGCCTGGCGGTCCTCACGGGGTGTGGTGGCGGGGCGTCCCCGGCGGGGCCGCCCGGGGACGCGGTGGAGGCGGGGGAGGGGTCCGGGGCGTACACCGCGCCCCCGCCGCCGTCCCGGGCGGTCGTCACCGCGCTGCCGGTCGACGGCGCAGTGGACGTGCAGCCGGAGGGCGCGGTGCGGGTGAGCGCCGCGCAGGGCCGGCTGGTGTCGGTCCGGCTGGCCGACGCCAAGGGCACGGAGGTGCCCGGATCGATCGCCCCGGACGGTGCCGGCTGGGCGCCCGACGGGCCGCTGCCGCTGGGCACCGCGTTCACCCTGGACGCCGTCGCCGAGGACGACGACGGCCAGCGGGCCGCCCAGCACTCGGACTTCTCGACGGTGGCCCGGGCGCACACCTTCGTCGCCTTCTTCACCCCGGAGGACGGCTCCACGGTCGGCGTCGGCATGCCGGTCTCGCTGCGCTTCAGCCGTCCGATCGCCGACCGGGCGGCGGTGGAGCGGGCCGTCCGGGTCACCGCCGACCCGCCGGTGCCGGTGGCCGCGCACTGGTTCGGCAACCAGCGGCTGGACTTCCGCCCGCGGCAGTACTGGACGGCCGGCACCAGGGTCTCGGTGGCGCTGCGGCTGAAGGACGTCCAGGGCGCGCCGGGCGAGTTCGGCACCCAGAACCGGGACCTGCGCTTCACCGTCGGCCGGGCCCAGGTCTCCACCGTGGACCTGGACGCGCACACCCTGACCGTCCGGGCGGGCCAGGGCGGCAGGGTGGTCCGGGTGCTCAAGGTCTCCGGGGGCAGTCCCGAGCACTCCACCTACCGGGGGGTGATGGTGGTGTCGGAGAAGTACCAGGTGACCCGGATGAACTCGCAGACCGTCGGCATGGGCGACGAGTACGACATCAAGGACGTCCCGCACGCGATGCGGCTGACCACCTCCGGCACCTTCCTGCACGGCAACTACTGGGCGAACCCGGCGGCGTTCGGCACCGCCAACACCAGCCACGGCTGCATCGGCCTGGTCGACGCCAAGGGCGGCACCAGCAAGGACACCCCGGCGGGCTGGCTGTTCGAGCACACCGTCCCGGGGGACGTGGTGGAGGTGCGGGCCTCGACCGGGGACCTCGTGCCGCCGCAGAACGGGCTGAACGGCTGGAACCTGCCCTGGGACCAGTGGGTGGCCGGCGGCGCGCTGCACTAGGCCCCGGACAGGACCTGGCCGCCGGCACTCCCCGGGACACCCCCGGCAGCGCCCCGCCCCCCCCGGGCCACCCTTCACGCCCGGTTCACCCCGGCTTCACCCGGTTCTGTTCGACACCCCTGCAAATCCGTTCGAACGGCCCGGTTATCCTGCTCCGACGCGTCCGCAGTCCGGCGCGAAAGATCGGCGCCCGGTGCAACTCATGGGGGCACTCAACGCGTCAAGAGAGTGGATACCGGGAGGGGACAAACCGTGAAGACGGGTAAGACGGCCGGCGCCGCGATACGTACCACCAGCCGCTACGGGCGCAGGGGGGCGATGGCGTTGGTCATGGGCGGGGTGCTGCTGCTCACCGCGGCGTGCAACGACGACAAGGGCGGCGGCTCGGGGGGCTCCGGCGGCGGCAACGCGGTCGGCACGTCGGCCTCGGCGGACGCGGGCGGTTCGGGCGGTTCGGGGACGCCCAAGACCTCGGCGGCGGTGATCTCCGTCGAGCCGAAGGACGGCGCGCAGGACGTCCAGCCCTCCGGGCTGCAGGTGTCCGTCGCCAACGGCAAGCTCACGACGGTCGAGGTGACCGACAAGGACGGCAAGCCGGTCACGGGTGCGATCACCCCGGACGGCAGCGGCTGGAAGCCGGCGGCGGCGCTCACCGTCGGCATGGCGTACAAGGTGAACGCGCAGGCCAAGGACGCCGAGGGCCTGGTGGCCGCGTCCACCACCTCGTTCACCACCCTGACGCCGGACAAGAAGATCTCCACCAACGACAACATCAGCGACGGCGCCACCTACGGCGTCGGCATGATCGTCTCGGTGGAGTTCAACAAGCCGGTCAAGAACAAGGACGCCGTCGTCCAGGGCATCAGCTTCGAGACCAACAACGGCACCGTGGTCAAGGGGCACTGGTTCGGCGACAAGCGGGTGGACTTCCGCCCGGAGCAGTACTGGGCGCCGGACACCAAGGTGACCGTCAAGTACCGGCTGAAGAACGTCGAGGTCGCCCCGGGTGTCTACGGCGACGTGGACAAGGACGAGCCGTTCACCATCGGCCGCTCGCAGGTCGCCACCGCGGACGCCAAGTCCCACCAGATGACCATCGAGCGGGGCGGCCAGACCACCACCGTGCCGGTCACCCTGGGCGCGGACGCCACGCCGTCCTGGAGCGGGGCCATGGTGATCATGTCCAAGGAGAAGGTCACCCGGATGAACTCGCAGACCGTCGGTCTCGGCGGCGAGTACGACATCCAGGACGTGCCGCACGCGATGCGGCTGACCACCTCCGGCACCTTCGTGCACGGCAACTACTGGGCCAGCCCGTTCGGCAAGACCAACGCCAGCCACGGCTGCGTGTCGATGCAGGACGTCAAGGGCGGCAGCGACAGCTCGGTGGCGGGCAAGTTCTTCAACGACTCGATGGTCGGCGACGTCGTCAAGATCGTGAACAGCAAGGAGAAGACCGTCGCCCCCGACAACGGGCTCGGCGGCTGGAACCTGGCCTGGGCCAACTGGTAGGCCCTACCCGGAGGTCGGCCCGGTCAGTCCGGGCGCTCCGGTGAGTTCTCACGGAGCGGTCCGATCCTCACCCGTTGGGGTCGGGCCGCTCCGGTTTTCGGGGCGAGGAGCCCCGCGCATGGCGCAACCTTTCCGGTGGCCGGGTGCTCGCGCCCGGCCGGGTCCGTCGCAGGTCCGTCGCAGGTCCGTCGCGGATCCACGGGGAGTTCCGGGGAGTTCGGGGATGTCCGAGGAGGGGATCGGCGTGAGGTCGATACGCAGAGTGGTGACCGCGGGCCTGGTCGGCGGGGCGATGGCGCTGACGGCCGCCTGCGGCGGTGGCGGCGGGGACGGCAGCGCGGCCAAGGCCGACCTGGGGGCCGGCGCCGGCGCCTCCAAGCCCGCGGCGGCACCCACCGGCGCGGCGCCGAAGGTCTCGAAGGCGGCCGTGAGCATCGAGCCCAAGGCCGGCTCGGTGGACGTGGCACCGAACGCGCTGAAGGTCGGCGCGACGGGCGGCAGGCTCACCACCGTCAAGGTGAGCGACAAGTCGGGCAAGGAGGTGGCCGGCACCATCGCCGCCGACGGCTCCTCGTGGACGCCGTCGGCCGCCCTCGCGGTGGGCACGGCCTACCAGGTCAGCGCGATGGCCGCGGACGCCGACGGCACGGTCGCCACGGCGGACAGCAGCTTCACCACGCTGACGCCGGAGGCCCAGGCCAAGGCTTCCGACAATGTCGACAACAACGCGACGTACGGCGTCGGCATGATCGTCTCGGTGGAGTTCACCAAGGACGTCAAGAACAAGGAAGCGGTCGCCAAGGGCATCACCTTCGAGACCGACAACGGCACCGTGGTGAAGGGCCACTGGTTCGGCGACCGCCGGGTGGACTTCCGCCCCGAGGGCTACTGGAAGCCGGGCACCAAGGTGAACGTGCACTACCGGCTGAAGAGCGTGGAGATCGCTCCGGGCGTCTACGGCGGCTCGGACCGGGACGAGCCCTTCACGATCGGGCGATCCCAGATCTCGACGGTTGACGCCGCGGCGCACAAGATGACCGTCGCGCGCGGGGACGGCCAGAACTCCGAGATCAACATCACCTCCGGTTCGGACGACCACCCCACCTGGAACGGCACCATGGTCGTCATGTCCAAGGAGGGCACG
The DNA here is from genome assembly GCF_040651155.1 of Kitasatospora sp. NPDC048545. Classification (NCBI taxonomy): domain Bacteria; kingdom Bacillati; phylum Actinomycetota; class Actinomycetes; order Kitasatosporales; family Streptomycetaceae; genus Kitasatospora; species Kitasatospora sp. NPDC048545. The sequence goes on from NZ_JBEZIQ010000008.1 coordinate 145,341, forward strand.
GTGCGGATGCAGTCCAGCACCCTGCCCGGCATGACCGGCGCGCCCTACGACCTCCAGGTGCCGCACTCGATGCGGCTCACCACCTCCGGCACGTACGTGCACGGCAACTGGTGGGCCAGGAACAGCATTTTCGGCGGCGACAACGTCAGCCACGGCTGCGTCGGCCTCAAGGACGCCGAGGGCGGCGGCGACTCCACCTCGATGGGCAAGTTCTACGACAGCTCGATCGTCGGGGACGTGGTGATCGTCAAGAACTCCATCAAGAAGGAGACCCTGGCGCCGGACAACGGCCTGAGTGGCTGGAACGTGCCGTGGAGCGCCTGGTAAACGCCTGGTAGCAACACGTTGGAGTCAACCCGGGCTTGACGGTCACGTCGCCCGGGTCGACCTTTCCTTGCACCCGGCATATGCCGACTCGGGGGAGATCGTTTGCTCATTGTCCGTACGCGGCTGCTTGCGTTCCGCAATGATGGTCCGCATGGCGGGTTGGGGCGAAACAGATCAGTCATCAGCTCTCGGGGTCGGCCGGGTCGCCGAGGCGTCCTGGATCGACGTCCAGGGAGCGCTCTCGGCGCTGGAACGGCTCAGCTCCGAGGAGCTGGAGGAGATGTACTCCGGCAGACTGCGCGACCAGTCCGCGCCGAGCGAGGTGCGGCTGCCGTCCCGGCCGGAGTCGGGCCCGGTCGCCCGTCGGCTGGTGCTGTCCGTCCTGGAGTCCTGGGACCTCCACCAGCACCTGGAGGCGGGTGAGTTGCTCACCGGCGAGCTGGTGGCCAACGCGGTGCGGCACGCCGCCGGCCGCACCATCGGCCTGCACGTCAGCCGCAAGCCGGGCTGGCTGCGGGTCGAGGTCCGGGACTCCTCCCGGGCGCTGCCCTGCATGATCCTGGCCGAGCCGAGGCCGGTGAACGAGCGGGGCCGCGGGCTGAAGATCGTCGACGACCTCTCCGACCGCTGGGGTGCGGACCTGCTGCCGCGGGGCAAGGGAGTCTGGTTCGAGCTCAAGGTGCGCGAGCGGCACTGAGGCGTGCTGTCCGGGGCTTGCCCCCGGATACGCGCAGGGCCCCCGAATTCGCCGTGGTCCGGCGGGTGGGGGCCCGTGCAAGTCATCGCGTCGGCCAAGGGGGTGCGTGCCGCGCGATGGGCGTCGGCAGTGCCAGGTCGGGCCCGCCGAAGTTCGATGCCTTGACTATTGCACGAATCTCAGCATGTGGGCAAACCGGGTGACTGGGAATCCAAGGTTTGTAACCTAGTTCACCTTTGGATTTTGCATAGGTTAACGCTGATACCTGTGAATATTCATGATCCCCGGCGCGGCCGTCCTCAGTTCCGCGCGGATCCGGGCAGCGTGGCGGTGGACCGCGACGGGGGAGAGGCGGGACGGAGGCGGTGCCGCCCGATTGATGCCGCCGGGGGAGCGGCAGGCGCTGCAGAGGCCGCCCAGGAGGGCCTGAGTACGGCACGGGGTGCGGCACTCGGTGCACTCGGGGATGCGGGTGGCCCGGGCGGTCGGCGCCGGGCGTTCCGGGGGCATCTTGTCGAGCAGGCGACGGCGGGTGAAGGCCACCGGACTGTGGACCGGCGTCGGCAGCCCTGCGGTGAGGGCCGCCGTGAAGAGGGCGAGGGTGGCGTCCCGGGCCAGCCACTCGGCGGCGAGCGGTTCGAGGGCGGCACAGTCGGCGGCGGAGAGGGCGAGACGGGTGTCCGCGACGCCGAGGCCGGCGAGGGCGGCGTAGGCGGGGGACGCCGGGGAGGGCGCGGTGGCGTTTCGCTCCTCCGGGGGATCGGGTGCGTCTTCCGTTGACTCGCGTGCCTCGCCGGTGGCGAGGAAGTGGTTCCACCAGGCGTCGCTGCGAGGCGTCCGGGAGAAGTAGGTGCGGAACACCCACTGAGGACGGTCGGCGTTCACGCGCTCGCGGACGCGGCGCAGGTGGCCTGCGGCGGAGAGCCTGTTGAGGGCCGTACGGACCGCCATCTGCCCGAAGAGGGGCTGATAGGCGGCGAGCGTCTTGACGTCCATGGCGGCGCCGTCGGGGAGGTGGTCGATCAGGCCGGCGAGGTACGCCTCGCGGACCGGGAGGTTTGCGAAGTCATCGGCAGCCGGAGCAAGTTGCCCCGGGGCGGACTGCTTGCCGTATCCGGGCGAGGCCATGGGGAAGGTAGAGTCGTGGGCAGCCACAGGATCGAGTCCTTGTCGATCGGGGTGGTCAGACCCCCGCTCGGTGTTCCCGCACCGGTCGGGGGTTGATTCGTCAGTGGGCACGCTACACGGCGCGACGGGCCGTGGTGAACTGGCGACGATTAGTCATATCTGCTGCGTGCAGGGGTGGTTGGAAGGTGGTTGCCCACCCATTCCACCAAGGGATCACTCGGACTCGGCGGCTTGAGCTTCGGCGGCGAAGGCGACGAAGGCGGACCACGCCTCGGGGGAGAAGGCGAGGGTCGGGCCGGCCTTGTCCTTGGAGTCCCGGACGCGAATGGCGGCGGGGGAAGGGGCGATCTCGACGCAGGCGCCGCCTTGATCGTTGCTGTAGCTGGACTTGAACCACTCAGGTTGGTCGCTCAAAGCTCCTCCGCTACCTTTCTGACGAAATCCGCTGAGCCCTCAGCGCTGAGAGCCTGCTGGCTGATCATTCCATGGCGGCGCGCCAGGACGCTTACCTTGTCTGGGTCGGCGTAGAGCACCCCGGTTTCCTGCCCTTCGATGTACGCGAAGTGATCGTGCTCGGGTGACTCCAGCAGGATGAGAGAGCCGCCGAGTCCTTGGTAGGCGCCGCGTCCGACAGGCAGCACCTGTACCGACACGTTCCGCAACTTGCCGACCTCCAGTAGGTGGTGGAGCTGGCGCTTCATGCAAGCCCGCCCTCCGACCATCGATCGAAGCGCGGCTTCATAGATGACGAAGCCGAACATCACCGTCAGTGAGCGATTCAGCTTCTCCTGGCGCTGGAGCCGTGCAGCTACTCGCGCATCGACCGTCTCGTCATCCAGTGGCGGGCAGCTGTGGCTCAGTAGCTCTCGGGCGTACTCCTCGGTTTGGAGCAGGCCGGGGATGAGCAGCCCTTCGTACCACTGAATTGCGATCGCTCGGCTCTCGGCATCTGTGTAACCCTGCGAGTAGGAAGGGAACTTCTCCGGCTTCAGGAAGTCGGCTGCCCCCAGCAACATACCCCTCGCGTTGCACAACTCATCTGCCACCTGAAGCAACTTGAGCGACGGCTTCCGCCTCCCCGCCTCCATCGACCGCACGCTCTCGTAGTCGTAGCTCGCCGCCTGGCACAACTGCTCGCGCGTGACCCCGGCCTGCTCCCGCCACCGCTTGACCTGATCGCCGCAGTACTTCCAGGCCATCGGGTTCTGCTTCGGCGTGGTCATCCCGAACCCCCTCATCGTCCCTGGTCATCCAGCGGTCGACTCTCACGCTGTACCAACGGTGTGACTACTGAGGGTAGGTCCGGCTCCCGACTCTTGAAGGGTGAAACGGCCGAACTCAGCCCTTGTGAGTGAAGCCTTCCGTACACCCCCAAGGACTCCGATGATCACTCAGCCCGTCGATGCCGTCGAGTGGATGTTCCCCCGACTCCCCCGCAGCGCCGGCCGTGCCCGTCTCCGTCTGCTGCGGCAGGCCTTCAGGTGGGAGGTGCCGATCGAGTCCACCGAGATCGCCCTGATCCTCCTGAGCGAACTCGTCACCAACGCCTGTCGCCACGCCCGCACCCCGCGCGACCGGCTCATCGGCGTCCGCCTCCTTCTCCCCACCTGCTCCGTGCTCCGCATCGAGGTCTCCGACGCGAGCCCCGAGCTCCCGGCCCTTCGCCGGGCAGCCCTCGACGACGAGTCCGGCCGAGGCCTCGAACTCGTCGCAGCCCTCGCCACCTCCTGGGGTGCCCACCCGCGCGGCGAGGGCTTCATCGGCAAGACCACGTGGTGCGAACTCGACCTTCCCGTGCCGGCCAACCCGCACGACTGAGCACGGTTCGCCGACCGCGCGGGAAGTCGGCCCGGCCGATGTCTCGCGCGGCACCGTCTTCCGCCCGGGTAGCATCGGGCCCGTGAACCTGTACTGGCACGTCGTGCTGCCACCGCTCAGCGCCTGATCGGGCGCGCGCGTAGGTGGCTTGATCCCTTCGTCCCCGGCTCGGCCTGGTGAGGCCGCCAGGGGTTGCGGCGTGCGTCCGTTCCGAAACCAGCTCCCCTGATGGTCTTCGACGACGGAAGTTCACGACTGTGCCGAATCGTTTGTCTTCGCCTACCCGTTCCGTTCCCACGGCTCCCCGACGCGCCCGCTCGCTCGGCGGCGCGGTGCCCATCCTGACCGCCGCCCTCCTCTGGGGCACCACCGGGACCGCCGCTTCGCTGGTGCCCGCGGGCACCCCGGCGGCCGGGGTCGGGGCCGCCGGGCTGGTGCTCGGCGGGCTGCTGCTGTTCCTGTCCGACCGCTCCGCCCGGGAACTGCCCCGGATGTGCGGGCCGCACGAGCGCCGGCTGCTCGCGCTCGGCGCGGTCGCGGTGGCCGGCTACCCGCTCACCTTCTACCCGGCGGTGAACCGGACCGGGGTGGCGGTGGCGACGGTGATCGCGCTGGGCAGCGCACCGGTGTTCACCGGGCTGCTCGGTCTGCTCGCCCGGCAGGGGCGGCCGGGAGGCCGGTGGGCCGTGGCCACCGCAGCGGCCGTGCTCGGCTGCGCGGTGCTGGTGCTGGGGCCCGAACTCTCCGGCGGCGGTGCGGCGGTGGACGCCCTCGGGGTGCTGCTGGCGGCGCTCTCCGGGCTCTCGTACGCCGTGTACTCGCTGATCGGCGGGCGGCTGATCGCGGCGGGGCGCCCGTCCGGCGGGGTGATGGGGGCGATGTTCGGCGGAGCGGCGCTGCTGGTGCTGCCGGTCCTGCTCCTGGGGCCGGTCGGGTGGCTGCTCTCGGTGCGGGGCGCGGGGGTCGTGCTGCACCTCGCCGTGGTCACCACCTACCTCGCGTACCGGATGTTCGGCTACGGCCTGCGGCACGCCAGCGCGCAGACGGCCACCACGCTGACCCTCGCCGAGCCGGCCGTCGCCGCCGTGCTGGGCGTCGCGGCACTGGGGGAGCGGCTCCCCGCCGTCTCCTGGTGCGGTCTCGCCGTCCTGGCCGGTGGGCTGGCCTGCCTCGCGCTCCCGGCCCGCCGCCGGGGCTGAGTGGCCGCCGGTGCGCGGGAGGCCGGGCGGTCCGACCTCCCGTGCCGGTGCCCGGCCGGGCCTCAGATGCCGAAGTGGGCGGCGATGCCGTCGAGGACGCAGTCGAGGCCGGTCCCGAACTGCCAGTCGGCGTCGTCCTTGCGGGTGGCCTCGTGCAGGTAGCGCTGGTAGCTGGGGTAGCGGCCGGTGCTCATCAGCCAGCTCATCCGGGGGGCGAGTCCGGCCCGGGTCTGGTCGCCGTCGGACCAGCCGCGCTCGCGGCGGAGGTTCTCCAGGGTGACCTCGGCGGCGACCGAGCCGTGCACGTAGCCGGTGACGGTGCGGAAGACCGCCATCGTGGTGTCGGCGTCCAGGCCGTGCTCGGCCAGTACCGCGAACGCGCGTTCCGGGACGGCGAGTTGGTTGGGACCGAGGGCGAACGGGGTGGCTGCCCGGACGCTCCACGGGTGCGCCAGGTGCATCGCCCGCAGGTGCACGGCCAGTGAGCGCATGGCGTCCCGCCAGTCGTCGGCCGGTTCGTCCAGGGGGAGCCGGCCGTACACGAAGTCGACCATCAGCTCGATGAGTTCGTCCTTGCCGGAGACGTACCGGTAGGCGGCCATCGGGGCGACGCCGAGCGCGCCGGCCAGGCGGCGCATGGTGACGGCGTCCAGGCCCTCGGCGTCGGCGAGGGCGACCGCGGCCTCGGCGATCCGCTGTGGGGTCAGCGTGGTGCGCGGCGCGGGGGCCGGGCGGGCGAGGCGCTCCCAGAGCGAGACCTGGGGCTTGTCGTCGTCGGCGGGGGTGTCCCCGGCGGGGGCCTGCTGAGCGGGCACGGGGCGGGCTCCTTCCGTCTGGGGCGGTCCCACCGTACCACTTCGGCGTGTACGGCGTATCTGGAGTGTACGACGTATCCATGGTGGACGATGTACGCGCCGGTGTGTACGTTGTATCTGTCAAATACGCCGTACACATCGGCGTGCCGTCCATCGCATCCCGAAGGGGGACCCCCATGTCCACGGAGCAGCACCTGAAGATCGCGGTCATCGTCGGCAGCACCCGCGACGGCCGCTTCGGTCCGGTCGTCGCCGACTGGCTGCTCGGCCACCTCGACGCCCGCGGCGACGCGGCCGTCGACCTGGTCGACCTGGTGGAGACCCCACTGCCGACCGCCTTCCCGTCCTTCGGCGGCGAACTGCCCCCGGGCGACGCCGACCTGCTGGCCGCCGTGTCCCCCCGGCTGGAGGCCGCCGACGCCTTCGTGATCGTCACCCCCGAGTACAACCACAGCTTCCCGGCCCCGCTGAAGAACGCCATCGACTGGCACAACCGGCAGTGGCACGGCAAGCCGGTCGCCTTCGTCTCCTACGGCGGCCTCTCCGGCGGCCTCCGGGCCGTCGAGCAGCTGCGGGTGGTCCTGGCCGAGCTGAACGCGGCGACGATCCGCAACACGGTCAGCTTCCACGGCGCCGCCCAGTGCTTCGACGCCGACGGCAAGGCCCTCGACCCGGCCGCCGACGCCGCCGCCAAGACCATGCTCGACCAACTGGCCTGGTGGGCGCACGCGCTGCGCGACGCCCGGCAGGCCCGCCCGTTCGCGGCCTGAGCCGGCCGGCAGCAGGGGGTGGACGACCATGACCACGGACACGGACACGGACACGGACACGGACACGGACGCAGGCGCGGGCAGGAGCACGGACCCCGGATCGGGGCCGGGGCCGGAGCCGGCCGCCGAGGAGCAGACCAAGCCGCCGCTGCTCGGCGTGATCGGGCTGATGCTCGGCTTCTTCCTCTCGGCCCTCGACGGGCAGATCGTCGGCACCGCGCTGCCGACCATCGTCGGCGACCTCGGCGGACTGGCGCACCTCTCCTGGGTGGTCACCGCCTACCTGCTCACCTCCGCCGCCGCCACCCCGCTCTGGGGCCGGCTCGGCGACCTGTACGGCCGCAAGGGCGCCTACCAGTGGGCGGTGGTGGTGTTCCTGGCCGGCTCGGTCCTGTCCGGGCTGGCGCGGGGGATGGGTGAGCTGATCGCCTTCCGGGCCCTGCAGGGGGTCGGTGCGGGCGGACTGATGGTCGGCGCGCTCTCGGTGATCGGGGTGCTCGTGCCGGCGTCCGACCGGGGGCGGACGCAGTCGGTGATCGGCGTGCTGATGCCGGTCGCCTTCGTGGGCGGGCCGCTGCTCGGCGGATTCCTCACCGACCGGCTCAGCTGGCGCTGGGCGTTCTACGTCAACCTGCCGGTCGGGCTGTTCGCGCTGCTCGCGGTGGGCGTCGGGGTGCGGCTGCGGACCGACCGCGTGCGGGCACCCTTCGACCTGGCCGGGGTCGTCCTGCTGACCACCGGCATCCTCGCGCTCACCCTGGTCGGCAGCTGGGGCGGCACCACGTACGCCTGGACGTCCCCCTGGATCCTCGGGACGGCCGCGGTGGCGGTGGTGGCGCTCGGCTGGTTCGCCGGGGTCGAGCGGCGCGCCGCCGGGCCGCTGGTCCCGCCCGGGCTGTTCCGCAGCCGCAACTTCACGGTGGCCCAGGTCCTCGGCCTCCTCACCGGCGCGGTGATGCTCGCCCTGATCGGCTGCCTGCCGCAGTACCTGCAGCTCGTCCAAGGCGCCTCGCCCACCACCGGCGGCCTGCTCCTGCTGCCGCTGATGCTCGGCATGATGGGCGCCCAACTGGTGACCGGGCGGGTGATGGCCCGGCCGGGCGGCGAGCGGCGTTACCCGCTGCTGGGCGGGGCGCTGGTGCTCGCCGGGTCGGCGCTGCTGCTGCTCCTCGGCACCGACACCCCGGTCGCGCTCGCCTCCGGCCTGACCGCCGTCGCCGGGACCGGCCTCGGCCTGCTGATGCAGAGCACCCTGCTGACCTCGATGGGCGCCGTGCCCCGTCGGGACATGGGCGCCGCGATGGGCGTGGTCACCCTGCTCCGCAGCATCGGCGGCTCCCTCGGCATGGCCGGCCTCGGCGCGGTCTACACGGCCCGCCTGACCGGCTCGCTCACCCGGCACCTCGGCCCGGCCGACGCCGCCGCCCTCACCGGTGGCGGCCACCTCACCCCGGCCGCGCTGGCGGGCCTGAGCGCCGCCACCCGCGACGCCGTCGGCACGGCCGTGACGGCGGGCCTGCACGGCGCGGTGGCGGGCGGTGCGGCCCTGGCGGCGGTGGCGACCGCGGTGGCCTGTCTGGCCCGCCCGCAGCCGACGGCGGAGGACGCCGACCCGGCCGGCGGCGGGGGCGGGGCCCGGGTGGGGGCGGCGTAGCCCCCTCGGGCGTCCCGGGTCAGCCGGTGCCCGCGGGGCACCGGGCGGTGAAGCAGAAGCCGGTGAGCTCCGCCTCCCGGAGGCCCTGGAGCAGGGCGGGCCAGTCGTCCTCGGGGCCGGCCACGATGATCGAGTAGGCGACGCCGTCCGGGCCGACGAGGATGTGGTCGACGGCTCGCCGGCGGGTGCCGGTCTCGGCGTTGTCGTAGGCGTACTCCAGTTCGGCGGTGTCGCCGGCGGTCTGCTCCAGCCGGATGCGGCGGTAGCCCGGCAGGTTCGACCCGACCAGGTCGGCGTCGGTGGCGGCGGCCATCTCGTACGGGGGCTTGGCGTCCATCGAGTACACCTGGACCAGGCTGTGCCGGTCCGGGGTCCGGTAGAACGTGGAGTTGTTCTTCTCCTCCCGCTGCCATCCGTCCGGGACGAGGAGGGTGAATCCGTTCGGGTCCTGGACCCGGTTGAGGTGCGGCCCGGTGGGGGGCGGCGCGGGCGCCGGGGAGGTGGGCGCGGGGGAGGGGGACTCCGTGGCCGCGGGGGACGGAGCGGCCGAGGCGGACCCGGAGCCGGGGGCGGTGGTCGCCGGGGTGCCCGGCGGGGTCGCCGCGGTGGCCGGCCCGCCCCCGTCCTCGTGCCGGGTCAGGAGATACCTGCCGCCGCCCGCGAGTGCGCCGAGGAGCACCCCGGCGAGGGCGGCCACCAGCACCCGCCGGCGCCGTCGGGCCCCGGGCGTCGGCGGACGCCCGGGCCGGGGGCCGCGCGGTGCCGTGATCAGCGGGGGTTCACCCGGAGGCGGAGGCGGAAGCGGAGACGAGGGCGGGAACGACGGAGGCGGGAACGACGGGGGTGGGGGCGTCGTCGGCGACGAGGGAGTCGGCGGAGCCTCCCGGCCCGCCGGCGGCCGGGTAACCCACTGCTGCCGGTTCTTGTCCCAGTACGTGCCCGCCATTCCCGCTCCCCCGTCTCCCCTGGTGCCCGATACCCGACACCCGATGCCCGCCTGCCACCCGGTGCCTGCGGCCCGGGTCCCTGCCACCCGGTGCTTGTCGCCCGCTGCTCGTCGACCGGCGACTCCGCTCAGGGCAGGAACTGCTCGATCGCCTGCACGACCGCCAGCGCCGAGGCAAGCCCGGACACTGCCGTGGCCGAGCTCCGCAGGAGGTCGCGGAGGCGTTCCAACCGGGTGCGCGGGGCGGTGCCGGTCTGTTCGAGGGCGGTGCCGACGGCGTCCAGCTCCTGTTCCACCTCGGCCACGCCGTTGCCCTCGACCCGGGTGAACATCGGCAGGTGTCCGCTCAACTCGCGGACGGCGGCGAGCAGTTCGCGGCCGGAGGCGTCGAGGCGGACCGAGGCGTCGACGGCCGTCGCGTCCTCGCCGGTGGCGACCGCCCCGCCGGTCATCGCGCCGATCGAGACGCCGCCGGGCGCCGGGGCGGGCACCGTCACGCCGCTCACGTCGGGCAGCGGGCCGGGCACCCCGGCCCGCTGCGACCGGTCCTCCGCGCGGGCACCGGGCCCGGTGGCGACGGCACCGCCGGTCATCGCGCCGATCGACACCCCGCCGGGCGCCGGTGCCGGGGGAGTGCTCTCCTCGTCGTGCTGCACGTGCTGCTCCTCGCTCGTTTCGATCCCGAACTCCCCCGCCCTGGTGGCGAACGGAGGCACTAGGAGGGCTTGCCGCCGGACGGCGGAGCCTCCGGGGCGCCGGACCGGGCCGTGCCCCCGTTGGTGGCGACGGCGCCGCCGCTCATCGAGCCGATGTGGATCCCGCCCTGCATCACCTGGATCACGGTCTGCTCGAAGCGGTCGGTCTCGTACCCGGCCTGCTCCAGTGCGGCCCGTACGCCCCCGGTGATCCGCTCCTCGATCGACTTCACGTACCTTCTGACGTCCAGCTCCTGGAAGATCGAGACGGTCGGTGAGGCGGCGGCCTCACGCAGCGAGACGACCGGTCGGGCGGCCACCGGGAGCAGTCCGCCGTCGTCGGCCGGAACACCCGCCGCCCGGCCGCCGCCCGGCCGCAGCAGCGAGCGGAGCGCGGCCGGCCCGGCGGTGAACGCGGACATCGCCGGGCCGCGGCGTCCCGGTCGGGTGCCCTGCTGGGCCACCGTGTCCGCCAGCAGTTCGTAGTCGCGCCGGACCGGACCGAGCACGTGCGGGACGACCTCCACCATCAGCAGGCTCCCCTGGGTGTGCACCCGCAACTGCACGGTCAGCACCACCTGTTCGTCCCAGGCGCCGACCCGCACGCGCAGGAAGTGCCGACGCCGTTCGCCGCCCTCGTCCACCGCTTCGGCGATGTGCCCGCCGATCTCCTCGGGCGCGCGCGAGACCTCGCCGCGCGCCGGACCGTACGGGAGGTAGACGACGTGCTCGATCTCCAGGTCCTTCAGCCGGTCCAGGCTGGTCTCGGCGGCGGCCTGCCGCAGCCCGGCCAGACGCGGGATGACCAGGTCGAGGACGGCCCGGGCCGTGAGGGCGCTTTCGGGGGCCACCGGCCCGGTCCTGCGGCGTTTCAGCTCCAGGGTGAACTGCCAGGCCTGGAAGGGGAATCCGGCGCCGAGGAAGGGGGCGGCCGGGTCGTAGACGATGAGCTGCGAGTACTGTTCGGCGGCTATCGCCCGCCCCAGCGCCCGGTAGTGCGGCCGGGCGGGCAGCGGGCGCGGATGCTTCGGGAACCCCTCGCGGGTCAGTTCCGTCCGGATGACCTGGGCGACCTTCAGGCGGTGCAGGCCGACCGTCGCCGCCAGCGCGAGCGGGAACAGCGCGCCCTCCCAGACCCCCTCCTTCAGCGTGACCAGCGCCAGTGCCCAGTAGAGGATCTGGGCGATCACGGCGACGACGGCGAGGAACCCGCCGGCCGTGCGTCGGACATCGGACGTCCGGGAACCGGCGGACCCGGCGGGGGCGTAGAGCGCGTGCTCCCGGACGTCCGCGGGTTTGGCGTACCAGGACAGCAGGCAGACCAGGGCGTACAGGACGGGGAAGGTCGCCGTGAACGGCGGCATGTAGTGGGAGAGCACGCCGAACACGGCGTCGGCCGCCGACTCCTGGCCGTAAGGATCGCCGTAGTACCCGCTGGTCAGCCCCTCCCCGTACGACTTCCAGTAGCTGCCGTCCGGCGGGTTCCGGATCAGCGGCCAGTAGACGGTGCAGAAGAAGCCGAGCCAGACCGTGGCGAGCGCCGCGCCGGTGCGGACCTCCAGGGCCCGGGCCCGGAGGGCGTGCGCGAGGACGGTGACCAGGTCGAAGCCGAGCGACGGCGGGACGGAGCGTTCGTGGTGCTCGACCAGTTCGCCGATGACGCGCCGGCGGTAGTCCGGGTCGAGGTAGACGCCGGCGCAGAGCAGCCGGGTGGCCTCGGACGTCGCGTACGGTGACGTGGGTGGTGGTGGTCCGTCGGGTGGTGGGCACGGTGCGGGCGGCTCGTCGGGCCGCACCGGCCCGGGCTGGAAGGTCATCCGCCTCCCCCTCTGGCGTGAACCGACTGGCCGTGATTATGGACCTCCTGACGGGCCGTCGGCCAGTAAAAAAGCGCATGGGCATAGCGAAGGCCCCCGGGCGGAGGGGAGCTCCGCCCGGGGGCCGGGGCGCGCCGGACCGGCGCACGGTCCGTGACCGGTCAGTTCGGGGTCAGCACTCGATGACGTTCACGGCGAGGCCGCCGCGCGAGGTCTCCTTGTACTTGATCTTCATGTCGGCGCCGGTCTCCTTCATCGTCTTGATCGCCTTGTCCAGCGAGACGTGGTGCCGGCCGTCGCCGCGCAGCGCCATCCGGGCCGCGGTGACGGCCTTGACCGACGCCATGCCGTTGCGCTCGATGCAGGGGATCTGGACCAGGCCGCCGACCGGGTCGCAGGTGAGGCCGAGGTTGTGCTCGATGCCGATCTCGGCGGCGTTCTCGACCTGCTCGGGGGTGCCGCCGAGGACCTCGGCGAGGCCGCCCGCGGCCATCGAGCAGGCGGAGCCGACCTCGCCCTGGCAGCCGACCTCGGCGCCGGAGATGGAGGCGTTCTCCTTGAACAGCATGCCGATGGCGCCGGCCGCGAGCAGGAAGCGGACGATGCCGTCGTCGTCGGCGCCCGGGATGAAGTTCAGGTAGTAGTGCAGTACGGCCGGGATGATGCCCGCCGCGCCGTTGGTCGGCGCGGTGACCACCCGGCGGCCGGAGGCGTTCTCCTCGTTGACCGCCATCGCGTAGAGGGTCACCCACTCCATCGCGTTGGCCGGGCCGATGCCCTCGGCGCGCAGCGTCCGGGCCGCCGCGGCGGCCCGGCGGCGGACCTTGAGACCGCCCGGCAGGATGCCCTCGCGGGTCATGCCGGCCCGCACGCACTCCTGCATCACGGACCAGATCTCCAGCAGCCCGGTGCGGATCTCCTCCTCGCTGCGCCAGGCCTTCTCGTTCTCCAGCATCAGGCCGGAGATGGACAGCCCGGTCTCGCGGGTGAGCCGCAGCAGCTCCTCGCCGGTGCGGAAGGGATAGCGCAGCGCGGTGTCGTCGGGCTTGACCCGGTCGGCGCCGATCGCGTCCTCGTCGACGACGAAGCCGCCGCCGACCGAGTAGTAGGTCTTCTCCAGCAGCGTGGAGCCGTCCGCCGCGAACGCCCAGAGGGTCATGCCGTTGGCGTGGTACGGCAGCGAGCGGCGGCGGTGCAGGACCAGCTGGTTGGCCGGATCGAAGTCGATGGTGTGCTCGCCGAGCAGGTTGATCTTCTTCTCGGCGGTGATCCGCTCGACGTCCTTGTCGGCCTGGTCGACGTCGACGGTGCGGGGGGAGTGGTTCTCCAGGCCCAGCAGGACGGCCTTGGGCGTGCCGTGGCCGTGGCCGGTGGCGCCCAGGGAGCCGTACAGCTCGGCGCGCACGCCGGTCACCTGGGTCAGCAGGCCTTCGGTCCGCAGTCGGCGGGCGAACATCCGGGCGGCGCGCATCGGGCCCACGGTGTGGGAGCTCGACGGGCCGATGCCGATGGAGAAGAGGTCGAAGACGCTGATGGCCACGGGGGACGTCCTTGTCTGGTCTCGTGGAAGGACTTGCTGGCATGGGGGCACAGGACGGGGCACCCCGCACTGTCCAGTGTGCGGGGTGCCCCGGGGTGCCACGTACGCGGGAGGGGTGAGCCCGGTCACCTACCGGCCGGTCACCCGCCGGCCGGTGGGCCTGCCGGCGGGTCGCCCCGCCCGCCGGTACCTACTCCTGGTTGGCCAGGGTCGGGTACAGCGGGTACTTCTCGGCCAGCGCGGTGACGCGGGCCTTCAGGGTGTCGGCGACGGTCTCGTCGAAGGCGGGCTTGAGCGCCTCGGCGATGATGTCGGCGACCTCGCGGAAGTCCTCGGCCTGGAAGCCGCGGGTGGCCAGGGCCGGGGTGCCGATGCGCAGGCCCGAGGTGACCATCGGCGGGCGCGGGTCGTTCGGGATGGCGTTGCGGTTGACGGTGATGCCGACCTCGTGCAGGCGGTCCTCGGCCTGCTGGCCGTCGAGCTGGCTGTTGCGCAGGTCGACCAGGACCAGGTGGACGTCGGTGCCGCCGGACAGGACGGACGCGCCGGCCTCGGCGACGTCGGCCTGCAGCAGGCGCTCGGCCAGGATCCGGGCGCCGTCCAGGGTGCGCTGCTGGCGCTCCTTGAACTCCTCGGAGGCCGCGACCTTGAAGGCGACCGCCTTGCCGGCGATCACGTGCTCCAGCGGGCCGCCCTGCTGGCCGGGGAAGACCGCGGAGTTGATCTTCTTGGCGTACTCGGCCTTGGACAGGATGACGCCGCCGCGCGGGCCGCCCAGGGTCTTGTGGGTGGTGGTGGTGACCACGTCCGCGTAGGGCACCGGGTTCGGGTGCAGCCCGGCGGCCACCAGGCCGGCGAAGTGCGCCATGTCCACCATGAGCAGCGCGCCGACCTCGTCGGCGACCCGGCGGAACGCGGCGAAGTCCAGCTGGCGCGGGTAGGCGGACCAGCCCGCGATGATCAGCTTCGGCTGGTGCTCCTTGGCGAGGCGCTCGACCTCGGCCATGTCGACCTGGCCGGTCTTCTCGTCGACGTGGTACGCGGCCACGTTGTAGAGCTTGCCGGAGAAGTTGATCTTCATGCCGTGGGTCAGGTGACCACCGTGGGCCAGGCTCAGGCCCAGGATGGTGTCGCCCGGCTGGATCAGCGCGAACATCGCGGCGGCGTTGGCCTGCGCACCGGAGTGCGGCTGGACGTTGGCGTGCTCGGCGCCGAACAGGGCCTTGACGCGGTCGATCGCGATCTGCTCGACCACGTCGACGTGCTCGCAGCCGCCGTAGTAGCGACGGCCGGGGTAGCCCTCGGCGTACTTGTTGGTGAGCACCGAGCCCTGGGCCTCCATGACCGCCACCGGGGCGAAGTTCTCGGAGGCGATCATCTCCAGGGTGGTCTGCTGGCGGTGCAGCTCGGCGTCGACCGCGGCGGCGATCTCCGGGTCGAGGGCGTGCAGGGACTGGTTGAGAACCGTCATGGTGTGTTCTTCCCGGTGGAGGAGGAAAGGGGGCCCCGGTGGGGGCGGGCCGACGCGTGGGCGGCCCGCCCCGGTCACGAACGGGTCAGGCCTTGATGAAGGCGTTGTACTCGTCCGCGGTGAGCAGCTTGCCGGTGGACGCGACGCGCACCTTGAACAGCCAGCCGCCCTCGAACGGGGCGCTGTTGACCAGACCGTTGTCGTCCAGGACGTCCTGGTTGACCTCGGTGACCTCACCGGTCACCGGCGAGTACAGGTCGCTGACCGACTTGGTGGACTCCAGCTCGCCGCAGGTCTCGCCGGCGGTCACCTCGTCGCCGACCTCGGGCAGCTGCACGTAGACGATGTCACCGAGAGCGTCGGCGGCGTGCTGGGTGATGCCGATGGTGGAGACGCCGTCCTCGGCGTCGGTCAGCCACTCGTGCTCTTCGGTGTACTTCAGGTGCGAGGGGTTGCTCATGGCGTCATTCTCCAGGATGGGAAGCGGGTACGACGAAGCGGGCCGCCGCGCGGAAAGCTTCGACGTGCGGGTACGGGGAAAGGGGACGGTCGGCGGGGTCGCTCAGCGGGCGCGCTTGTAGAACGGCAGCGCCACGACCCGGACCGGCTCGTGCTTGCCGCGCACGTCCACCGCGACGGTGGTGCCGGGGGCGGCGTGGGCCGCGTCGACGTAGGCCATCGCGATCGGCTGCCCCAGCGTCGGGGACGGCGCACCGGAGGTGATCCGGCCGATCGGGGCACCGTCGGCGGAGACCACGGTGTACTCGGCGCGCGGGACGCGCTTGCCGTCGGAGACCAGGCCGACCAGCACCCGCGGTGCCCCACCCTCGGCACGCAGCGCCTCGGCCGCGGCGGCGGCCTGCTCCAGCGCCTTGCGGCCGATGAAGGCGCCCTCGTTGGTGGTCTTGTCGAAGCGGACGACCCGGCCCAGGCCCGCGTCGAACGGGGTGAGGTCGGTGGACAGCTCGTGCCCGTACAGCGGCATGCCCGCCTCCAGGCGCAGCGTGTCGCGGCAGGACAGACCGCACGGGACCAGGCCGCGGCCCTCGCCGGCGGTGGTCAGCGCCTGCCAGATCTCCTCGGCGTCGACCGGGTGGCAGAAGATCTCGAAGCCGTCCTCGCCGGTGTAGCCGGTGCGGGCCAGCAGCACGTCGCGGCCGGCCACCCGGGCCGGGAGGATCGCGTAGTACTTGAGGCCGGGCAGGTCGGCGTCGGTGGTGTCGGCCAGGATCGCGGTGGCCTCCGGGCCCTGGACGGCGATCAGCGCGTAGGTGTCGCGGTCGTCGGTGACGACGGCGTCGAAGCCCTTGGCGCGGGCGATCAGCTCGTCGAGGACCAGCTGGGCGTTGGAGGCGTTGGCGACGACCAGGAAGGCGTCCTCGCGCAGGCGGTAGACGATCAGGTCGTCCAGGATGCCGCCGTCCTCGGCGCAGATCATGGTGTAGCGGGCGCGCAGCACGCCCAGCGCGGAGACGAAGCCGACCAGCGCGTGGTCCAGCATCTCGCCGGCCTGGGGGCCGGTGACGGTGATCTCGCCCATGTGGGAGAGGTCGAACAGGCCGGCCTTGGTGCGGACGGCGAGGTGCTCCTCGCGCTCGCTGCCGTAGCGCAGCGGCATGTCCCAGCCGGCGAAGTCGGTCATGGTCGCGCCGAGGGCGCGGTGCAGCGCGTCGAGCGCGGTCAGGCGGAGGGACGACATGGCCAGGAACTCCTCGGTCGGGGCACTCAGGGGTGCACGCGCCGGACCGGACCCGCTCGGGGACCGACCCTGCGCGCGGGCATGCGGCGGCGTGGGTCTCCCCATCTGTCGTCGAACCTGAGAGCTTCACCGCACGCCGGCCCGCAGCTGATTCCAGCTTGGGGGACAGCATGGCGGCTTGCACCGTGGGTGGGCGTACGACAGGGCCGTGCGCCGCTTTCCAGATGTGCCTAACCCGTGCGGTAGGGGGGCCTGAGAGATTCCGGGGAGGACTTGCTCCTTCGGCGCCGGCCGTACCGCTGCTGCGGCACTCCGGGCTCTCCCGCGCGGGTTCGAGCGGCCGGTATGGAGTTGTGGGGCCCGCGGCGCATGCCGTCGGACGCGCACATCATGGCACGTCCCGGGCGAGGAAGGGAGGGGGGACCCGGTCACACGGCGGCCGCGCGCCCGGGCGGACCGCACCCGCCCGAACACGTGCCCCCGTCCCCGCTGCCCCGGGCCCCGGGGCCCGTCTTCAAACCCTCCGGGCGGACGACGGGGGTTTGAAGACGGGCCCTAGACTGCTCCGCGTCGGCGCAGCAGAGGGCGGCCGACCGGCAGAGGGCGGAGTCGGCGGCGCATGGGGTACCCGGTGGAGCAGCAGCAGGGGTGGGGCGGTCCTGAGGGCGCGCCGGCGGGCGGTACGTGGCCGGCCAACGAGCTGGAGCAGGTACTGACCGCGGCCCTGGGTGATCCGGGCGCGACGCCGCGGGTGATCGAGGTGCTGGCCCGCAGCCAGGTGTGGGTGCCGCTGCCCGCGGGAGCGGACCCGCAGGGGCAGTCGCTGGACCTGCCGACCGTCGAGCTGGCCGGTGAACCGTACGTGCCGGTGTTCTCCTCGCAGGAGGTGTTCCTGCAGCAGGCGCCGGGGATGGCCTTCGCGATCGCGCCGGTCTGGGAGTTCGCCCGCGGACTGCCGCTGGGCGTGGGGATCGCGGTGAACCCGGAGGCGGCGGTGGGCATCCCGGTGCCGCCGGAGGGCGTGGCCGAGCTGCGGCGCGGTCCGCGCGAGGACCGCTGGGAGGGCGCCGAGGATCCGGCGCCGACCGGCGGCCGGGTCGCGCTGCGCGAGCCGGTGCCGGGCGAGGACCCGGAGCACTTCCTGGCCGCCTGTCGGGCCGAACTGTCGGCCCTTCCCGGAGTGTTGACCGCCCGCAGGGCGCTGGCCAGCATCGAGGGCGAGCCCACCGTGATGTTCGTGGGCGTCCAGTTGGATCCGGCGGCCCCGGCCGACCCGGCCGCGGTGAACGACGCGCTCGGCCGAGCGCTGGGAACCGCGCCGCTGCCGGGCGGCGTCCACCTCGTACTGCTCGACCTCGCCGACGACCCGGTGGTCGAGTGGCTGCTCACCCGGGTACTGCCTTTCTACACGCGGGTGTGAGCGGGTTCGTATCACAGGCACGTCGCCGTGGCGGTGGCCGGTGCCGCGCCATAGGGTGCGTGCAGACGGCCGACGGGCCGGCGGGTTCGAGGAAAGAGGCGCGGCGAGGTGGGCGCATGAGTGCGGGAACGGGAGCGGGCGGGGTGCCGGGGCCCTGGAGCCACCAGGCACCGGCCGGGCGCCCGGGAGCGGATCCCGGCGTGTTGGAGCACGCCCTGCGCGAGGTCGCGCCGGAGCGCTACGACGCGTACGAGCGACTGCTGCACGCGCTGGCGGACGGCCGGGTCTGGATGCTGCTCTGGCACGGCACGCCGGGCAGCCCGGACGCGCAGTACGGGAACATGGAGATCAGCGGCCACGGTTACGCGCCGGCCGTCACCTCGCCCGAGCAACTGGCCGCCTCCGGCTGGGCGCGGGCCCACGAGGTCATCTCCGGCCCGGAGATCGCCGCCTCGCTGTACCGCACCCGCTGGGGCCTGTGGCTGAACCCGCACGCGCCCGGCGGCGGCGTCGGCGTGCCCTGGGCCGATCTGCGGCGGATCGCCGCGGGCCTGGACCGGCTGCCCGCCGGGCCGCTGAAACTGAGCGAGCCGCAGCTGAACGCCCCGCAGTTCTTCGCGTTGCTGGAGCGGCAGGCCGCCGAGGTGCGCGCGGTCCGGGCGCTGCGCCGGGCCTGGGTGCAGCCGGCGGTGGGGGAGCCCTACCTGGCGATCGGCCTGGACCTGTACGAGAGTTCGCCGCCCGCGGTGGAGGCGGTGCGTGCGCTGATGCAGCGGGCGATCGCGGTGGCCCCGGAGGGGCTGGCGGTGTCCACGGTGGCGATGTCGGACGAGTACGACCCGGTGGCGCTGTGGATGCGCGCCAACGCGCGGCCGTTCTTCGACCGGGAGGCCGGCCGCCCGGCGACCGGTCCGTACCCGCCGGTGCCGCCGCCCGCGTACCCGGGGCCGTCGATGCCCGGCCAGCCGACGCCCGGGTGGGCGTACGGCACGCAGCCGCCCGCGCAGGGCTGGCAGCAGCAGCCCCAGCAGCAACAGCCCCAGCGGCCGTGGCCCGGTTACCCCGGGCGCTGATTGCCACCACCGTTTCTCGCCGTAATCTCCACCGCGAAGCCGACTTGATTGTCCGTCAAGTCGGCTTCGATGCTTTTTGGACGAATTTCCGGGTTGGGCGTCCGGTCATCTTGACATGCCTGTTACAGCCATGTGAAGAGGGTTATGCCGGAGATCGTGGAGGTGCATGCCTGCAGATCACAGTTGGGCATCTGTCGGTTGTCAGGTCTGGCGTAAGCCAGTTCGCATGGCAGAGAGTTCTGCGCAACGCACCGCGCGTACTGGAACCCCACAAAGGTGATCGCGCACGCCGACCTGCTTGTCCACGCGAAGCCCATCCCGCGTGTGGCAGTGCCCGTGCACGACGCACTGCCGCGAACACCCGCTCCTCCTAGCACCTTTCGCACGTCCGCAGCCGCACCGCCGAAGCCGGCGACCGGCACCCGTGGGCCGGCCACCGTCGGCGAGGGGACCAACTGACCATGACCGCATCCGTGACCACCGCCGGGAACGAGCCGGAGGCAGCAGCCGCCGAGAGCCCGGCCAAGAAGATCGAGGGCCGCTCCCTCGGCCAGATCGCCTGGACCCGCTTCAAGCGGGACAAGGCCGCCGTCATCGGCGGCGTCGTGGTGATCCTGCTGATCCTGCTCGCCGTGCTGGCCAAGCCGATCGAGTCGATGTTCGGGCTCGACCCGGACGCCCTCCACCAGGACCTGCTGGACGCCGACCTCGGCGGCCTGCCGCTCGGCGACTGGGGAGGCATGAGCTGGGACCACCCGCTCGGGGTCGACCCGCTGCAGGGCCGCGACCTGCTCACCCGCGTGATCGAGGGCTCCTGGGTCTCCCTGCTGGTCGCGTTCGGCGCGACCGTGCTGTCCAACACCATCGGCACCGTGCTCGGCATCATGGCCGGCTACTACGGCGGCTGGGTGGACACGCTGATCAGCCGCGTCATGGACGTCTTCCTCGCCTTCCCGCTGCTGCTGTTCGCGATCGCGATCTCGACCTCGCTGCAGGGCGGTGCGTTCGGCCTGCACGGCCTCCCGCTGCACATCCTGGTGCTGATCTTCGTGATCGGCTTCTTCAACTGGCCCTACATGGGCCGGATCGTGCGCGGACAGACGCTCTCGCTGCGCGAGCGCGAGTTCGTCCACGCAGCTCGCTCCCTCGGCGCCCGCGGACCGTTCATCCTGTTCAAGGAACTGCTGCCCAACCTGGTCGGTCCGATCCTGGTCTACTCGACCCTGCTGATCCCGACCAACATCCTCTTCGAGGCCGGGCTGAGCTTCCTCGGCGTGGGCATCCAGCCTCCGCAAGCCTCCTGGGGCGGAATGCTCCAGGACGCGATCCGGTACTACCAGGTGGACCCCCAGTACATGGTGGTCCCCGGTCTGGCGATCTTCATCACCGTGCTCGCCTTCAACCTGCTCGGCGACGGGCTGCGCGACGCCCTCGATCCCAAGAGCAACTGACTCCACGTCAGGACCCTCCACCGTCTCCACATCCTCAAGGGGTTGATCTTTCCCATGCGTAGGTCCCGTACCGTCGCCCTGACCGCGGCGGCCGCCGCCGCGGTCCTGGTCGTTACCGGTTGTTCCAGCTCGTCGAAGAGCGGCGACGCCTCCTCCTCGTCCACTTCGGGCGGCGGCGGCGCCAACGCGGCCACCAAGAACATCGTGAACGCCTCGGACAAGAAGGGCGGGACGGTCACCTTCGAGATGAAGGGCACCCCGGACTCGCTCGACCCGGGCAACACGTACTACGCGTACATCTACAACTTCTCGCGGCTGTACGCCCGTCCGCTCACCACGTTCAACCCGGCCGCCGGCGAGGAGGGCAACAAGCTCGTCCCGGACCTCGCCGAGTCGATGGGCCAGCCCAGCGCGGACGGCCTGACCTGGACGTACAAGATCCGCAAGGGCCTGAAGTACGACGACGGCACCCCGATCACCTCGAAGGACGTCAAGTACGCCGTCGAGCGCTCCAACTTCGCGCCGGACGTGAACTCCAACGGCCCGACGTACTTCCACGACCTGCTGGTCGACAACGACACGCCGTACGCCGGTCCGTACAAGGACAAGGCCGGCGGTCTGAACTCGATCGAGACGCCGGACGACACCACGATCGTCTTCCACCTGAAGCACCCGTTCGCGGACTTCGACTACCTGGTCAGCGCCCCGCAGACCGCGCCGGTCCCGCAGGCCAAGGACACCGGTGCCGACTACGTGAAGCACATCGTGTCCTCGGGCTCCTTCAAGTTCGAGTCCTACGAGGACGGCAAGCAGGCCGTCCTGGTGCCGAACACCAACTGGGACGCGAGCACCGACCCGATCCGGAAGCAGCTTCCGGAGAAGATCCTGCTCAAGATGAACATCGACCAGGCCACCATCGACAAGGACCTGCTGGCCGGCAACGCCCAGGTCGACCTGGTGGGCGGCGGCGTCGACCCGCAGACCCAGGCGCAGATCCTGCAGAACCCGAAGCTCAAGGCCAGCACCGACAACGCCTACGGCGGCCGTCTGGTCTACCTGGCGATCAACTCCAAGGTCGCGCCGTTCGACAACGTCGACTGCCGCAAGGCCGTCCAGTTCGCGATCGACAAGGTCTCGGTTCAGACCGCCGAGGGCGGCCCGATCCGCGGCCAGATCGCCAACACGGTGCTCCCGCCGGACATCCCGGGCCACCAGGACTTCAACCAGTTCGAGACCAAGGACAACAAGGGTGACGAGGCCAAGGCCAAGGACGCCCTGAAGGCCTGCGGCAAGGACAGCATCAACACCGTCATCTCGGCCCGCACCGAGCGCGCCACCGAGGTCGCCGCGGCCACCTCGATCCAGGCCGCGCTGAAGAAGGTCGGCATCAACGCCGAGATCCAGCAGTACCCGCAGGGCAAGTACCTGACCGACAGCGCCGGTGCCCCGCAGTTCACCCAGGACCACAACATCGGCCTGATGATGATGCAGTGGGGCGCCGACTGGCCGACCGGCTACGGCTTCCTGCAGCAGATCGTCGACGGCCGTGCGATCAAGCCCTCCGGCAACAGCAACCTGTCCCAGCTGAACGACCCGGCCGTCAACCAGCTGCTCGACGACGCCGCCGTCAACCCGGACAAGGCGGCCCGCGAGAAGATCTACGGCGACATCGACAAGAAGGTCATGGACCAGGCGGTCATCGTCCCGCTGACCTACTTCAAGGTCTTCCTGTACCGCCCGGACAACGCCACCAACATCGCCTCCACCCCGGCGTTCTCCGGTGAGTACGACTACCTGAACATCGGCACCACCAAGTAAGAGCCTGGCTCCGCATCCCTGAAGGCAGGTGAAGGCAGCGGCGCCCGCCGCCGTCCGGAAGATCCCGGACGGCGGCGGGCCGCCGGAGCCGCCCAACTGTGTTTGCCTACATCATCCGCAGGATCTTCGCGGCGGTGATTCTGCTGCTGGTCGTCAGCGCGGTCACCTTCGCGATCTTCTTCCTGCTCCCCCGCGTCGCCGGCGAGACGGCCGACCAACTGGCCGCCCAGTACATCGGGAAGAACCCCTCACCCGACGCGATCGCGGCGGTCAAGCAGAACCTCGGTCTCGACCAGCCGCTGTACACCCAGTACTGGAACTTCCTCAAGGGGCTGGTCAGCGGCGCCGAGTACACGTTCGGGCCGGAACCGGCCACCTGCCACGTGCCCTGCTTCGGCTACTCCTTCAAGAACCACCTGGAGGTCTGGCCCGAGCTGTCCAAGCGGATCCCGGTCACCATCTCGCTGGCCGCGGGTGCGGCCGTGCTCTGGCTGGTCTCCGGCGTCGCCACCGGCGTCGTCTCCGCCCTGAAGCCGCGGTCGATCTTCGACCGCCTCTCCATGGGCGTCGCCCTCGCCGGCGTCTCGCTCCCGGTCTTCTTCACCGGCGCGCTGCTGCTCACGCTCTTCAGCTACGAGTGGCCGATCCTGGACAACCTGCAGTACGTCGACTTCACGGACAACCCGCTGATGTGGGCCCGCAACCTGATCCTCCCCTGGATCTCGCTGGCCTTCCTCTACTCCGCGCTCTACGCCCGGCTCACCCGCGCCGGAATGCTGGAGACGATGAGCGAGGACTACATCCGCACCGCGCGGGCCAAGGGCCTCGCCGAGGGCAAGGTCGTCACCCGGCACGGGTTGCGCGCCGCGCTCACCCCGATCGTCACGATCTTCGGCATGGACCTCGGGCTGCTGCTCGGCGGCGCGCTGATCACCGAGCAGGTCTTCTCGCTCCAGGGCGTCGGCCAGTTCGCCGTCCAGGCGATCTCCGACAACGACCTGCCCAAGATCCTCGGCGTCACCCTGCTCGCCGCCTTCTTCATCGTCGCCTGCAACCTCGTGGTCGACCTCCTGTACGCCCTCGTCGACCCCCGCGTGAGGCTCTCGTGACCGACCTCCAGAAGACCACGGCAGCCGATGCGCAGGTCCCCTCCGGGGACCCCTTCCTCTCCGTGCGCGACCTGCGGATCCACTTCGACACCGACGACGGCCTGGTCCGCTCGGTCGACGGGGTCAGCTTCGACCTGCACAAGGGGCGCACCCTCGGCATCGTCGGCGAGTCCGGCTCCGGGAAGTCCGTCACCTCGCTCGGCATCATGGGCCTGCACCGCTCCAAGCGGGCCCGGATCAGCGGCGAGATCCGGCTGAACGGCGAGGACCTGATCGCGGCCGGCCCGGACCGGGTGCGCCAACTGCGCGGCCGCGAACTGGCGATGATCTTCCAGGACCCGCTGACCGCGATGCACCCCTACTACACGGTGGGGCAGCAGATCGTCGAGGCCTACCGGGTGCACCACCCCGAGGCGAACAAGAAGCAGGCCCGGGCCCGCGCGATCGAGATGCTCGACCGCGTCGGCATCCCGCAGCCCGACCGCCGGGTGGACGACTACCCGCACCAGTTCTCCGGCGGCATGCGCCAGCGCGCGATGATCGCCATGGCCCTGGTCAACGACCCCTCGCTGCTGATCGCCGACGAGCCCACCACCGCCCTGGACGTCACCGTCCAGGCGCAGATCCTGGACCTCATCCGCGACCTCCAGGAGGAGTTCGGCTCCGCCGTCATCATCATCACCCACGACCTCGGAGTGGTCGCCGAACTGGCCGACGACATCCTGGTCATGTACGGCGGCAAGTGCATCGAGCGCGGCCCGGCCGACACCCTCTTCGACGCGCCCGAACACCCCTACACCTGGGGCCTGTTGGGCTCGATGCCGCGCCTCGACCGGGAGCTGCAGGACCGGCTCGTCCCGGTCAGGGGCACCCCGCCCAGCCTGATCAACGTGCCGAGCGGCTGCGCCTTCCACCCGCGCTGCCCGTACGCCGCCCTGACCGACGGGCGCTCCACGAGCGAGGTCCCGGTGCTGGCCGAGGCCGTCCCCGGGCACCTCGCGGCCTGCCACCTGCCGGCCGACGAGCGGCACCGCATCTTCGCCGAAGAGATCGCGCCCCGGCTGTGAGCCCGGCCTCGTACCACCTTTCTGGAGAGAACCGATGACGGACACTCAGGCGGCGCCGATCCCGTCGCCGGCCCCCGCCCCCGACCGCGAGCCGCTGCTCCGGGTGACCGGCCTGACCCGGCACTTCCCGATCCGCAGCGGGCTGATGCGGCGCCAGACCGGCGCGGTCCGGGCCGTCGACGGCATCGACTTCACCGTCAACGCCGGCGAGACGCTCGGCGTCGTCGGCGAGTCCGGTTGCGGCAAGTCGACCATGGGCCGACTGGTCACCCGGCTCGACGAACCCACCGGCGGGAAGATCGAGTTCGAGGGCACCGACATCACGCACCTGAGCGTCGGGGCGATGCGGCCGCTCCGCCGCGACATCCAGATGATCTTCCAGGACCCGTACTCCTCGCTGAACCCCCGGCACACCGTCGGCACCATCGTCGGAGCGCCGTTCAAGCTGCAGAACGCGGTACCGGAGGGCGGGCTCAAGAAGGCGGTCCAGGAACTGCTGGAGCTGTGCGGCCTCAGCCCCGAGCACTACAATCGCTACCCGCACGAGTTCTCCGGCGGCCAGCGCCAGCGCATCGGCATCGCCCGGGCGCTCGCGCTGAAGCCGAAGATGATCGTCGCGGACGAACCGGTCTCGGCGCTGGACGTCTCGATCCAGGCGCAGGTGGTCAACCTGCTGGACGACCTCCAGCAGGAGCTCGGCCTGACCTACCTGATCATCGCGCACGACCTCTCGGTGGTCCGGCACGTCTCGGACCGGGTCGCGGTGATGTACCTCGGCAAGGTCGTGGAGATCGCCGACCGGGACTCGCTCTACCGCAGCCCGATGCACCCGTACACCAACGCGCTGATGTCCGCTGTGCCGGTCCCCGACCCGCGCCGCCGCCAGCGGTCCGGCCGTGAGCGGATCCTGCTCACCGGCGACGTCCCCTCCCCGATCAACCCGCCCAGCGGCTGCCGCTTCCGCACCCGCTGCTGGAAGGCCCAGGACGTCTGCTCCATCCAGGAACCGCCGCTGGTGGCGCTGAAGTCCGGACACCAGGTGGCCTGCCACTTCCCGGAGAACGCGCCCGGGGGAACGCCGGAGGAGACCACCGCCTGAGGCCCGCCCGGGACGCCGGGCGGACCGGGTCGGGGCACCGCCCCAGGAGGCAAGCGGAGGGGAAGATTCCGCGCAGGTCATAGTTGTGTGGTGACTTCGCAGATCTTCCCCTCCGACGTGCAGCAGTCGCTGGACCTCGTCGGCATCTTCGTCTTCGCCCTCTCCGGGGGCCTGCTCGCCGTCCGCAAGAACATGGACATCTTCGGGATCTGCGTCCTGGCCGAGGTCACGGCCCTCGGCGGCGGTGTGATGCGCGACCTGGTGATCGGGGCCACCCCGGTCGCCGCCTTCACCAACCTCGGCTACTTCGTGACTCCGCTCGTCGCCGCGCTGGTGGTGTTCTTCCTGCACCCCGAGGTCGAGCGGATCAACCGCGCCGTGCAGGCCCTCGACGCCCTCGGGCTCGGCCTGTTCTGCGTCACCGGCACCGCCAAGGCGCACGACTTCGGGCTGGGCGCCGTCGCGGCGATCGCGCTCGGCATGGTGACCGCGGCCGGCGGCGGCGTGATCCGCGACGTACTGGCCGGCGAGATCCCCTCGCTGCTGCGCTGGGACCGGGAGATCTACGCCGTGCCCGCCCTGGTCGGCTCCGCGCTGGTCGCGCTGCTGATCGGCGTGGACCGGCTCACCGGGGTGACCGGCACGGCCGCCGCGCTCACCGCCTTCGGCCTGCGGATGCTCGCCCTGAAGTACGGCTGGCGCGCGCCACGGGCCTGGCACCGCAACGGTTCTCGCACCAGCGAGGAGTAGGCGAGCCGCCGTACGCGAGCGAGATCGCCTCGGCCGTGCAGAGCAGCTCCGGCACCATCCGGGCCAGTTCGGCCGCCGGCACCTGCCCGGCCGGGGCGCTCAGCGCGCACGCCGCGACCGTCCGGCCCCCGCTGCCCGCGACCGGAGCGGCCACGCACGTCACCGCCTCCCGGTGCTCCGCGGACTCCGCCGCCCAGCCCCGGCGGCGCACCGCCGCCAGTTCGGCCTCCTCGCACGGCCCGTCCGCGGGCAGCCCGGCGAGCAGCACCCGGCCGACCGCCGTGCCCGTCACCGGCGCCCGGCGCCCGATCCGGGACGGCTCGGCCGCCGCGGGACCGGCCACCTCGTCCAGGTACAGCACCTCGCCGTCGTGCAGCACGGCGAGCCGGACGGTGTAGCCGCAGCGGGCGTTGAGCGCGGCCAGGTACGGCGCGGCGACCTGCCGGACGTCGAAGTCCTCCAGGGCGCGGTGGGCCAGCGAGAGCACCCGGCCGCCGAGGCGGTAGCGCAGGTCGGGCTGGCGGCGGGCGAAGCCGTGCTCCTCCAGGGTGCGCAGCAGCCGCAACGCGGTGGACTTGTGCACCCCGAGGCTGCCGGCGGCCTGCTCCAGCGAGAGCGGCGCGTCACCGAGCGCGCCGAGCAGGGTCAGCGCGCGGTCGACCGACTGCGACATGGCGCCCCCGTTGATCCGGCTGAGAAGTGGCGCCAGGCTAACCGCTGGGGGGCGTAGTGGTACAAACCGGCGACGGACGCGACTGTCCGGAATTGGTGCAGACCAGTGCGCGGGGCGGGCCCGACGCGGCCGGGCGGGAGACGTTCGTCAAGCCCTCGGAAGGCGTTCGGAAGGCTCTCAGAAGGCGTTCGGAGGGCTTTCGGAAGCGCCGTCAGGCCCGGCCCGCGTCCGCGTCCGGGCGCGGCTCGGGCGGGTGGTCGGCGCCGGTCCGACCACGCGATGGCCGGATCGATACGCAGGGCTGGAAGGCCGCGCGGCGCAGCCCTCTACAATCGGATGGTTATGCCATACCTGGACCATGCGGCGACCACGCCGATGCTGCCCGAGGCGATCGCCGCGATGACGGCGCACCTGGGGGTGGTCGGCAACGCCTCGTCCCTGCACGCGGCCGGCCGCCGGGCCCGCCGGGTGGTCGAGGAGTCCCGCGAGTCGCTGGCCGAATCGCTGGGCGCCCGCCCGAGCGAGATCGTGCTCACCGGCGGCGGCACCGAGTCCGACAACCTCGCGGTCAAGGGCCTCTACTGGGCCCGCCGGGACGCCGACCCGGCCCGCACCCGGGTGCTGTGCAGCCCCGTCGAGCACCATGCGGTGCTCGATGCGGTGCACTGGCTCTCCGAACACGAGGGCGCCTCGGTCGAGTACCTGCCGGTGGACGAGCACGGCCGGGTGCACCCGGAGGCGCTGCGCGAGTCGATCGAGCGCGCCCCCGCGTCGGTCGCGCTGGTCACCGTCATGTGGGCCAACAACGAGGTCGGCACCATCCAGCCGGTGCGCGAACTCGCCGCCGTGGCCGCCGAGTACGGCATCCCGATGCACGCCGACGCGGTGCAGGCGCTCGGTCAGGTCCCGGTCTCCTTCGCCGAGTCCGGGCTCACCGCGCTCACCGTCACCGGTCACAAGATCGGCGGCCCGTTCGGCATCGGCGCCCTGCTGCTGTCCCGCGGCGCCGCGCCGGTCCCGCTGCTGCACGGCGGCGGGCAGGAACGCGACGTCCGCTCCGGGACCCTGGACGCCCCCGGCGCCGCCGGCTTCGCGGCCGCCGCGGCCTGGGCCGTGAAGCACCGCGAGGAGCACGCGGTGACCCTCGGCGCGCTGCGCGACGACCTGGTGGCGGCCGTCCTGGCCGCCGTCCCGGACGCCGTGCTCAACGGCGACCCCGCCGCCGAGGGCCGGCTGCCGGCCAACGCGCACTTCTCCTTCCCCGGCTGCGAGGGCGACGCGCTGCTGATGCTGCTCGACGCGGCCGGCATCGAGTGCTCGACGGGTTCGGCGTGCACCGCCGGCGTGCCGCAGCCCAGCCACGTCCTGCTCGCCATGGGCGTCGACCCGCTGCTGGCCCGTGCCTCGCTGCGGTTCTCGCTCGGCCACACCTCGGCGCCGGAGGACGTCACGGCGCTCGCGCAGGCCATCGGCCCGGTGGTCCAGCGGGCGCGCAACGCCGGGCTGGCGTCGGTGCGGCGGTAGGCAGTTCCGGGGACGGGCACGTTCGGCGGCCACGTACTCTTGTAGTCACCATGACTGACTTCCCGGGTGCCCCGACCACTCCGTCCACCGGCCGACTGCGCGTGCTCGCGGCGATGTCCGGCGGAGTCGACTCCGCCGTCGCCGCCGCCCGGGCCGTCGAAGCCGGGCACGAGGTGACCGGCGTCCACCTGGCGCTGTCCGCCAACCCGCAGTCCTTCCGGACCGGCGCCCGCGGCTGCTGCACCATCGAGGACTCCCGGGACGCCTGGCGGGCCGCCGACGTCATCGGCATCCCGTTCTACGTCTGGGACCTCGCCGAGCGCTTCCGCGAGGACGTCATCGACGACTTCGTCGCCGAGTACGCGGCCGGCCGCACCCCCAACCCCTGCCTGCGCTGCAACGAGAAGATCAAGTTCGCCGCGCTGCTGGACAAGGCGGTCGCCCTCGGCTTCGACGCCGTCTGCACCGGCCACTACGCCCGGATCGTCGACCTGCCGGACGGCTCGCGCGAACTGCACCGGGCCGTCGACGGCGCCAAGGACCAGTCCTACGTGCTCGGCGTCCTCGACGCCGACCAGCTCGCCCACTCGCTCTTCCCGCTCGGCGACACCACCAAGGACGTCATCCGTGAGGAGGCCGAGCGCCGCGGCCTGGCCGTGGCGAAGAAGCCTGACAGCCACGACATCTGCTTCATCGCCGACGGCGACACCCAGGGCTTCCTGGCCAAGCACCTCGGCACCGCCACCGGCGACATCCTCGACACCGACGGCACCAAGCTCGGCGAGCACGACGGCGCGTACGGCTTCACCATCGGCCAGCGCAAGGGCCTGCGGATCGGCCGCCCGGCGGCCGACGGCAAGCCGCGGTACGTGCTCGACATCTCCCCGGTGGACAACACCGTGACGGTCGGCCCCGTCGAGGGCCTGGACGTCACCGCGCTCACCGCCATCCGCCCCCGCTGGTGCGGCACCGAGCCCCTGGCCGACGGCCGCTACACCGCCCAGCTGCGCGCCCACGGCGAGGAGGTGCCGGTGAGCGCTTCGGTGGTCGACGGCGAGCTGCACGTCCGCCTCGACACCCCGGTGCGCGGCATCGCCCCCGGCCAGGCGGTCGTGCTGTACGACGGCACCCGCGTCGTCGGCTCCGCGACCATCGCCACGACCGAGCGGTCGGCCGTCAGCGCCTGAAACGAACCCGGCGGCGTCATCCACGAGGATGACGCCGCCGAGTCCTCCGGATGACCACGGCCGGAGAATGCATCAATCGGGCTGATCCGGGGGCCCGGGCCACGAACCTAGTCTCACGGCCATGAACCGATCTCGCCGTATCGCGGCCGTCGCGGCCCTCGTTCTCGCCCTGCCCCTCCCGATCGCCGGGGCCGCGATGGCCTCGCCGTCGCCCGCCGCCGTGGCTGTCGCCGTGACCCCTGCGGCCTTCCACGGCGAGCTGCCCCGCCCGACCGGGCCGTACGCGGTCGGCGAGGAGGTGCTGCACCTGACCGACCAGGACCGCACCGACCCCTGGGTGCCCACAGCCGGGCCGCGGCAGCTGGCGGTGTCGATGTTCTACCCGGCCCGGCACGACACCGGCGTCCCCGCGCCGTACATGACCCTCGGCGAGGCACAGGGCTTCGTGGCGACGCGGGTCCCGCCGGGCACCGGACTCCGGCCGCAGGACGTCGCGGCCACCACGACCTACGCCTACAGCGGGGCCCGGGCCGCCGGCGGGAAGTTCCCGCTGGTCGTCCTCTCGCCCGGCTTCGAGAACCCCCGCGCCACCCTGACCGGCCTGGCCACCGACCTGGCCGGCCACGGCTACGTCGTGGCCCTGGTCGGCCACCCCTACGAGGACTCGGGGGAGACGCTCGCCGACGGCACCACCCCGGGCTGCACGCTGTGCGAGAGCGGCGCCCCGGACGCCCTCCCCGACAGCAGGGCGAAGGACGTGTCGTTCGTCCTGGACCGGCTGACCGGGCACGACCCCGCCTGGCGGCTGTCCCACCTCATCGACCGCGACCGCATCGGCATGGCCGGACACTCCATCGGTGGTGCCTCGACATTGAACGCGATGGCCGGGGACCGGCGGATCCGGGCCGGGGTCAACATGGACGGAACGTTCTTCCCGCCCGTCCCGGCCGACACCCTGCAGGGCCGCTCCTTCCTCCTGCTCGGCAAGCAGAGCAACCACGCGGTCGGCGGCGAAGACCCCACCTGGGGAGAGACCTGGGCCGGATGGAAGGGCTACAAGCCCTGGCTGGCCGTCGCGGGCACCACGCACGCGAGCTTCACCGACGTCCCGATCCTCGCCGCCGAGATCGGCCTGCCCATGCCGCCGGACATGACCACCTCGCCGGAGCGCGGCATGCAGCTCACCCGGGAGTACGTCGGGGCCTTCTTCGACCGCACCCTGAAGGGCGTCCACCAGCCCCTCCTCGACGGCCCGTCGCCGGCGAACCCGGAGGTGCTCTTCCAGCACCCGTGAGCGGTGGCCGTCCCGTTCCTCGGGGCCCGGCCGTCCGGTGCGGACGGCCGGGCCGCTCCGGTGCCACCTCGGGTCGTCGGCGAAGGCGACGACGCCCGACTCCGTACCCGCCGGCGAGGGAGATCGCCCGCTGGGTCGGCTCCGGCAGCGCGGCCGTCCTGCGCGAACAGTTCGTCCGCCGCCGGGGAGTCCCGCCCCGCTTGTGCCGCCGGGCCTTCACCCGCGTACCGAATCCTTCCGGCACAACGGAGTTGGGGGCGGCGTGAAATGCACTCCGCCCCTGAGCACCTACGCTGAGGAGCAGTGGCCGACGATGTCCGATGCGCACCCTCCGGAGAGGACGGCATGACCTTCTACGAGCAGCACCGCGACTTCATCGAGGAACTGGAGCGGATCGCCCCGGAGGGTGTCCGGATCGAATGGTCCGGAGACACGTTGATCATGCAGGCGTCTCCTTCCAACATTCATCAGCTCAACGTGGCCCAGGTGCGCAGGCAGTTCGAGCGGCATGCGCCCGACGGCTACCTCCCCACCGAGCGGAGCGAGATCGTCAGCCCGGACGTTTCGAAGGGGCGCGAGCCCGACCTGACGTACCTGCCGGTGGAGGTCCTCTCCGAGCCCGGCAACAAGGCCCCCGCCGCCGAAGCCCTGATCGCCGTCGAGATCGTCTCACCGTCCAATCCGGGCAACGACTGGATGGACAAGCTGCACGACTACGCCGCGATGCGCATCCCGCTCTACCTGATCGTGGACCCGCGCCAGCAGACGGTGACGCTGTTCTCGGAGCCGAACCGCGACCGCTACCACACCCGCAGTGACCGGAAGTTCGGCGATGCGATCGGCATTCCGGAGCCCTTCGGCTTCACCCTGAGCCTGTCGGAGCTCCTTCCGTACAAGGACTGACCTCCGGTGGCGGGCTCTACTGCACCTCGCCGTACCAGCGGCGGTGCACGACGGGCTCGACGCACAGGACCGCCGCACCCGCGGTCGCGCCGACCAGCAGGGCCGCAACGCCACCACCGTTGAGGACCGCGCCGCAGCACGCCGCGACGACGGCGAGGGGCCGCAGCAGGGTCAGCGGGCCGAGGCCGATGACCATCGCCAGGGTGCCGGCGCGGAACGGCAGGGTGAAGTAGGCGGCCAGCGACAGCAGTACCGCCGCCGCGTAGACGGCCAGGGGGAGCAGGTAGCCGAAGCCTCCGGCGGTCAGGGCCCCGAAGGTCCGTGCCCGGTCGGCGGCCGTCACCAGCACCAGGCCCGCCACCACGGCCGGAGCCGTCAACAAGGCGGCCCCGACGGCGAATCCCCGCCCGGCGGCCCGGAGGTTGCCCCGGTGCTTGCGGATGCGGGCGTCGCGGCCGGCGTAGGCGCGGAAGCCGCTGAAGGCCGCGTCGACCAGGCCCAGCAGCAGGAGCGACACGGCGGGTGTCATCGGGCGGCCCCGACCAGGTGCTCGGGCCCGACCAGCCGTCGGGCGCGGCGTCCGAGCGCCTGCCGCAGTGGTGCCTCCAGCTCCGGCCGCACCCCGATCACCGGCCGCAGGGTGGTGCAGAACGGGTTGGACAGCCCGCGCGGCTCGTACACCAGAGCCCGCATGCCGGGCACCGCCGCCGCCCGCAGCAGCACCTCGTCGGGGTGGGCCCGTTGTGCGGAGACCACGCCGTCGTGGCGGCCGAGCGGGTGGCGCATCCGGGCGCGGTGGAAGACCCAGGCGCCGATGGGCGCCAGGCCGGTGGCGGCGATGTCGAAGTGGCAGAAGGCGAGGGCGGGCGACGCGGCCTGTGCCCGGAAGAACTCTCCGAGGGCGTCCGCGCCGAAGTGGTGGAGCACTCCGGTGGAGACGTAGACCGTGGCGGCTTCCGGCAGTTCGAAGGCGTTGCCGTGGACGAAGCGGCAGTCGAGTCCCTCCGCCCGGGCGAGCCGGTCCGCTTCGCCGACGAGTGCGGCGTTGAGGTCCACGCCGACGAGTTCGACGTCGGGGCCGAGGGCGCCGGTCGCGGCGAGCCAGCGGACCAGGTAGCCGAGGCCGCAGCCGATGTCGACCAGGCGGTACGGCCCGGGCCGCCCGCCGTCCGCCGCCCGGATCGCGGTGAACAGCGGGCCGAGCAGGTGGACGAGGCGGTCGCCGATGCGCAGTTCCTCGCTGAGCCGCTGGAGTTCGGTGTGCACGCTGACGAGCAGCCGGTCGACGGCGACGGGGTCGAGTGCGCCGTCCCGGTCGGCGGGCAGTCCGGCGACGATCCGGGCCGCCCGTTCGTCCCCGCCCTCCCGCAGCTGCCGGACGACGTCCTCGCGCAGGACCGGGAGCCGCCGGCCGTCACGCGGGTCCACGGCCGTGATCAGGTCCGATATTTCGAGTTGGCGCACGCGCAGCACCTTAGGGGTCGCCACCGGCCGGGCGTAATGCCGGTGAGCGGGGGAGAGGCGGCGTGATAGACCAGTGAGCACTATGAACATCACTGTCTTCTGCTCCGCGTACTCGCTCGACGACCGCTACTCCGCCCCGGCCGCGGAGTTCGCCCGGCTCCTCGGGGAGGGCGGGCACACCCTGGTGTGGGGCGGCTCGAACGCCGGGCTGATGGGCCTGCTCGCCGACGAGGTGAAGGCGGCGGGCGGCACGCTGGTCGGGATCATGGTCGAGATGCTGAAGCACAAGGGGTACGTCGGCGCCGACGAGCTGGTCATGACCCGTGACCTCGCGGAGCGCAAGGCCGAGCTGGTGGGCCGGGCGGACGCGATCGTCGTCCTGGTGGGCGGGCTCGGGACGATGGACGAGGTCACCGAGGTGCTGGAGCTCAAGAAGCACGGGATGTTCGAGAAGCCGGTGGTCGTCCTGGACACCGAGGGCTTCTACGCGGGCCTGCGGACCCAGCTGGAGCGGATGGACGCCGAGGGCTTCCTGCCCCGGCCGCTGTCGGAGCTGATGACCTTCGCCGACACGCCCGCCGAGGTGTTTGCGCAGCTCAAGGCCTGAGAGGATCGGACCCATGGCTGCACATCTGATCACCGGTGCCGGTTCGGGCATCGGCGCCGTCCTGGCGGGCA
Organism: Kitasatospora sp. NPDC048545; assembly: GCF_040651155.1. Taxonomy (NCBI): domain Bacteria; kingdom Bacillati; phylum Actinomycetota; class Actinomycetes; order Kitasatosporales; family Streptomycetaceae; genus Kitasatospora; species Kitasatospora sp. NPDC048545. The sequence continues at coordinate 179,427 of NZ_JBEZIQ010000008.1, forward strand.
GGCTCGCCGAGCGCGGGGACGACCTCTGGCTGCTGGCCCGCGACGCGCGCCGGGCCGCGGAGCTGCGGGAGCGCTTCCCCGGAGCGAACACCCTGGTCGGCGACCTCGGCGACCCGGCGAAGCTGTCCTGGGCCTTCGGGCACCAGGCGCTGCCCGTCGAGCTGGACTCGCTGCTGCACGTCGCGGGGGTGGTCGAGCTGGGTACGGTGGGCGAGCTGCCGGTGAAGGCGTGGCAGGAGACGCTGAACGTCAACCTGGTCGCCCCCGCCGAGCTGACCCGCCTGCTGCTGCCGTCCCTGCGCCTGGCCAAGGGCCACGTCGTCTTCGTGAACTCCGGTGCCGGCCTGAACGCCCACGCCGAGTGGTCGGCGTACGCGGCGAGCAAGCACGGCCTGAAGGCGCTCGCCGACTCGCTGCGCCAGGAGGAGCACGCGGGCGGCGTCCGGGTCACCTCGGTCTACCCGGGCCGCACCGCCACGGCGATGCAGGCCAAGGTGCACCAGCAGGAGGGCAAGGAGTACGAGGCCGGCCGCTGGATCGAGCCCGAGTCCGTCGCCCGGGCCGTCCTGGCCGCCCTGGACGCCTCCCGGGACGCGGAGATCACCGACATCAGCGTCCGCCCGGGCCGCTGAGACCGGGCGCTGAGACCGGGCGCGGAACCGGGCACCGGCGCCGCGCACTAGGCTCGGACGGGTGAGCACCCCACACCCCTTCCCCGACCTGCGCGGCGCCGCCACCGGTGTCGGATCGCTGCCCGGTACCGACGCCCGGGAGGCCGCCAAGACCTCCACCGGGGCGCTGGAGCACCTGCCGTTCCTGCCGGAGCTGCCCGCGCGCGGGCCGGGCGCCGACATGATCGGGCGCGGCGCCGGCTTCCTCGTCGAGCTGTTCGCGCAGACCGAGCCGAGCGGCTGGCGGTTCACCGACCGCCCCGGCCGGGACACCCGGCGGGCCCACTCGTGGCTCGGCGAGGACCTGGACGCCCTGGAGGAGTTCACCCAGGGCTACCGGGGCGCGCTGAAGGTCCAGGCCGTGGGCCCGTGGACGCTGGCGGCGAGCGTCGAGCTGAAGCACGGCGAGAAGGCGCTCGCCGACCACGGCGCCTGCCGGGACGTCGCCGGCTCGCTCACCGAGGGCCTGCGCCGCCACCTCGCCGACGTCCGCAGGCGGGTCCCGGGTGCGGAGGTCGTGCTGCAGCTGGACGAGCCCTCGCTGCCCGCGGTGCTGGCCGGAGCGGTGAGGACCGCGAGTGGTTTCCAGCGGCTGCGGGCCGTGGACCGACAGGTCGCCGAGGAGGTGCTGCGGGAGGTGATTCGCGGCCTGGACGCGCCCGTGGTGGTGCACAGTTGCGCGCCGGACGTCCCGATCCCGCTGCTGCGACGGGCCGGTGTCGCCGGCGTCTCCCTCGACTTCTCCCTCCTCACCGAGCGCTCGGACGACGACCTGGGCGAGGCCGTGGAGGCGGGCACGATGATCCTCGCGGGTGTCGTCCCCTCCACTGACCTGGGGATGTCCGACCCGGCCGGTAGTGTCCAGGGTGTCAGGACCTTGTGGCGCAGGCTCGGGTTCGCCCCGGAGTTGCTGGGCCGCCGCGTGCTGGTGACGCCGACCTGCGGGCTGGCCGGGGCCTCCCCGGCGTATGCGCGCAGGGCGCTGTCGCAGAGCGTGCGGGCGGCGCAGAGCCTGGTGGACAACCCGGAATGAGAACGTAGGAGGGCTTGCGGTGACGGCTGTCGAGGGCTGGGAGGACGTACCGGCGGAGGTGCGCCGGCGGCACGCCGAGCTGGCGCAGGAGATCACCGACCACCGTGCCCGGTACTACGAGCAGGACGCGCCGGTCGTCAGCGACTCCGAGTTCGACGCCCTGATGCGCGAGCTGGAGGCGCTGGAGGCCGGGCACCCGGGCCTGGTCACTCCCGACTCCCCGACGCAGAAGGTCGGTGGCGCCCCCACCGAGCTGTTCGCCGAGGTCGAGCACCGCGAGCGCCTCCTCAGCCTCGACAACGCGATGGACGACGAGGAGCTCGCCGCCTGGGCGGAGCGCGTCGCCGGCGAGCTGGACGGCATCGACTACCACTACCTGTGCGAGCTCAAGGTGGACGGCCTGGCCGTCAACCTCACCTACGAGAAAGGCCAGTTGGTGCAGGCGGCGACGCGCGGCGACGGCCGGGTGGGCGAGGACATCACCGCCAACGTCCGCACCATCAAGGAGATCCCGCACCGGCTCGACGGCGAGGACGTCCCCGAGCTGGTGGAGATCCGCGGCGAGGTCTACTTCCCGACCGAGGCCTTCGAGGCGCTCAACGCCTCCTTCGTGGAGGAGAACGAGCGCCGCCGCCGGGAGAACGAGGAGCGCGCCGCGGAGGGCAAGCGGCCCCGGGCGATGATCCGGCTGTTCATGAACCCGCGCAACGCCGCCGCCGGTTCGCTGCGCCAGAAGGACCCGCTGGTCACCGCCTCCCGTCCGCTGCACATGGTGGTGCACGGCATCGGCGCCCGGGTCGGCTTCGACATCGACAACCAGTCGCACGCCTACGAGTTGCTGCGCGGCTGGGGCCTGCCGACGGCCCGGCACAACCGGGTGGTGGGCACCCTCGACGAGGTGCGGGCGTTCATCGGGCAGTTCGGCGAGCAGCGGCACTCGGTCGAGCACGAGATCGACGGCGTGGTCGTGAAGGTGGACGAGATCGCCCTGCAGGGCCGGCTCGGGGCCACCTCGAAGTCGCCGCGCTGGGCGATCGCCTGGAAGTACCCGCCGGAGGAGGTCACCGGCAAGCTGGCGCAGATCCGCGTCGGCATCGGCCGCACCGGCCGGGCCACCCCGTTCGCGGTGCTGGCCGAACCGGTGAAGGTGGCGGGCTCGATGGTGCAGTACGCGACGCTGCACAACCAGCAGGTCGTCAAGGCCAAGGGCGTGCTGCTGGGCGACACCATCGTGCTGCGCAAGGCCGGTGACGTCATCCCGGAGATCCTCGGCCCGGTGGAGAGCCTGCGGGACGGCACCGAGCGGGAGTTCGTGATGCCCTCGCACTGCCACGAGTGCGGGGCCGAGCTGCGCCCGATGGCCGAGGGCGACATCGACCTGCGCTGCCCCAACGCTCAGTTCTGCCCGGCCCAGATCCGGGAGCGGATCGCCTTCCTGGGCGGCCGTTCCTCGCTGGACGTCGAGGGACTCGGCTACGTCGCGGCCACCGCGCTGACGCAGCCGCTGGAGCCGACCGAGGCGCCCGTGCAGGACGAGGGCGACGTCTTCGGGCTGACGATGGAGCAGCTGCTGCCGATCCAGGTGCTGGTGCGCGACCAGAAGACCGGCATGCCCAAGCTGGACGACCGCACCGGCAAGGAGAAGAAAGCCACCTTCTTCGCCAACCAGAAGGGCGAGCCCAAGAAGACCGCCGCAATCCTGCTGGAGAACCTGGAGAAGGTGAAGGAGCGTCCGCTGTGGCGGTTCCTCAACGGTCTCTCGATCCGGCACGTGGGGCCGGTCGCGGCGCAGGAGCTGGCCCGGGAGTTCCGTGACCTGGACCGGATCTTCTCGGCCACCGAGGAGGAGCTGGCCGCGGTCGAGGGCGTCGGGCCGATCATCGCCCGGTCGGTGGTCGAGTGGTACCAGGAGCAGTGGCACCGCGACATCCTGGAGAAGTGGCGTGCCGCGGGCGTCCGCTTCACCGAGGAGTTCGCGGACGAGGAGGAGGCGGAGCGCCCGCTGGAGGGGCTGACCGTCGTGGTGACGGGCACGCTGGCCGGCCACACCCGGGACGGTGCCAAGGAGGCGCTGACCTCGCGCGGAGCGAAGGTGACCGGTTCGGTTTCGAAGAAGACCGATTTTGTGGTCGCTGGTGACAACCCAGGATCCAAGTACGACAAGGCCGTTCAGCTTGGACTGCCGGTCCTGGACGACGCGGGCTTCGCCGTCCTGCTGGCCGACGGGCCGGCCGCCGCCCGTGCCCACCTGGGGCTTCCGGAGCCGGAGGAGGCCGCGCAGCCGCAGGAGGCACCCGTCGAGGGCTGATCCGGAACCGACCCGAGCGCCAGGTGGCCGAATCGGTGTTGTTATCGTCCTGATGCAACGTCACCGGGTGTCGTCCGGTGAGAGCGGGCATTGTGTCACTGTGCGACACCCGAGCGCGGTGGCGCGTTTCCGGTTGTCCGAAAGTCTGCCCACCGGGTCGACCCCGGCATACCCTGGAGCGCAACAGAGTGTCAGCAGGGGTGGGGGCACCGGCTGAGCCGGTGCTCCTCGGGGTCGCTCCATGCCCGGCAGCTGTCGGTACCGGCACGGTGCCTCACCGTAAGGCGGCCTGACGGGGCGGGCCCGACGGAGGACAGGGCTTATGGATCGTACGACCGGCGGCGCGCCCACACGCCCGCCGCAGGGGGTGGCGGGTGCGGTCCTGCTGCTCGGCGTGCTGCTGGCCGGAGCCGCGCCGCTCATCCCGCTGGCCGTCCTGGTCTACCGGTACGAACCCGAGCTGCTGCCGCTGTTCGCGGTGCCCCTGGCCGTGCTGGTGGCGGCCTGGCGGATCGCCCGGGACCGCGCCCGCGACCAGTTGACCGACCCCCTGACGGACCTGCCCAACCGTCAGGCCTTACTGCTGGCCGCCCAGGAGGCGATCGCGGAGTGCGACCAGGGCTACAGCGTCGGTCTCATCCTGCTTGACCTCGACCGCTTCCGATCACTCAACGACACACTCGGTCATACGGCCGGTGACCGGTTGCTGGTTCACATCGCCCGCCGACTGCACCGCGCGCTGCGCTCCGGCGGCCCGGCCGGCAGCCCCACCCGGGAGTCCATCGACGACGTCTTCGCCGGCCTGCCCCGGCACTACCGGCGCGGCCGCCCGATGGTGGCCCGGATGGGCGGCGACGAGTTCGCCGTCCTGCTGCCCGGCATCAACTGCCCGGACAGCCTGGAACGGGTCGCCAATGCGCTGATCGCCGAACTCGCCGCCCCGATCCGGCTGGACGGTCTGCTGCTCGTCCTGGAGGCCAGCGCCGGCGTCTGCGTCTACCCCCAGCACGCCCAGGACGCCGAGTCGCTGCTGCGCCGGGCCGACGTCGCGATGGGCCACGCCCAGAGCGGCCGCAGCGGCGTCGCCCAGTACGACGAGACCCAGGACGCCGACACCCCGTACCGCATCGGCCTCCTCGGTGACCTGCGGCGGGCCCTGGAGACCGGCGAGGTCCAGTTGCACTACCAGCCCAAGGTGGCCTTCGACGGCCGGGTGGTCGGCCTGGAGGCGTTGCTGCGCTGGGACCGCCCCGGCCAGGGCCGGGTCTCGCCGGACGAGTTCGTCGGGCTCGCCGAGTCCAGCGGCCTGATGCCCCGGCTCACCGACTACGTGCTGGAGGCGGCGGTCGGCCAGCTCGCGTACTGGCGCGACCAGGGGCTGCAGGTGCAGGTCGCGGTCAACGTCTCGCCCCGCGACGTGCTCAACCCCGGCTTCGCCCAGCGCGTCGCCGGGCACCTCGTGCGCCACCAGGTGCCGGCCCACGCGCTCCAGCTGGAGATCACCGAGCGGCTGCTGCTGGACGACTCCCGGCGGGCCGCCGACACCCTCGCCGAGCTGCGCGGCTACGGCGTCGGGATGTCCCTGGACGACTTCGGCACCGGGCACTCCTCGCTGGTGCGGCTGCGCAGCCTGCCGGTCGGCGAGCTGAAGATCGACCGCTCCTTCGTCTCCCGGATGGTCGCCGACGACCACGACGCGGCGGTGGTCCGCTGCTCCGTGGAACTCGCCCACTCGCTGGGCCTGACCGTGGTCGCCGAGGGCGTCGAGGACGACGAGACCTGGGAGCGGCTGCACTGCATGGGCGTGGACGCCGTCCAGGGCTGGCTGGTGTCGGCCGCGCTGCCCGCCGAGCAGGCCACCGCCTGGCTCCGGGTGCACCGCACCGGCGCCCCGCCGGTGGAGCGGCTGGGCGCGCCGCCCCCGCTGCGGGCCGGCTTCCAGCAGGTCCAGGGCGGCAAGCCGATCGTCCAGCCCGCCATCCCGCCGACGCTCCCGCCCGTCCTGCCGCCCGTACTGCCCCCGGTGCTGCCGCCGGTGGTCCAGGCGGTGCAGGCCGCGCAGATGGAGATCAAGGCGCCGGGCACGCAGAGTTGGGCCCGCTTCCGGCCGCAGTGACGCGCCCGGCGGCGGGGACGTCCGCCCGGCGGTGACGGGCACCTCGGCAAACGCGTTGGCCGGTGGCCGGTCCGGGCCCCATAGGATGGGGTCCAAAGACCATGAGGACGGAGCGCCGGACCCGGCTGCTCCTGCCCGGGCCCGGCACCGCCCGCAAGGCACCGCCGGGCCTCACCAGAACTCACCCTGAGGATCGCTGCATGCCTGGCATCACGCGCGAGGAGGTCGCCCACCTCGCCCGGCTGTCGCGTCTTGAGCTGAAGCCCGAAGAGCTGGACCACTTCGCCGAGCAGCTCGACGTGATCATCGGCGCGGTCGCCCGCGTTTCCGAGGTCGCCGGACAGGACGTCCCGCCGACCTCCCACCCGCTGCCGCTGACCAACGTCATGCGCGCGGACGAGGTGCGGCCCTCGCTCACTGCGGAGCAGGCGCTGTCCGGCGCCCCCGCCGCCGAGGACCAGCGTTTCCGTGTGCCGCAGATCCTCGGGGAGGACTGACCGAGATGACCGAGCCGATTCGTACTCCCATCATCAAGTGGGGCGCCGCCGAGACCGCGGGCGCCATCGCCAAGGGCGAGGTGTCGGCCGTCGAGGTCGCGCAGGCGCACCTGGACCGCATCGACGCCGTCGACAAGAAGGTCAACGCCTTCCTGCACGTCGACACCGAGGGCGCGCTGGCCGCCGCCAGGGCCGTCGACGAGAAGCGCGCCAAGGGCGAGGAGCTGGGCCCGCTGGCCGGCGTCCCGCTCGCGCTGAAGGACGTCTTCACCACCAAGGGCGTCCCGACCACCTGCGGTTCCAAGATGCTCGAAGGCTGGATCCCGCCGTACGACGCCACCCTGACCACGCGTCTCAAGGACGCCGGCGTCGTCATCCTCGGCAAGACCAACATGGACGAGTTCGCGATGGGCTCCTCCACCGAGAACTCCGCCTACGGCCCGACCGGCAACCCGTGGGACCTCACCCGCATCCCCGGCGGCTCCGGCGGCGGTTCGGCCGCCGCGCTGGCCGCCTTCGAGGCCCCGCTGGCGATCGGCACCGACACCGGCGGCTCGATCCGCCAGCCCGGCGCCGTCACCGGCACCGTCGGCGTCAAGCCGACCTACGGCTCGGTGTCCCGCTACGGCCTGGTCGCCTTCTCCAGCAGCCTGGACCAGGGCGGCCCGTGCGCCCGCAGCGTGCTGGACGCGGCGCTGCTGCACGAGGCCATCGCCGGCCACGACCCGCTGGACTCCACCTCGATCGACGCGCCGGTCCCGGCCGTGGTCGAGGCCGCGCGGATGCGAGACGTCCGCGGCATGCGGATCGGCGTCGTCAAGGAGTTCTCCGGCGAGGGCTACCAGGCCGGCGTGATGCAGCGCTTCGACGAGTCGGTGGAGCTGCTGCGCGAGCTGGGCGCCGAGGTCGTCGAGGTCTCCTGCCCGTCGTTCACCCTGGCGCTGCCGGCGTACTACCTGATCGCGCCCAGCGAGTGCTCCTCCAACCTGGCCCGCTTCGACGCGATGCGCTACGGCCTGCGGGTCGGCGACGACGGCAGCCGCTCGGCCGAGGAGGTCACCGCGCTGACCCGCGAGGCCGGCTTCGGCGACGAGGTCAAGCGCCGCATCATCCTGGGCACCTACGCCCTGTCCTCGGGCTACTACGACGCCTACTACGGCTCGGCCCAGAAGGTCCGCACGCTCATCTCGCGCGACTTCGACGCCGCCTTCGCCGGCGTGGACGTGCTGGTCTCGCCGACCACGCCGACCACCGCCTTCCCGATCGGCGAGCGCGCCGACGACCCGATGGCGATGTACCTGGCCGACCTGTGCACGATTCCGTCGAACCTGGCGGGCAACGCGGCCATGTCGCTGCCGGTCGGCCTGGCCCCGGAGGACAATCTCCCGGTCGGCCTGCAGATCATCGCACCCGCGATGGCGGACGACCGCCTGTACCGCGTGGGCGGCGCCGTCGAGGCCGCACTCAACGACAAGTGGGGGCACACCCTGCTGGAGGAGGCACCGGCACTGTGAGCAAGATCGAGAAGGCGAAGTCCCCCGGCTCCCTGAAGGGCTTCAAGCACTCCAAGCCCGGCCTGTGGCTGTCCATCGGCACCAGCGCCTTCGGCGCCATCTCCATCGCCAAGGACGTCCGCAGGGCGCGCGACGAGAGCGACACCCTCAAGCTGGTCAACGCCCTGGTCGGCGCCGCCGCGCTGGTCACCGGCACCGCCCTGCTGGTGCGCGAACTGCGCCGGCTGGGCTCCGACGACGTGCTGCTGGGCTGAGCTGAGCGCCCAGGCCCGGCCCCGCGCCAGCGGCGGCCGGGCCCGTACCTCCGAAGTCTTTTGAGTGAAGGGACGCTGTGAGCGTCATGACCCTGGTCTCCTACGAGGACGCTCTGGCGTCGTACGACCCGGTGATGGGCCTTGAGGTCCACGTCGAGCTCGGTACCAAGACCAAGATGTTCTGCGGCTGCTCGACCGAACTGGGCGCCGAGCCGAACAGCCAGACCTGCCCGACCTGCCTGGGCCTGCCCGGCTCGCTGCCGGTGGTCAACGCGGTCGGCGTCGAGTCGGCCGTCAAGATCGGCCTGGCGCTGAACTGCGAGATCGCCGAGTGGTGCCGGTTCGCGCGGAAGAACTACTTCTACCCGGACATGCCCAAGAACTTCCAGACCTCGCAGTACGACGAGCCGATCGCCTTCAACGGCTACCTCGACGTGCAGCTGGAGGACGGTTCGACCTTCCGCGTGGAGATCGAGCGCGCCCACATGGAGGAGGACACCGGCAAGTCCAGCCACGTCGGTGGCGCGACCGGCCGCATCCACGGCGCCACCCACTCGCTGCTCGACTACAACCGGGCCGGCATCCCGCTGATCGAGATCGTCACCAAGCCGATCGAGGGCGCCGGAGACCGCGCGCCCGAGGTCGCCAAGGCGTACGTCGCCGAGCTGCGCGAGGTCATCCGCTCGCTCGGCGTCTCCGAGGCCCGGATGGACAAGGGCCAGATGCGCTGCGACGTCAACCTGTCGCTGCGCCCGAACGGCACCTCGACGTTCGGCACCCGCTCGGAGACCAAGAACGTCAACTCGCTGCGCAGCGTGGAGCGGGCCGCCCGGTTCGAGATCCAGCGGCACGCGACCGTCCTGACCGACGGCGGCACCATCGTCCAGGAGACCCGCCACTTCCACGAGGACAACGGCACCACCACCTCGGGCCGGATCAAGGACAACGCCGAGGACTACCGCTACTTCCCCGAGCCGGACCTGGTGCCGGTGGCCCCCTCCCGCGAGTGGGTCGAGGAACTGCGCGCCGCCCTGCCCGAGCTGCCGCGGGTGCGCCGCGCCCGGCTGCAGGCCGAGTGGGGCCTGTCCGACAAGGACATGCAGTCGGTGCTGAACGCGGGCGCGGTCGCCCCGATCCAGGAGACCATCGCGGCCGGTGCCCCGGCCGACCAGGCCCGCAAGTGGTGGATGGGCGAGCTGGCCCGTCGCGCCAACGAGACCGGCACCGAGCTGAGCGAGCAGCCGATCACCCCGGTGCAGGTCGCCCGGGTCGCCGCGCTGGTCGCCGAGGGCAAGCTGAACGACAAGCTGGCCCGCCAGGTCATCGAGGGCGTGCTGGCCGGCGAGGGCGAGCCGGACGAGATCGTCGAGAAGCGCGGCCTGGCCGTGGTCTCGGACGACTCCGCGCTGGGCGCCGCCGTCGACCAGGCCATCGCCGAGAACGAGGGCATCGCCGCCAAGATCCGCGACGGCAAGGTCCAGGCCGTGGGCGCGCTGGTCGGCGCGGTCATGAAGGCCACCCGCGGCCAGGCCGACGCCGCCCGCGTGAAGGACCTGATCCTGGAGCGGCTGGGCGTGGAAGGTCAGTAGGCACGGGAAGTCGAGGGCGCCTAGGCCGTCAGGCCTGCCTTCCTAAGGCATCTAAGGCATCTAAGGCCCTCTAAGTAAGGCTTAAGGCCCAGTCTCACCTCTGTATTGGGGTGAGGCCGGGCCTTAAACCTTTTCCTGGCCCAGAACTAAGGCATCCGGGCCCCGGAAGATCGGGCACGCTCCCGATGCCGCACCCCCCACTGGGAGAGGAAGCTCTTACCTGTCAGCGAAACGCAGTGAGAGACCCGCAGGGGGAACCAAGTGATCGAGTACCAGACCTTCCAGCAACAGGCCCACGAGCTCGTGGCCCGCGCCGAGCACGAGCGCCTGGTGCGCGAGGCCAAGGAGGCCGGCCGTCTGCGGCAGCGCCCGGTGGCCGCCCGCTTCTCGCGGCGCCCCGTGCGTCGGCCCGAATGCTGACGGTGCGGCACCAGGACGGTGCCGACGGAGTTCCGGAGGGGGAGACGCTGCGAGTGAGCGTCTCCCCCTCCGGGCGTTCGCCGGGGGAGATATCCCCTCGGCCGGCCCCCACCGGCTATGGCATGCTCGCCTCCATGCAGCAGATATCGGTCAGCCCCGTCTTCGTCGGCCGTGGCAGCGAGATCACCGAACTGACCGACGCGCTGCGCCGGGCGGGCACCGGCAGCCCGCAGGCCGTCCTCATCGGCGGCGAGGCCGGCGTCGGCAAGACCCGGCTGCTGGAGGAGTTCCTGCAGCGCGCCGCCGACCGCGGCGCGGTCACCTCACTCGGCGGCTGTCTGGAAGTCGGCGCCGAAGGCCTGCCCTATGCGCCGCTGGCCGCCGCACTGCGCCGGCTGCACCGCTCGCTGGGCACCGAGTTCGAGGCCGCCGCGGCCGGCAGCGAGGGCCACCTCGCCCGACTGCTCTCCGAATTCGGAGAAGCGGACGGCGAACCCAACGACGAGTACGGCCGGGCCCGGCTGTTCGAGCACACCGCAAGGCTGTTCGAACGGCTCGGCGCGGAGCGTACCCTCGTCCTCGCCGTCGAGGACCTGCACTGGTCCGACCGCTCCACCCGCGAACTGCTCGCCTTCCTGGTGCGCACCCTGCACCGCTCCCGGGTGCTGCTGATCGCCACCTACCGCAGCGACGACCTGCACCGCCGGCACCCGCTGCGCCCCTTCCTCGCCGAGCTCGAACGGCTGCGCACCGTCCAGCGGCTGGAGCTGGCGCGGTTCGACCGCCGCGAGGTGGCCGCCCAGCTGGCCGGCATCCTCGGCACCGCCGCCCCCGACCGCCAGCTGGTGGACCGGATCCACCGCCGCTCGGAGGGCAACCCGTTCTTCGTCGAGGAACTGGCCACCGCCTTCCACGACGGCTGCGGCGCCGGACTGACCGACTCGCTGCGGGACATCCTGCTGGTGCGGGTCGAGGGCCTGGAGGAGGAGACCCAGCGGGTGGTGCGGATCGCCGCCGAGGGCGGCTCGCACGTCGAACACGCCCTGCTGGCGGCCGTCCTGGACGACGACGAGGAGGCGCTGATCGAGGCGCTGCGCTCGGCCGTCGGCGCCAACATCCTGCGCCCGGACAGCGAGGGCGAGGGCTACCGGTTCCGGCACGCGCTGGTCCGCGAGGCGGTCTCGGACGACCTGCTGCCCGGCGAACGCCACCGGATCAACCGCAAGTTCGCGCTCGCCGTGGAGGCCCAGCCGCAACTGCTCTCCTCCGATGCGCTGCCGGCCCGGCTGGCCAACTACTGGTACCACGCGCACGACCCGGCCCGGGCCCTGCCGACCGCCCTGGACGCCGCCCGCGCGGCCCGCCGCCGCAACGCCTTCGCCGAGCAGCTGGGCATGCTGGAACGGGCCCTGGAACTGTGGGACATGGTCTCCGAGGACGTGCTGGCGCACACCCTGCGCCCGTACGACTGGGCCGAGACCTACCCGCCCGGCTCCTGCGACCACAGCACCGCCGACGAGGAGTGCAGCCGGATCCAGCTGGAGGACGTGCTCGCCGAGGCGGTGGTCGCGGCCCGGCGCTGCGGCGACCGCGAGCGCGGCCTGAGCCTGGCCAAGCGCGGGCTGCGGCTGGTCGACGAGACGGTGCACCCGGTGCGCGCGGCCTGGTTCCGGATCAACCGGGCCCGGATGCTGGGCAGCCTGCGCCGCTCCGGCGACGAGGAGGAGATCGGCCACGCGCTGCGACTGGTCGAGCAGTTGCCGCCGTCCGCCGTCCAGGCCGAGGTGCTCGCGCTCGGCGCCGGCTCGGCGATGCTCAAGAAGCCCGGCGTCGAGCACCTCGAACTCGCCGAGCGCGCGATCCGGATCGCCGAGGAGGTCGGCGCGCACTCGGTCGAGGTGCACGCCCGGATGACCCTCGCCGGCCTGCGCTACGACGTGCACGGCGACGCCGAGGGCGGGCTGACCGAACTCGCCGGGGCGGTCGAGCGGGCCCGCCGGCTGGGCGTGCCCGACCTGCTGCTGCGCGGCATCAACAACCTGGCCAGCATGCAGCGCGGGCTGGGCCGGGCCGAGGCCGCCGTACGGCTGGCCCGCGAGGGCCTGGAGTTCGCGGACGGCAACGGCCTGCTGCGCAACATCGGCACCATCCTGACCGGCAACCTGGTCGAGGCGCTGACCGACCTCGGGCGGGTCCGGGAGGCCGCCGAGGTGCTCGCCGCCTGCGAACTGACCAGCCTGAGCGGCACCCACGCCGAGTTCCTGGACCGGATGCGCGGCGAACTCGCCCTGCTGCAGGGCGACCTGCCCACCGCGGCGACCATGCTGGCGCAGGCCCGGTCGGCCAACCGGGTCGGGCAGGTCCAGCACAGCGTGCCGATCAGCCGGCTGGCGGTGCGGCTCGCCGCGCTCGGCGGCCGGCCGCTGGAAGCCCGGGCCGAACTGCTCGCCGCGCTGGCGGAGGGCGGCCGGCTCGGCCACGAGTCCGACGTCTACCCGCTGCTCACCGAGGCCGCCGGGGTGGAGGCCGACACCCGGGGCCTGCCGGAGGCCGAGGCGGGCCGGGCCGGGGCGCTGGCCGCGATCGCCGCGGCGGCCGACGGGCTGCGACCCAGGGCGCCGCTGCACCACGGCTGGGCCCGGCTGCTGGAGGCCGAACTGGCCCGCGCCGCGGGCGCCGACGACCCCGGGCAGTGGACCGCCGCCGTCGAGGCGCTGCGGCCGACCGGCCTGCCCTACCCGCTGGCGCTGGCCCTGCTGCGGGCCGGCGAGGCCGAGGTGCAGGCGGGCCGGCGCGAGGCCGGGGCCGAACTGCTGCGCGAGGCGGCCGAACTGGCGGCCGTACGGGACGACCGCATGCTGGGGGCGCAGGTCGCGGGCCTCGCCGAGCGGGCCGGGCTGAGCCTCGCCCCCGCCGAGCGCGCGGCGGCGGTGCCGGCCCAGGCGGTCTCCGTCGGGGACTCCTTCAACCTCACCCCCCGTGAGCGGGACGTGCTCCGGTTGCTCGCGCGGGGCTGGACCAACCGGCAGATCGCCGAGGAGCTGTACATCTCCCCGAAGACCGCGAGCGTGCACGTCTCCAACATCCTGGGCAAGCTCGCGGTCGGCGGCCGGGGCGAGGCCGCCGCACTGGCGCACCGGTTGCGGCTGTTCCCGGACGACCTGGCGCCGTCCGGCCGCTGAGACCGCGCCCCTGAGCCGGGCCGGACCGCCGCCGGGCGGCCGGTCCCGGCGGGCCGGGCGCCGCCGCGTGCTCCCGTGCGCGCCGCGTGTGCCCCCGCCCGCGCGCCGCCGCCAACCGGGCCGATCCGTCGGAATCCGGAGCGAGCCCCCACTCCCGCACCATTACTCTAAGTTGAGTGTGCGTGTCATTGAGTGACGGAATTGGTGTAGGGTCCATTTCGGGAGCATCGGTACGGTGCGGCGACCGACCGGCCGCCCACCCCCTGGGCCGCCGTCCTGACGGGGCGCCAGGCCGCCGCGTACGGCCGAGAGGTGCGCGGCCGGTGGCCCGTGGTCGGGGCGCGAGGCCCCGGGCCGGAGGGGGAGAGGCCGAGTGAGCTCCACCGATACGGTGCTGCCCGGAGCCGGACGCCCGGGTGCACCACCCGCCGACACGTCCGCCGTCGACACCATGCCCGCGCCCGTCGAGCGCGGCCCGCTGCGCCGGTTCCTGGAGAGCCGCGCCCTGCCGGGACTCGCCCTGGGGGCACTCTGCCTGGCCTACGCCATGGGTGCCGCCGCAGGCTGGGGATCCACCCAACTGTCCATCTTCATGGGGGACTTCGGACTGGCCGCTGCGGCCCTCGCGGCCTCGCTGTCCTGCCTGGTGTACGGCTGCACGGTCGGCGGGCACGCCCGCCCGGCCTGGCTGCTGTTCGGTCTCTCCTCGCTCATGGTCGCCCTCGGCAACGGCACCTGGGGCTGGTACGAGCTGGTCGTGCGCACCCCGCTGCCCCGGGACTCGCTCGCCGACTTCGCCTTCCTGCTGTTCGCGCCGCTCGCCATCACTGGCGTCCTGGTGCTCGCCCAGCGCCCGCGCTCCGCGGCCGGCTGGCTGTGCCTGCTGCTCGACGGCTGGCTGATCGCCGGCTCGCTGTTCACCCTCAGCTGGAGCCTGGCGCTCGGCCGGATCGCGGCGGGCGAGGACGGATCCCCGCTGCGGCTGGCGCTCAACCTGGGCTACCCGGTGCTGGACATCCTGCTGGTCAGCCTGGTGGTCGGACTGCGCTTCGGCGGCCGGGACGGCAACCGGGCGGCGGTGCACACCGCGATGCTGGCGCTCGCCGTCACCGTGCTGTGCGACGCCCTGTTCACCTCCCCGGGGCTGCGCAGCAGCTACCACTCCGGCGAACTGCTGGACGCCGGCTGGTTCTCCGGCAGCCTGCTGCTGGCCTGGGCGCCGTGGTCGACGCGATGGCGCCGTCCGCTGCGCGAACACCCCTCGGCCGGCGGTCTGCCGCGCCGCCGGGTGGCCACCACCTTCAGCGCGCTGACCCCGTACGCGGCCGCCGCTGTCTGCACCGCCGGAATCCTCTACAACGCCCTCGGCGGGCGCGCACTGGACCGCGTGGTGGCCGCGGCCGCGTGCACCGTCGGGCTGGCACTGATCCTCAGGCAAGGCGTGATGCTGCTCGACAACCTGTCGCTGGCCCAGGAACTCGCCCACAAGGAGGCGCACTTCCGCTCCCTGGTACAGGGGTCCAGCGACGTCATCATGATCGCCGGTGCGAACGGCGTGCTCTCCTACGTCTCCCCGGCCGCGCTCGGCGTGTACGGGCGGGACCCGGAGGAACTGGTCGGCGGGAACCTGCTGGACCTGGTCCACGCCGAGGACGTCGACCGGGTGCTCTCCGAGGTCCGCCGCTACCTCGCACGGGTCCGGCTCACCACCCACCGCACCCCGGGCACCGCCGAGCCCTCCGCCCGGGTGGAGTGCCGGATCAGCTCCGGCGGCGGCGAGTGGCTGCACGTCGAGTCCACGGTCAGCCGGCACCGCGACGGGCTGCTGCTCAACAGCCGGGACGTCACCGAACGCGTCATGCTCCAGGCCCAGTTGCAGCACAACGCCTTCCACGACCCGCTCACCGACCTGCCCAACCGGGCGCTGTTCGCCCAGCGGCTGCGGGCCGCCCTCGGCGCCCGCGGCCAGCAGGGCGGGACCGGCGCCGGGATCGCCGTGCTCTTCCTCGACCTGGACGGCTTCAAGGCGGTCAACGACTCCGCCGGACACCAGGTCGGCGACGAGCTGCTGGTGCAGGCCGCCCGCCGGCTGCAGGGCGCCGTCCGCTGCGGCGACACCGTCGCCCGGTTCGGCGGCGACGAGTTCGCGGCGCTGGTCTGCGGGCCGCTCGGCCGCCTCCAGGTCCAGGAGCTGGCCGACCGGCTGCGCGTCGCGCTCTCCGAGCCGTACTGGATCGGCGGCGCCGAACTCGGCGTCGCCGCCAGCATCGGCATCGCCTTCGGCACCCCCGAACGCGGCCCCGCCGCCGACCCCAGAACCGCCGCCGACGAGCTGATGCGCAACGCCGACCTCGCGATGTACCGCGCGAAGTCCGAGGGCAAGGGCCGGGTGGTGCTCTACACCCCCGCGATGCGGGCCGACCTGGAGCGCCGCACCGAGCTGGAGGAACGACTCGGACTGGCCGTCCGCGAAGGCGGCTTCACCCTGCTCCACCAGCCCGTGGTGGACCTCGCCGACGGCGCGGTGACCGGCATCGAGGCGCAGCCCCGCTGGCGCTCCGCGGGCGGCCTGCTGCTCACCCCGGCCGAGTTCCTGCGCTCCGCCGAGCACGGCGACTCGGCCACCCGGTTCTCCCGCTGGCTGGTCCAGGAGGCGGCCGCCGCGGCCGCCGCCCGGCGCGGCCGGCCCGGCCGGGGCCACGGAGCGCCGGAGCCCGTCCCGGTGGCCGTGCGGCTCTGCGCCGAGCGGCTCTGCTCGCCCGGCCTGTACGAGACGGTGGCCGCCGCGCTGCGCGACAGCGGGCTGCCGCCCGGCGAGCTGGTGATCGAGGTGTCCCGGATGGGGCCGGACTCGCTCGCCGACGAGCTCGGCCGGCGGCTGGCCGCGCTGCGCCGGCTCGGCGTCTCCACCTGGCTGGCCGGATACGGCGCCGGCAGCGGCTCGCTCGGCGCCCTCGCCCGGCTGCCCCTGGACGGTCTCAAGCTGGACCGCGCGCTGGTCCAGGACCTCGGCGAGTCCTCGCTCGCCCGCACGCTCGCCGGGCACGCCCTGCGGCTCGGCCGCGACCTCGGGATGGCCACCGCCGCCGAGGGGGTGGACCTGCCCCGCCAGGTCACCGTGCTGCAGGAGCTGGGCTGCGGGCAGGCCCAGGGCTCGGCCTTCGCCCCGCCGCTGGACGAGCCCCGGCTGCGCCGCGCGCTGGCCCGCCGCGGCTACCCGCTGCCGAAGCCCCCCGCCCCACTCCCCACCCGTCGCGGGTACCTGGCCGCCGACACCCGGACGAGTGGCCGGACGGACGCCGGGCCGGGATGTGTCGCACATCACCACGGTGGCTCTGACCTGCCCGAACACCGGGCCGCCGGCGGTCCGGCAGGCGGTCCGCATGGCGAGACGGTCATCCCACCTGCTTGACACGCCACCCCGGACGGGAGGATGGTCGTTGCCATGCGCACCCGAATTCTCGTACTTGGCGGGCGCGTCGGCTGACAGGGCTCGCACGCCCTGCTCGTGACAGACCGACGCGCCACCCCTCGCATGCCCTTGGGCACGAGGGGTTTTTTGTTGCACTGACGCTGTTCCACCCCCGCAAGACCCCTGGCCTCGGCCGCCCGAGAACGTCGCTCCGACGGATCGAGCGGGAGGATTGAGGCAGAGCCGGCGATCGACCCGGACCGGGACCCCACCCTCGCAGCACCGGGGCCCGCAGCCGGGTCGGCAAGAACCGAGAAGAGACAGGCAGATGACCGAGCACGCCGCATCCCCCCGCCGCGGGGACAACCCGGCCGCCAACGCTCCCGCTCCCCAGCACGTCGTCGAGACCATGACCGGCGCCCAGTCGCTCATCCGCTCCCTGGAGGCCGTGGGCGCGGACACCGTCTTCGGCATCCCGGGCGGGGCCATCCTTCCCGCGTACGACCCGCTGATGGATTCGGCCAAGGTGCGCCACATCCTGGTCCGTCACGAGCAGGGCGCCGGCCACGCCGCCACCGGGTACGCCCAGGCCACCGGCAAGGTCGGGGTCTGCATGGCCACCTCCGGGCCGGGCGCGACCAACCTGGTCACCCCGATCGCCGACGCCTACATGGACTCCGTGCCGATGGTCGCGATCACCGGACAGGTCTCCTCCAAGGCGATCGGCACCGACGCCTTCCAGGAGGCGGACATCTGCGGCATCACGATGCCCATCACCAAGCACAACTACCTGGTCACCGACCCCGCCGAGATCCCCCGGGTGATCGCCGAGGCCTTCCACATCGCCGCCACCGGCCGCCCCGGCCCGGTCCTGGTCGACATCGCCAAGGACGCGCTGCAGGCGACCACCACCTTCCGCTGGCCGGTCGAGGCCGCCCTGCCCGGCTACCGGCCGGTCACCAAGCCGCACGCCAAGCAGATCCGCGAGGCCGCGAAGATGCTGGTCGGCGCGAAGCGCCCGGTGCTGTACGTCGGCGGCGGCGTGATCAAGGCGCAGGCCACCGCCGAGCTGCGGATCCTCGCCGAGCTGACCGGCGCGCCCGTGGTCACCACCCTGATGGCGCTCGGCGCCTTCCCGGACAGCCACCCG
The DNA here is from genome assembly GCF_040651155.1 of Kitasatospora sp. NPDC048545. NCBI lineage: Bacteria > Bacillati > Actinomycetota > Actinomycetes > Kitasatosporales > Streptomycetaceae > Kitasatospora > Kitasatospora sp. NPDC048545. Next base: position 197,573 of record NZ_JBEZIQ010000008.1, read on the forward strand.
CAGCACCTGGGCATGCCCGGCATGCACGGCTCCGTCCCGGCCGTCACCGCCCTGCAGAAGTCGGACCTGCTGTTCACCCTCGGCGCCCGCTTCGACGACCGCGTCACCGGCAAGCTGGACAGCTTCGCCCCGTACGCCAAGGTCGTCCACGCCGACATCGACCCGGCCGAGATCGGCAAGAACCGCCCGGCGGACGTGCCGATCGTCGGCGACGCCCGCGAGGTGCTCGCCGACCTGATCGTCGCCGTCCAGGCCGAGTTCGACGCCGGCCACAAGGGCGACTACGCCGAGTGGTGGGAGAAGCTCGACGAGTGGAAGAAGACCTACCCGATCGGCTACGAGCCGGCCCCGAACGGCCAGCTCTCGCCGCAGCAGGTCATCGAGCGGATCGGGAAGCTGGTCGGCCCCGAGGCGATCTACGCCGCGGGCGTGGGCCAGCACCAGATGTGGAGCTCGCAGTTCATCCGGTTCGAGAAGCCCGGCACCTGGCTGAACTCCGGCGGCGCCGGGACCATGGGCTACGCCGTCCCCGCCGCGATGGGCGCCAAGGCCGGCAGCCCGCAGACCCCGGTCTGGGCCATCGACGGCGACGGCTGCTTCCAGATGACCAACCAGGAACTGGTCACCTGCGCCCTGAACGACATCCCGATCAAGGTCGCGGTCATCAACAACGGCTCGCTGGGCATGGTCCGGCAGTGGCAGACGCTGTTCTACAACCAGCGCTACTCCAACACCGTGCTGCACGCCGGCCCGGGCCACGACGGCATCGAGCCGCCGGCCCAGGGCACCCGGATCCCCGACTTCGTCCTGCTGTCCGAGGCGATGGGCTGCGTGGGCCTGCGCTGCGAGCGCCCCGAGGACCTCGACGCGGTCATCAAGCAGGCGATGGAGATCAACGACCGTCCGGTCGTCATCGACTTCATCGTCCACCAGGACGCCATGGTCTGGCCGATGGTCGCGGCCGGGACCAGCAACGACGAGATCCAGTTCGCCAAGGGCGTCCGCCCCGACTTCGGCGACGACTCCGACTGACCCCACCACCAGAGCGACTGAGGAACCACATGTCCAAGCACACCCTCTCCGTCCTGGTCGAGAACAAGCCCGGCGTGCTCGCCCGCATCGCCTCGCTGTTCTCCCGTCGGGGCTTCAACATCGACTCCCTCGCCGTCGGTCCGACCGAGCACCCGGACGTGTCCCGGATGACGATCGTGGTCAACGTCGAGGACCTCCCGCTGGAACAGGTCACCAAGCAGCTCAACAAGCTCGTGAACGTGATAAAGATCGTCGAACTCGACCAGGCCGCTGCGATCCAGCGGGAACTGGTCCTGGTGAAGGTCCGCGCCGACAACGAGACCCGGTCGCAGATCGTCGAGATCGTCCAGCTGTTCCGTGCCAAGACCGTCGACGTGTCGCCCGAAGCGGTGACCATCGAGGCCACCGGCAGTTCGGACAAGCTGGAGGCCATGCTCCGGATGCTGGAGCCTTACGGCATCAAGGAGTTGGTCCAGTCCGGCCTGGTCGCCATCGGCCGCGGCGCCCGTTCCATCACGGACCGGTCGCTGCGCGCGCTCGACCGCAGCGCCTGACCGGCGCGGGACGGCGACCCGCCCGTCTCAAACCCTGAAGCAAAGACCCCACAACCGCCGGGACCGCATACGGTGAATACCGCGTACCCCGGCACCATGATGCAAGGAGATGTGCCCCCGTGGCCGAGCTGTTCTACGAAGACGACGCCGACCTGTCCATCATCCAGGGCCGCAAGGTCGCGGTCATCGGCTACGGCAGCCAGGGCCACGCCCACGCGCTGTCCCTGCGCGACTCCGGCGCCGACGTCCGGGTCGGCCTGAAGCCGGAGTCCAAGTCCCGCGCCAAGGCGGAGGAGGCCGGCCTGCGCGTCGTCACCCCGGCCGAGGCCGCGGCCGAGGCCGACGTCATCATGATCCTGGTCCCGGACCCGATCCAGGCCGACGTCTACGCGGCCGACATCGCCCCGCACCTGAAGTCCGGCGACGCCCTGTTCTTCGGCCACGGCCTGAACATCCGCTTCGGCTTCATCAAGCCCCCGGCGGACGTCGACGTCTGCATGGTCGCCCCGAAGGGCCCGGGCCACCTGGTCCGCCGCCAGTACGAGGAGGGCCGCGGCGTCCCGGCGATCGTCGCCGTCGAGCAGGACGCCACCGGCAAGGCCTTCGACCTGGCGCTGTCGTACGCGAAGGGCCTGGGCGCCACGAAGGCCGGCGTCATCAAGACCACCTTCACCGAGGAGACCGAGACCGACCTGTTCGGTGAGCAGGCCGTCCTCTGCGGTGGCACCGCCGCCCTGGTGAAGGCCGGGTTCGAGACCCTGGTCGAGGCCGGCTACCAGCCGGAGATCGCCTACTTCGAGTGCCTGCACGAGCTGAAGCTCATCGTCGACCTGATGTACGAGGGCGGCCTGGAGAAGATGCGCTGGTCGGTCTCCGAGACCGCCGAGTGGGGCGACTACGTCACCGGCCCGCGCATCATCACCGCCGACACCAAGGCCGAGATGAAGAAGGTCCTCGCCGAGATCCAGGACGGCACCTTCGCCAACACCTGGATCGCCGAGTACAAGGCGGGCCTGCCGAAGTACAACGAGTACAAGAAGGCCGACGAGGACCACCTGCTGGAGACCACCGGCAAGAAGCTGCGTTCGCTGATGAGCTGGGTCAACGAGAAGGCCTGAGCCTCCGCGGGCCGTTCGCGTGGCCCGGTTCCGCAACTGCCTTGTACAAGTAGGCTGCTCCCGTCCGGGTGATTTCGCCGGACGGGAGCAGCCTGGCACCCAGCCCGTCGATACACTCCGAGTGCGCGTCAGGCCCACAGCGTCGTGCGTCTACCTACGCGGCATGCCACCTTCCCCCGCCCTTCCACGCCACCTACGTGCCGGGGGAACCGCAGAGTTAAGGACACACTGTCGTGAGCACTGTGACATCCAAGACCGCCGTCGTTCTGATCGCCGAAGAGCTGTCGCCCGCCACCGTCGACGCCCTCGGACCCGACATCGAGATCCGCCACTGCAACGGCGCCGACCGCACCGAGCTGCTCACCGCGATCGCCGACGTCGACGCGATCCTGATCCGCTCCGCCACCAAGGTCGACGCCGAGGCGCTGGCCGCCGCCCGCAAGCTCAAGGTGGTCGCCCGGGCCGGCGTCGGTCTGGACAACGTGGACGTCGCCGCGGCCACCAAGGCCGGTGTGATGGTCGTCAACGCGCCGACCTCCAACATCGTCACCGCCGCCGAACTCGCCTGCGGCCTCCTGATCTCCGTCGCCCGCAACATCGCGCCGGCCAACGCCGCGCTCAAGCAGGGCGAGTGGAAGCGCAACAAGTACACCGGCGTCGAGCTGAGCGAGAAGACCCTCGGCGTCGTCGGCCTCGGCCGGATCGGCGTCCTGGTCGCCCAGCGGATGTCCGCGTTCGGGATGAAGATCGTCGCGTACGACCCCTACATCCAGGCCGCCCGCGCCGCCCAGATGGGCGTCAAGCTGGTCACCCTGGAGGAGCTGCTGGAGGTCTCGGACTTCATCACCGTCCACCTCCCCAAGACCCCCGAGACGATCGGCCTGATCGGCGACGAGGCGCTGCACAAGGTCAAGCCGACCGTGCGCATCGTGAACGCCGCCCGCGGCGGCATCGTGGACGAGGAGGCGCTCGCGAGCGCGCTGCGCGACGGCCGGGTGGCCGGCGCGGGCCTCGACGTGTACGCCAAGGAGCCGTGCACCGACTCCCCGCTGTTCGCCTTCGACAACGTGGTCGCCACCCCGCACCTGGGCGCCTCCACCGACGAGGCGCAGGAGAAGGCGGGCATCGCGGTCGCCAGGTCGGTGCGCCTCGCGCTCGCCGGCGAGCTCGTACCGGACGCCGTGAACGTCCAGGGCGGCGTGATCGCCGAGGACGTCCGTCCGGGCCTGCCGCTGGCCGAGAAGCTCGGCCGGATCTTCACCGCGCTGGCCGGCGAGGTCGCCGTCCGGCTCGACGTCGAGGTCCGCGGCGAGATCACCCAGCACGACGTGAAGGTGCTCGAACTGTCCGCGCTGAAGGGCGTGTTCGAGGACGTGGTGGCGGAGACGGTGTCCTACGTCAACGCCCCGCTGTTCGCCCAGGAGCGCGGTGTCGAGGTCCGTCTGACGACCTCCAGCGAGAGCCCCGAGCACCGCAACGTGATCACTGTGCGCGGCACCCTCGCCAACGGCGAGGAGATCGCCATCTCCGGCACGCTGGCCGGCCCCAAGCAGACCCAGAAGATCGTCGGCGTGGACGCCTTCGACGTGGACGTGGCGCTCACCGACCACATGGCCTTCTTCAAGTACGAGGACCGCCCCGGCGTGGTCGGCGTGCTCGGCCGCCACCTCGGCGACGCCGGCATCAACATCGCCGGCATGCAGGTCGCCCGCGACGGCGACGGCGCGCTGGCCTCCCTCACCGTGGACAGCGAGATCCCGCAGGACGTGCTGTCGGCGATCGCCGCCGAGATCGGCGCCCGCTTCGCGCGCTCGGTCGACCTGGGCTGATCCTCCGGGCCCCGTGCCCGTCGTCCCGCGCAGGGCCCGGACCGCCGATCGATCGGCGGTCCGGGCCCTGCTGCACGTTCCCGGGTGACTCCCGTCTCAGATACTAGGAAATCCGAGTATTCGTGCAGACACGGCCGGAGCCGGGTCGTACCGTGGAAGAGCCATACGGTGTGCCGCCCCTGTAGCCAGGGCGCGCGGCCCGTGTGTGCGTGCGCCCTCACGGGCAGGCGACCCCTGCTCCCGCGCGTTCCATCCCGTCGCCACCGCCACCCTCCCCGGGACGCGCGGCGCCTCCGTCTCCCACCCCCGCGCTCGCCCTCGGCAGCGCCGCTTCCAAGGAGCCAGGTATGCCCCCCACCGCTGACCGCCACGCCGCCACCGCGACCGCCACGACCCCCGTCCGCGCCCCGCGCCGCCGGCGGGCCGCCGAGCGCACCCCCTTCGCCGCCGCCGCCCTGCAGCGCTCGCTGGACCGCCGGGACAACGGCGGCGTGACCGGCCATCACTGACCGGCCACCACTGGGCAGCCACCACTGGGCAGCCACCACTGGGCGGCACCGCGGGTGGCGTTCATCGGCTGACTGGGCCGAACGGGCTGATGGCATGTCACTCCGTAGGGTGCAACCTCGTTCCATTCGAGGGAAGTTGCTCGCCCGGGCCGGCGCGATCATCCTAATTTGGGGCCCCCGGAAGGGTGATCGACGTCTGCGCGGGCGGGCGTCAGCGGCACCGAGTGCGGATCAGTCCCCCCTGCCGGGGGAGAGGGCCCAGTGCGTCTGCCACCCGTCCGCCGACCCTTCGTCCGGATCGGCCTCACCCTGACCCTGCTGGCCGGGAGCGCCGTCCTCGCCGCCACCCCGGCGGCGGGCGGACCACCGACCGCCGGACCACCGTCCGCGGGACCACCGGGGGCCGGTCGAACGGCCTCCGTCCTGCTCGAACTCGGCACCGAGGCGGCCGGCCCCGCCTGGCGGCGCGCCGCCGACGGGGCCCGGCGGGAGCAGCGCCCCCCGGAGGCCGTCCGTCAGGAGGCCGCGCGGGCCGGCGCCGCCCAGCGGGCCCGCGCGGGCGACGCGCTCGACCGGCTCGCCGGCGCCGTCCACCGGGCCGCGCCCGCCGTCCGCGAGCTCTACCGCACCCGCACCCTGCTCACCGGCCTCGCCGTCGAGGCGCCCGCCGACCGGCTGCCCGCGCTGCGGGCGCTGCCCGGCGTCCGGGCCGTCCACCCGATCGTCGCCAAGCGGCGAGACAACGCCCACTCCGTCCCGCTGACCGGCGCCCCGCAGGTCTGGGCCGGCGGCTCCGCACCCGCCGGCAACACCGGGAAGGGCGTGCGGATCGGGATCATCGACAGCGGTATCGACTACACCCACGCCGACTTCGGCGGTCCCGGCACCGAGGAGGCCTTCCGTTCGGTCGAGCGCGGCAAGCCCGCGCCGCCCGCACTGTTCCCCAACGCCAAGGTGATCGGCGGCAAGGACCTGGTCGGCGACGACTACGACCCGGACCCGGCCTCCCCGCACCACCAGCCGGTCCCGCACCCCGGCGACAACCCGCTCGACTGCGTGCGCAACGGGCACGGCACCCACGTCGCCGGCACCGCGGCCGGGTACGGCGTCACCGCCGACGGCCGGCCGTACACCGGCCCGTACGGGCCCGGACTCGACCCGGCCGCGTTCAGGATCGGCCCCGGCGCCGCCCCCGGCGCCCAGCTGTACGCGATCCGGGTGTTCGGCTGCGACGGCTCCACCGACCGGCTCACCGAGGCCCTCGACCTGGCCGCCGACCCGAACGGCGACGGCGACCTGGCCGACCGGCTCGACGTCGTCAACCTCTCGCTCGGCAGCCGCTTCGGCAGCGCCGACGACACCGACGCCCTGGCCGTCGACCGGCTCGCCGCGCTGGGCACCGTCGTGGTCGCGGCCGCGGGCAACGAGGGCGACGTGTACGGCATCGGCGGCAGCCCCGGCACCGCCGCCCGGGCGATCACCGTCGCCGCCTCCGTCCACGGGCACGCCGACGTGGACGGCATCACCGTGCTCGCCCCCGCCGCCCTGGCCGGCATCGTCCCGGCGCACTGGAGCGAGCGCTACCAGGGCTGGGTCGGCGCCGAGGTGAGCGGTGAACTCGCCCTGCCCGCCGACCAGTCGGACGGCTGCACCGCCTTCGGCGAGGCCGACCGGCAGCGGCTGGCCGGGAAGATCGCCGTGCTCGCCTGGACGACCAGGGACGCCGACCGGGCCTGCAACTCCGGCCCGCGCGCCGACCACGCCGCCGATGCGGGCGCGATCGGCGCGCTGTACGCCGCCGACACCGACCACCTCGCCGAGATCGCCGGCGACGACCGCGTCCCGGTCGCCCTGCTGGCCCGCGCCGACGGCGAACGCCTGCGGCAGGCAGCGGCCGCCGGGCGGGTGCGGGTCCGGCTCGCCGCCCCCGGCAACCCGCTGCACGGCTCCGTCGGACAGGACCAGCCGGCCCGGACCGACACCCTCACCGACTTCACCTCGCGCGGCATCGGCGTGCCCGGCGTGGTCAAACCCGACCTGGCGGCGCCCGGCGAGACCATCTGGTCCGCCCTGGTCGGCAGCGGCACCGGGGGGCAGCGCGAGAACGGCACTTCCATGGCCAGCCCGCACGTCGCCGGGCTCGCCGCGCTGGTCCGCGCCGCACACCCGGACTGGCCGGTCGAGCAGGTCAAGGCCGCGCTGATGAACACCACCACGGACACCTACGTCGGCGACGACCACGGCGGGCCGGTCTACGGGCCCGAGCGCACCGGGGCCGGGCGGGTCCGGGTCGACCAGGCGGTCCGCACGCCCGTCGTCGCCTACGCCGCGGGGGAGGGCGCCGAGGAGGGCGGCGTCGGCGTCTCGTTCGGACCGGTCGAAGTCGGCGGGCCGACGGCGCTCACCCGGGAGATCGAGGTCCGCAACCACTCCGACCGGCCGCTGGGCTACCGCACCGGCTACGCGGCGGCCACCGAACTGCCCGGGGCCTCCTTCCGGGTGACCCCGGACCGGGTCGACGTCCCGGCCGGCGGCACCGCGCGGGTGCGGGTGACGCTCTCCGTCCCCGGGCGGCTGGGCCGCGCGCCCGACCCCACCATCGACACCACGCAGGGCGGCAGGGCGCGCAGCTACCGCGGCGAGCTCTCCGGGCGGGTGCTGCTGACACCGGTCGCGGACGCCCTGCCGCAGCTGCGGGTCCCGGTGCTCGCCGCCCCGCGGCCGACGAGCGACCTCGCGGTGACGGCCACCGCCCGCACCGCGCGGGACGGCACCCTCGTCACGCTCGGCGGCAGCTCGGCGCCCGGCGCGGCACCCGGACTGCTCACCGCACTCGCCCTCGGCGGCGAAGGCGCCCGCTGGGCCGACTGCCCGCCCGGCAGCGCCGCCACCCCCGGGCCGGGCGCGGCCACCCCCGGGCCGGGCGCGGGCATCCGGCCCGACGGTGCGGGGGAGGGCACCGACCCCGCGCAGGACCTCTGCGTCGAGCACCCCGCCGAACGGGCCGCGAACCTGCGCGCGGTCGGCGCCGCCGTCGACGCCGACACGCTCTACGTGGGCGTGCAGTCGTGGGCCGCCTCGGCCACCCCGGTCGGGCTGTACGGCGTGCGGGTCGCGCTGGACACCGACGGGGACGGCAGCACCGACGTCATCCTCAAGGCCGACCGGCTGCGCGGCAGCGACGTCCTGGTCTCCCGCGCCCTCGACGCGCGCACCGGGAACGAACTCGACGTCCAGCCGCTCAACGCCCGCTGGGGCGACACCGACACCGCGCTGCTGGACAGCGACGTGGTCGTGCTGCCCGTCCGGCTGAGCGCCCTGCCCGGCGTCGGCCCCGGCCGCAGCACCGTCCACTACGGCGTCTGGACCGGCGTCGCCACCTCCGGCACACCGGACCCGGCCGAGGCCTACGCCGCCATCGGCCTGCGCGGCACCCGGCCGACCGTCCCGCTGGACGTCCTGCACCCGGCCCTCACCGCCCGGGTCGGCCTCACCGGCCCCCCGGCGGTCATGGCGCCCGTCGGCCCGGGCGGCTTCCTCGCCGTGCACCGCACGGCGGGCGGCGGCTCCGGGCTCCTGCTGCTGCACCACCTCAACCGGGGTGAGCGGCGGGCGCAGGTGCTGACCCTGCCCTGACCGGGCGGGCCGGGACCACCCGGGGGCGGTTCGCCGACAGCGGTCGGCGGGCCGCCCCCTACGCGTCCCGGGCGTCCCCGGTGTCCCGGGCGTCCCGGGCGTCCCGGGCGTCCCCGGTGTCCCCCGTGTCGCCCGTGTCGTCGGTGTCCCCGGTCGCCAGGGCGGTGCGCCGGTCGCGGCGGGGCGTGCGGGTGGGGCGGCGGGAGAGCCGGCTGAAGACGGCGACCAGGCCGAGGGCGCCGGCCGTGGCCGAGCTGACGATGAGCCCCTCGGTGAGGCCCGGTGGGCGGAACGAGCAGGCGATCCTGGAGGCGCCGGGGCCGAGCGGCACACCGATCATGCCCAGGACCGGGGTGGGGACGACGGGCAGGCCGCCGTCGACGGCGCAGGTCCAGCCCTCGGTGGCCGGGACGGAGAGCAGCGCGATGCCGGTGGAGCCCGTCGGGAGGGTCGCCGCCAGGGTGTGCCCGCTCGCCTCGACCCGGGTCGCGCCGGTCGCGGTGAGCCGGGCGACGGCGGCGTCCAGGGCGCCGGTGCGCAGACAGCCGATCGGCCGGGCGGGGACCTGGCTGACGGTGTCGGACCGCAGCGTCACCCGGACCACCCCGTCCGCCGGGACGGTCCCCAGCCGGTGGATCGCCACAGCCGTGGTCGGCTGCTCGCCGTCGCTGCGGTAGCTGGTGCCGAGGCCGCTGACCGTGCCCCGGTACCAGACGCCGTGGAAGAACGCCGTCGAGCCGGGCGTGCAGGCGGCGGCGAGGACGGTGCCTCCGCCGCCGGACGGCACCGACCAGCCGCTGGTGCCGTGCAGGGTGGGCGCCGGACCGCCGTCCGGAACGGGCAGCGGGGCGTCGTACACCTGGCTGCCGAGCAGCGACTCCTGCCGGGACCACACCGAGGAGGTCTCCGGCCGGGCGCCCGGCGGCATGACGGTCACCGGCGGCGGCGCGGCCGCCCGGACGGGGGTGAAGCCGAACGGCGGCGGTCCGTCGTCCAGGTGCCCGCGGACGGCGAACAGGGCCTGCCCGACCGGGTCGGTGACGCTCTCGGTCTGCCGCCCGCCGGCCGTCCAGCCTGCACCGAGGTCGTGCATCAGCAGCGCGGCGGCGGTCGGCAGGTAGCTGCTGAAGTAGCCGCCGCCCTGGCCGCCCAGCAGCAGCGGATCGTTGGGGGTGAAGGCGTGCGGGCCGGGGTCGCTGCGGCCGCGCGGCCAGTCGTCGGCGGCGCGGACCGCCGCGTGCCCGGCCCGCACGGCCGCCGGGGGGACGCTGCCGGAAGGTGCCGCGCCGAGCGCCGCGTACCCGGACCAGACGGCGTTGCCGAGCACCGCGCCGCCGATCACCCAGGTGGCGACGGTGTTCGCCCGCCGGTCGGCGTGCCGGCGGTCCAGGACCCACAGCGCGGCGAGCAGGACGGCACCGCCGGCAGTCAGCAGCACCCAGGTGGCGGGGCGGACCGAGTGCCGGCCCGCCGCCAGCCCGGCGATCACCGCGACCACGGCGGCGCCGCCCAGCAGGGTCGGCGGGTCCGGCCGGTGCGCCAGCGACACCCAGCCGGCCAGCACCAGCAGGCCGCTGAGCACGAAGGCGACCCGGTACGGTCCGCCGGCCGGGATCGCCAGGCCGTGCCAGACCAGGACGGTCGGGGTCCAGACGAAACCGAGCCCCACCACCACCAGCGCCGCGCACCACACCGCCCGCACCCGCGGCCGCACCCGCCGGTTGAACGGCAGCCCGCACACCAGCAGCAACCCCAGCAGGCCGATCGCCACGTCCGGCAGACCCCGCCCGCCGTGGGTGGCGGGCAGCAACTGGGCGAGGTGCCCGCCCAGGCCGGACGGCCCGAGCGGCTCGACCGGGGACTCCGGCTGGGCCTGCCGCGCGGCCCGGACCGCGACGAACAGCACCGGGGAGGCGAGCAGCACTCCGGCGGCGGCCATGGTGACGGCCCGGCCGGTGGCCCGGACTCCCTGGCGGAACGGCCGGGAGGTGGCGAACAGCCGCACGGCGAACAGGAGTCCGGCGGCCAGGGTGGCCAGCGCGGCGGTGTACAGGTTGCCCGCCCAGGCCAGGGCGACGCACAGTGTCCCGGTCACCCAGCGCCGCTCGTGCAGGCACCAGTCGGCGGCGAGGCCGAGCAGCGGCAGCGAGACCAGGCCCCAGAGCCACATCGGCGCGGCCCCGCCGACGTCCAGCACCCAGGCGCACAGCCCGTACCCGACGGCGGCGAGCGCCCGAAGCCGGTGGGGGCCGGGGTGGAGGCGGCCGAGCAGGCGGGCCATCGCCGCGGTGCCGAGGCCGATGGTGGCGAGGGTGACGAGGAGGACGGCGAGCTCGCCCCGGTCGCGGGGGAGGAACGCGGTGAGCCAGGAGAACGGGTTCATCAGGTAGGCAAAGAAGTCCGCCAGGAACGGGACGCCGTAGCCGCTGTTCCAGTTGAACAGCAGGTCCCCGGTGGCCTGCCCGTGCAGCAGGTCCCACAGGTGGGCGTGGTACGGCACCGCGATCGCGTCCGCCCCGGCCGGCCACTTCCCGCGCAGCCCCGCCGCCAGCGCGTACCCGCCCGTCGCCAGGCCGGCCGCGCCCCCGCAGACCAGCAACTCCCGCCGTCGCTCGGCCCTCACCCGCACGCCCCGTTCTGCCAGTGACCCCGGACCAGTGACCCGGACCTGGTCACCCTAAGCGCGCCCCCGGCGCGGGAAACGACGTACGCGCTCCTTCGACGGAGTGGCGTCCGGGATGGCCTTGCCGAGCAGCCCGGGAAGGCCGTCAGGATGCCCGTACGGGCGGAACCATGAGCATCGCGCCGTATCCCGACCGGATTCGGCCTCCTGCTGGTGGCTACACCGCAGAGGATCTTGACCGGCTGCCTGATCTCCCGCCGCACACCGAGTTGATCGACGGGAGCCTGATCTTCGTCAGTCCGCAGACGAAGTTCCATGTCCGCGCGAAGCGCGTGCTGGAGCGAGGGCTGGAGAAGGCGGTTCCGGAGGGTTGGGAGGTCTGGCCGGAGATGACGGTCACGCTGGACCGGCGGAACCGGCCGGAACCTGATCTCCTCGTGGTCCACGAGGACTCGGACACGGGCTATCGCCAGACGGGCTTCTCTGCCGAGCATGTCCTGTTGGCGATCGGGGTCGTCCCGGAGGAGTCCCGTGAGCGTGATCGGGAGATCAAGCCGCGCAAGTACGCGGCGGCCGGCATTCGTCATTTCTGGCGCGTCGAGTGTGACGAGGGCCGCCCAGTCGTCCACACGTACGAGCTTGAGCCGGCGTCCAAGCGGTACTTCCCGACCGGCATCTGTCACAAGCAGCTGAAGGTTGAGCAGCCGTTCCCGGTCGAGATCGACCTCACCTGACGGCACAGCAGGTCCGAATGGTGGACGCCGGGTGTCAGCCCCTGGGACTGCGGAGTAGGGTCCGACCATGTCTCGCACCATTCGTCTCGCAGTTGTCCCGGGTGACGGCATCGGCCAGGAAGTGGTGGCCGAAGGCCTCAAGGTCCTGGGCGCCGTGCTTCCCGCCGATGTGAAGCTGGAGACCACCGAGTACGACCTCGGGGCCCGGCGCTACCACCGGACGGGGGAGACGCTGCCGGACGACGTGCTGGCGGAGCTGAAGTCGCACGACGCGATCCTGCTGGGCGCCATCGGCGACCCGAGCGTTCCGTCGGGGGTGCTGGAGCGCGGGCTGCTGCTCAAGCTGCGCTTCGCCTTCGACCACCACATCAACCTGCGTCCGGGCCGCCTCTTCCCCGGGGTGAAGTCCCCGCTGGCCGGCGAGCCTGACATCGACTTCGTGGTCGTCCGCGAGGGCACCGAGGGCCCGTACGTCGGCAACGGCGGCACGCTGCGCGCCGGGACGCCGCAGGAGGTGGCCACCGAGGTCAGCCTGAACACCGCGTACGGCATCGAGCGCGTGGTGCGCGACGCCTACCGCCGGGCCCAGGCGCGGCCGCGCAAGAAGCTCACCCTGGTGCACAAGAACAACGTGCTGGTGCACGCCGGGCACCTGTGGACGCGGATCTTCGCCGCGGTCGGCGCGGAGTTCCCCGAGGTCACCACCGACTACCTGCACGTCGACGCGGCGACCATCTTCTTCGTCACCCAGCCCGAGCGCTTCGACGTGATCGTCACCGACAACCTGTTCGGCGACATCCTGACCGACCTGGCCGCGGCCGTCACCGGCGGGATCGGCCTGGCCGCGAGCGGCAACATCAACCCGAGCGGCGAGTTCCCGTCGATGTTCGAGCCGGTGCACGGCTCGGCGCCGGACATCGCCGGCCAGGGCAAGGCCGACCCGACCGCCACCGTGCTGTCCGTCGCCATGCTGCTGGAGCACCTCGGCTTCGCCGCCGAGGCCGCCCGGGTCGAGGCCGCCGTCGCGGCGGACCTGGCCGAGCGCTCCGGCACCCGCAGCACTTCCCAGGTCGGCGACGCGCTCGCCGGGCGAGTATCCGGCTAGCGGGCCGGATCCGAAGGCGGAGTTCCGGCTAGCGGGCCGGATCCGAAGGCGGAGTTCCGGCCGGCGGGCCGGACCCACAAGGTGTCCGGCCAGCTGGGCCGGACCGCATAACCGCAGCTTGCAGCTCTCAAAGGAGCCGGCGGCTGTTCGGCACGGCCCTCTGGATGCGAGTATCGACAGTGGGCCGTGTCGCTGTGCGTTCGTTCCGGCGTTCGATCGCCGGAACGTCCTTGCGGCGGTGGGGCCCGGACCAACCCCACGGTGAAGGAAACAGCCATGAGCACGCCCACCCAGGCGCCCATCACGTTCGACCTCAAGCCCTCCGCCCACCCGCTGCCCGCAGCGGAGCGCGAGGCCCGGCTGACCAACCCCGGCTTCGGCCGTGTCTTCACCGACCACATGGTCACCGTCCGCTGGACCGAGGGCGTGGGGTGGCACGACGCCCAGCTGGCGCCGTACGCGCCGCTGGAGATCGACCCGGCGAACATGACCCTGCACTACGGCCAGGCGATCTTCGAGGGCCTGAAGGCCTACCGCCAGGCCGACGGCTCCATCGCCACCTTCCGCCCGGAGGCCAACGCCGCCCGCTTCCAGGCCTCGGCCCGCCGTCTGGCAATGCCGGAGCTGCCGGTCGAGACCTTCGTCGAGGCCGTGGAGCTGCTGGTCCGGCAGGAGCAGGAGTGGGTCCCGAACGAGCCGGAGCAGAGCCTCTACCTGCGTCCGTTCATGTTCGCCACCGAGGTCGGCCTGGGTGTCCGACCGGCCAACTCCTACCTCTTCATGATCATCGCCTCGCCGGCCGGCGCCTACTTCCAGGGCGGCATCAAGCCGGTCTCGGTCTGGCTGTCCAAGGAGTACGTCCGGGCCGCGCCCGGCGGCACCGGCGCCGCCAAGTGCGCGGGCAACTACGCCGCCTCGCTGGTCGCCCAGGCCCAGGCCGCCGAGAAGGGCTGCGACCAGGTCGTCTGGCTCGACGCCGCCGAGCACCGGTGGGTCGAGGAGATGGGCGGCATGAACCTGTACTTCGTCTTCGGCGAGGGCAAGGACGCGAAGATCGTCACCCCGGAGCTGTCCGGCGCCCTGCTGCCCGGCATCACCCGCGACTCGCTGCTCCAGCTCGCCTCCGACCTCGGCTACGCCGTCGAGGAGCGGAAGATCTCCACCGACGAGTGGCAGCAGGCCAACGCCGACGGCACCCTCACCGAGGTCTTCGCCTGCGGCACCGCCGCCGTCATCACCCCGGTCGGCTCGGTGAAGTCCGCCGCCGCCGACTGGACCGTCGGCACCGGCGAGCCGGGCCCGATCACCATGGAGCTGCGCAAGGCGCTGCTGTCGATCCAGGGCGGCCAGAACGCCGACACCCACGGCTGGCTGCACAAGATCGTCTGATTCCGGAACGCCCACACCGGCTCCGGCCTGCCGTGTTTCGCATCGCGAGACGGGCGGGCCGGATCCCGGGAGCTGTGCCAGACTGCCAGCGTGTCCTCGCTTTCGCTGATTATCGGCAGCAGGCGCGCCGGTCCGCAGTGACCGCTCCCGCAGGACCCGATGCGGAGCGACCACGAGCGTCCAGACCCGCGCGCAGACCTCTCGCACCCGCGAGGGGTCTTTTGCTTTGTGGGCACCGCCCCGCCGAGCACCGCCACCCGGACCGGCCGAGGGCCCCCACGAAGGGCCCGGGGACACCGGGGCCGCGCGCGAGATCCTGGACAGTGGAGCCGGGACCAGAAAATCCGGCCAGAGCAGTACGAACCTCCCCGAACGGAGAACCAGGGGTCATGACCGAGGTCAGCCGTACCGACGACAGTTTCCACGTGTTCGACACCACGCTGCGCGACGGCGCCCAGCGCGAGGGCATCAACCTGACGGTGGCGGACAAGCTGGCCATCGCCCGGCACCTGGACGAGTTCGGGGTCGGCTTCATCGAGGGCGGCTGGCCCGGGGCCAACCCCCGCGACACCGAGTTCTTCGCCCGGGCCGCCGCCGAGCTGGAGCTGGAGCACGCACAGCTGGTCGCCTTCGGAGCCACCCGCCGGGCCGGCGGCCGGGCCGCGGACGACCCGCAGCTGGCCGCGCTGGTCGGCTCCGGTGCCCCCGTGATCACGCTGGTCGCCAAGGCGCACGACCGGCACGTGGAGCTGGCGCTGCGCACCACCCTGGACGAGAACCTGGAGATGATCCGGGACAGCGTCGAGTTCCTGCGCTCCCGGGACCGCCGGGTGTTCATCGACTGCGAGCACTTCTTCGACGGCTACCGGGCGAACCGGGAGTACGCCCTCGCCGTGGTCCGCACCGCGCACGAGGCCGGCGCGGACGTGGTGGTGCTCTGCGACACCAACGGCGGGATGCTGCCGGCCGGTGTCCGGGACACCGTCGCCGACGTCCTGGCGGTTACCGGTGCCCGGCTCGGCATCCACGCCCAGGACGACACCGGCTGCGCGGTGGCCAACACCCTGGCCGCGGTGGACGCCGGCGCCACCCACGTCCAGTGCACGGCCAACGGCTACGGCGAGCGGGTCGGCAACGCCAATCTGTTCCCGGTGGTCGGCGCCCTGGAGATCAAGTACGACCGCCGGGTGCTGCCCGCGGGCCGGCTGCCCGAGATGACCCGGATCTCGCACGCGATCGCCGAGCTGGTCAACCTGGCGCCCTCCACCCACCAGCCGTACGTCGGCTACTCGGCCTTCGCCCACAAGGCGGGACTGCACGCCTCCGCGATCAAGGTCGATCCGGACCTGTACCAGCACATCGACCCCGAGCGGGTCGGCAACACCATGCGGATGCTGGTCTCCGACATGGCCGGCCGGGCCTCCGTCGAACTCAAAGGCAAGGAGCTCGGCTACGACCTGTCCACCGACCGGGATCTGGCGGGCCGGGTGGTCGCCAAGGTGAAGGAGCAGGAGAACCTCGGCTACACCTACGAGTCCGCCGACGCCTCCTTCGAGCTGCTGCTGCGCGACGAGGTGCGCGGCAGCCGGGAGCGCTTCTACACCCTGGAGTCCTGGCGGACCATCAGCGAGCAGGGCCCGAACGGGGTTTCCGGCAACGAGGCGACCGTCAAGCTCTGGGCCAAGGGCGAGCGCCGCACCGCCGTCGGCGAGGGCAACGGCCCGGTGGACGCGCTGGACCAGGCCCTGCGCACCGCGCTGGAGGGCATCTACCCGCCGCTGGCCACCTTCGAGCTGGTGGACTACAAGGTCCGCATCCTGGAGGGCCAGCACGGCACCGGGTCCAAGACGCGGGTGCTGGTCGAGTCGACCGACGGCACGTCGACCTGGTCCACCGTCGGCGTCGCGGACAACGTGGTCGCCGCCTCCTGGCTGGCGCTGGAGGACGCGTACACCTACGGCCTGGTCCGCGCCGGGCTGGAGCCCACCGAGTAGCCGGCCGGGGGCAGGGCCGTGGCCCGTCGGACTCCGCGCGGGGTCCGACGGGCCACGTGTGCCTGGGTCACCGCAGTCGGGCGAGCAGGGCGTGTTCGACGAGCGTGATGAGGGCGCTCTTGGCGCTGTCGCGGCGGCGTGCGTCCAAGGTGACGACCGGGGTGTC